>JAHDDB010000021.1:0-19986 GCA_020629575.1 Caedibacter sp. | reverse complement strand
CAATTTGCGCTGATTTTGATTTGTTTTCAATATACGGGTAAGTGTGCGCGCCACATTCATGCCCAATAAGCAAAGAATCACATTGTGAGAAATTGCGTGCATTATCCGCCGTTGGCAACATGCGTACTAGCCCACGATAGGCGTTTTGCGCGCGTCCTGCGGAAATCCCTTTTGAGATGATCGTGCTTTTGGTATTTTTGCCCATATGAATCATTTTGGTACCGGTGTCTGCTTGTTGCGCATGACGCGTTAATGCCACAGAATAAAACTCACCCACACTATTATCACCACGCAGGATAACCGATGGATATTTCCACGTAATTGAAGATCCCGTTTCCACTTGCGTCCATGAGATTTTTGCATTAGCGCCCATACACACACCACGCTTGGTCACAAAGTTATAAATACCCCCTTTGCCGTCCTTATCTCCGGGATACCAATTCTGTACAGTCGAGTATTTAATTTCAGCATCTTTTAATGCAACTAGTTCAACCACCGCTGCATGCAGCTGATTTTCATCACGCATAGGCGCAGTACAGCCTTCTAGATAACTGACATAACTGCCCTCATCAGCAACAATTAAGGTACGTTCAAATTGCCCCGTATTTGAGGCATTAATCCGAAAATAAGTTGATAACTCCATCGGGCAACGTACACCTTTGGGAATATATACAAATGAGCCATCGCTAAATACAGCAGAGTTTAATGCTGCAAAATAGTTATCCGTTTGCGGCACCACTGAACCAATATACTTCTCAATAAGCTCAGGATATTTTTGTAACGCCTCTGAAATTGGGCAAAATATCACACCTGCTTCAGCCAACTTTTCTTTAAAAGTGGTGACCACAGAGACAGAATCAAACACCGCATCTACAGCAACACCTGCGAGCATTTCTTGCTCATGCAAAGGAATGCCTAGTTTGTTATACGTCTCAATTAACTCTGGATCAACCTCGTCCAAGCTTTTTGGCTTATCAGCTGCCGATTTGGGTGCCGCATAGTAACTAATCGCTTGATAATCAATTGACTCATAATCAACATGCGCCCAAGTTGGCTCTTTCATTTCTAGCCATTTGTGATAAGCCTGCAAGCGCCATTTAAGCATAAACTCAGGCTCATTCTTGCGCTTGGAAATCTGCCGAATAATATCCTCATCCAAGCCATTACGAAAACGTTCTTGTTCAATCTCAGTCACAAAGCCGTGCTTATATTCCTGATCAAGCATTTTATTTATTTTTTCATCCGTCATGTCGCATGATCTCTTTACTATTTTCTTTCTTAGTTTGATTCATATTATTTAATTCACTTACTTCATAAGATGATGAATTCATTAACTCTAGTAATTTAAAACTACTTAGTGTTTCGCGGACTTTTTTATTAATCACATGCCAATAGCCACCCATATGACAATCATTGACAGAGCACGATACAAACCCTGCACTGCAACACTCAGTAAACGCAAGCGGTCCATCAATTGCCTCGACAATATCAAGTACTGAAATTTCACTCACTTCAGAAGCCAACGCATAGCCACCTTCAGCGCCGCGTTTGGCAAGTAATATCCCCTTTATGCTCAAGAGCTTGAGTACTTTACGCACGGTCGGCAAATTAAGTCCCGTAAGACTAATAAGATCAGTGGCACTGTATAACCCTTGCGGATTCTGCGCAAATTTGAGCACGATCATCACCGCATAATCAGCAAGTTTACTGACTTTTAACATCAAAATAGTACTGGCTTGGTATCATATGCGCAAAGGGTAATGGGTTTTGATGTTTGTGTCAACGGATTAAAAGTTGGTTTTCCTTTAATTACAACGATAATCATCGATACAAAAAAATTTTGCATTTTGTTTTTTTCAAGGTAATCTATCTTTCTAGTCACTGATCTTTCGAGCAAGAAAAACTTAAATGCAGCACAATAAATATCTAAACACACAGTTATCTAGCGTAAGTGGCTGTGCTGCTACTTTCATGCCTATTTTCTGTTGTTGTCGATGTATTAAGCCTAATTAGGATTTACTGCACCTCTATTAATCCGTTGTTACTTATGTCCAGTTTATCTTTAATTAGGCATCTTAATTTTTTTAATCTTTGATATTTTAAGCGTAGAAACATAAACAATGAATAGGATAACCTTATGTTTAAATCAGTACTTTTATTTATTTTAGCGGCACTGTTTCTTTTTTTTGAAATGGCACTTCAAGTCTCACCTGGCATTATGACTGAAAACCTTATGAGTAGTCTGCATATTGATATATTCTGGCTTGGCGTCACCTCTGGTGCTTATTTTATCACCTATACTTTAATGCAGATTCCAGCAGGCCTTATTTATGATCGATTCTCTGCACGCAATGTGATTATGTTACCCCTTTTGATTTGCGTCATTGGTGGATTTCTGTTTGGACTTGCACCAAACTTTTATCTTGCGGCTTGCGCACGTATTTTCATGGGCTTTGGCTCCGCTTTCGCTTTTATTGGCGTGCTTGTCGTTGCCAGTCATGTCTTTAGCAAGCGCTATTTCACTTTGATAGCAGGCATTACTCAGATGCTTGCAGCACTAGGTGCCATGTGTGGCGCATTACCACTTATCCCGCTGATTGATCACTTTGGCTGGCGCGCAACAATGATGATTATTAGCAGCTTTGGCTTGATTCTCTTGATTATCATGTTTTTCTACCTAAAGCTTCCTAATAAACACCTAACAGCGAAGCCTGTGACAAGTTCATGTATTGCTTTTAAGTCCGTTGCTCGCCAATCACAAACGTGGATGATTGCAATCTATGCTTGTTTACTGTGGATGCCAATGGCAGTTGTTGCCTCACTTTATGGCATTCCTTTTGTTGAGCAATACTTTAACGTTCCTTTTTCAGTTGCGGCAACCATTGTCACTTTTATGTGGATTGGCATTGCTGTTGGCAGCCCTTTGTTTGGTTTTCTTGCCGATAAAACAGAATATATCAAACGCGTACTTGTACTTTGCGCACTACTAGGTGTTATTTCTTTTGGGTTTATTACCCTAGCACCAATTAATAGCGTCACAGTTCTTGTCATATTGTTTTTTGCCGCAGGTGCTGCATGTGCGGGACAGGCGTTAAGCTTTTCTTTGATTTCACGCAATAATAAACTTGAGCATCGCGCCACTGCCATTGGTTTTAATAATATGGCGGTTGTTATTTCAGGCTTTATTTTCCAGCCATTTGTTGGCTATGTCATCCGTGCAAGCCAATCACAGCCAATAACAAACTATCTATATGATGGTTCAAGCTATCATAATGGCATGATGGTTGTTTTGCTTTCCTATTTTATCGCTACTGTTGCAGTTATTTTATTCATCAAACAAAAAGCTTAATATTCAACAGGTGATATTTTGATACTCTCCATATCCAAAAGCCCACCAAGACTATCATTCGTACCGGTCTCTTATTAAAAAGTACTTTGATGTGCTTCTTTGTGGAAGAAATCAATATCAGATGTTGCCGAGCGTGCAAACTTGGTACGCTTACGCCATTTATAGCCAAGATATAAAAGAACAAACAAAATCACACCACTATATGTTGCAAAGAAAGCACCCCATGTCGCGCTACCCGATAGCATTTGCTCAACTTGCGCACCAAACATCATAATCACCAAGGCAATGATCGATATAATTGGTCCATATGGATAAAACTTTGATTTATAAACCAAGTCATCGAGGGATCTACCTTGCTTGATATACGCGCGACGAAAACGCAAATGACTAATAGAAATGCTCAACCAACCTATATATCCAGATAAACTGATTAAGTTAACTAACCAGTTGAAAATTGCGCCATTACCTATGAAAGACGCCAAGAAAAACGTAGCACCCAAGATTGATGTCACCAGTACGCCAATCACAGGCACACCACGACGGTTCGTTTTGGATAAGACCTTAGGCGCTTGCTTTGATTTAGATAAATACCATAACGTACGCGACGAAGTATAAATACATGAATTAGCTGCTGATAATACCGCAGTAACCAATACAATATTAACAAGCGTTGCGGCATAGGTGAATCCTGTGCTTTGAAACACCATGGTGAAAGGACTCATCGCCACATTAGATTCGGGGTTTGCTAACCAACTTGCAGTATATGGTACCAAAAAGCCAATAATGCCTAATGCACATACATAAAACAAGGTCAAGCGCCAAAATGTACTACGAATAGCTTTGGGTATTGCTTTTCTTGGGTCTTTTGCCTCACCTGCGGCAACACCAACGATCTCAGTTCCTTGGAATGAATAACCTGCAATCAAAAACACACCTAGTATCGTAAATATTCCACCATTAAATGGTGCATCTGCAACACGCCAATTACTAAAGCCAACAGCATAACCATTCTCACTAATGCCAAAAATAGCCAGTGCGCCAACCAAAATAAAAATGATAACAAATGATACCTTTATAAAGGATAACCAATATTCTGACTCACCATACATCGATACTGAGAATAGATTTACCGCAAGAATAATAACAAAGAAAATCGCACTCCACATCACCACTGGGGTATCTGGAAACCAAAACTGCATTAACAGTCCAGCACCTAATAAATCAGCAGAGATAGTCATTGCCCAGTTAAACCAATAATTCCAACCCATGGCAAAGCCAAGTGCTGGATCAACAAACTTTTCTGAATACTTATTAAAAGACCCTGTGCATGGCGCATATGTTGACATTTCACCTAGGCTAGTCATTAGCATATACACCACAATCGCAACTAATGCATAACCTATTAACGCGCCACCTGGACCTGCCTGTGAAATGGCTGAACCACTTGCAAGAAATAACCCTGTACCAATAGTGCCACCTAACGCAATCATTGTTAAATGACGCGTTTTTAAGTCACGTTTTAATTTAGTTGATTTCATACCTTCCCCTTCTTAATGTAACACACTCAAATTTAAGTGTACTTGATAACATTCGTTAACATCCTATTAATCAATCCTCACAGTAATTTACCGAAAAAAATGAGCATGTGCGACAAAAATATCAGATAAACATTATAAAAATTACATAAAAATGACAAAATCGACAAAAGGAAGGAAATAAACCAACAAAAATAAAAATAGACTAGATTTCATAACGAAATTAAATTACTTACAACATTGGATGTTAACCATTTACAGATTAAACTGAATCTCTGCTACTTTGGGGGCCGTTAACATTTGCGTCAATGTCACAATATTTTCTTGCAAAACAGGCATATTAGGATTAATGCAATTAGCAACCCAGCCAACACAGGGTATTTGTTGCTGTTTAAGATAGTATTCAGTTAACAAAGCATGGTTAATACAGCCAAGCTTCATAGCGACGACTAAAAGCACTGGAATATCCAACGCCTTTAAATAGTCCGCCCATGTTTCATTGAAATTTAATGGCGTTAATAAGCCGCCTGCGCCTTCAATAAAAGTGATATCACTGCTAATTTGCGCTAAAGAATGCTTGGTTTGCGCAACAAGTTTTTCAACAGTTAATGATTTATTTGCTTGCTTTGCAGCAATGTGTGGCGCAATGGCAGGTTCATAAACGTTAGGGTTTATCACCTCATAAAGAAGTGGCACAGAAGATGCCTCTTGTAAGGCCAATGCATCCTCATTAACTAAGTGACCACCTTCAATAAAAGCGCCTGATGCCATTGGTTTTAATCCAGCGACTGTTAAGCCTTGCTTTTTTAATTGATTCATTAAATAAACACAGACATAAGTTTTACCCACTTCGGTATCTGTGCCGATAATCGCGATTTGCTTATGTTTTGTTAATTTTGTTAATGAAGATATATTCATTTGTTTTCCTTGTTAATTATTTTTAAAAGGTATTGCATAAAGGGCGTATGCAATACGCCCCTACGAAGATCCTTGTAGGGGCAATTCACGAATTGCCTGATGCATGCACCATCGTAGGGGTAATTCGTGAATTACCCCTACAGGAATTGTTTTATCATCACACATAACCTAACCGTATAATTTCACGGTGGTTGGTGCAATCCACAAGTCACCTGATATATGCCAAATTCTTCAATTGCCACATACACACACCATCACAGGGTAATTCATGAATTACCCCTTTGTAATAACATATAACCCAATTTCATAACTTAACGTTGTCATTTGCTCATTATCATCACGCAAATATCTCTGCAGTGATTTCATCTCTGGCCTTTCACTCTTTTCATCCCCCAAATAACTATTTACACCTGTGCTTTTTAAATGCTTAAGTTGCGCCAGCCTATTAGAAAATTCTAATTGAATGCTTTGCTTATCGATACTTAAACACTGCCAATTAAACGATTTAAACAACCATTGCATTTCATGATGCGTTGTAAATTTATTAATACGCACTATTTTTTTAAGTTCTTTAAGGGTGCCATTCACTGGAATCGAAAAGGCAAATATACCATTTGCAGCCAACACTTGATCAATGTATTTGAATAATCTTTGTAAGCAATTAGACCACTGTAGCGCCATATTACTATAGATCACATCATATTTTTTTTGAGATAACGTTTGCCAGAAAAATGATTGATTAAAATCACCTTGTATAAAGTTAAAGTTGCACCTTGATATCGACGAGCTATCAACTGCTATCTCCTTTGCTTTATCAATTAACACATCTGCAATATCAACTGCATCATAAGTCAATGGCATAATCTTTTTTACTATATCGATACTGCTAACACCATCTCCACAGCCTAGCTCTAATATATGCTGTGTATTTTTATATTGCTCAAGATGCTGAAATGCCATGTTTTTTAAATTCTCATCCACCTTGCGTTGCACTTGATCGTGTTGATGATAACTATCTTTGGCGGCACTAAAGCTTATACGAGGCGATTTTAGCATGCGCTTACCTCACTTCCTGCAAGATGTAATAAGCCTAGATGGCTTTGGTTCTTTGTGAGCTTACTATTAAATAACTTTGCCAAGGATAGACTATCAACAATCGCATCATTTTCTACCAGAAATATATTAACACCCGTTTTTTGACACAAAGCAATGGCATCTGTTATTGGCATTCTTTCAGTAAAAGAAAACATCCACTTTAAATAGTTTAATTGGCTATGATACTCTACAGCATCTGCCAGTAGGCAATATGACTCTATGAGTTTAATCCTCTCAACCTCCGGAAAAGCAACAAGTTTTAAAAATTTCTGTGACAGTTTTTTTGGGTTTAATTCATATTGTCTTATAAAGGCTTGTTTTTTCTCATCACTAGAAAATTGCCATAACAACGGCAAACCATAACAATAAATGCTTTTATTTTTGATATCTAATTTATTTTGTTGAATAAGTATCAAAACCCACAAGCCACTATGTGACCATGCATGAATGACTTCGGCTTTAGCTAATTTCACTGATAAATACTGCAATATTTGTTCTTCATCTTTTTCATCCATGCTCTCAAAAGAAGGCATATCTATGCATTGATGAGCGGATATCTCAGGGTGAAATATTTGCCAAAGACTCGCTTTAAAACCCCAACCTGATAGAAACAGATGATTTTGAACACTCATAACATACACACCAATTGATCTAATAATGCTTTAATATCACCTGTATCATGTAGCGCAGTGAGTGATATACGTAGTCGTGCACTATGCTCAGGCACCGTTGGTGGACGAATACATGAAACATAAAAACCTTTATCTTTCAGCATACTTTGTATGTTTTGTGTTTGTTGGTTATCACCAATAATAATGCTGCGAATTGGCGTCAAATCGCAAGACACAACATGAAGGCCTAGTCTTTGTGCATAGTGGTTAAAAAAGGCAATATTTTCAAACAACTTGTCACGCAAATGATCAGCGTCCATAACAAGCTGTAAACTCGCATTTAAAGCAGCAACAACCGGAATAGCAAGTGCCGTGCTATAGATATAACTACGCGCTGTTTGTATTAATAGCTCAATAAACTGATCACTTGCACAAACCAATGCACCCATAGCACCCAATGCTTTGCCGCAGGGTACGATCATGACAGGTACATCCTCAAAAGTTAACCCCGCATGATTTACCGCACCCTTGCCTAATTGACCTAACACACCAAAGCCATGCGCATCATCAATAATAAGTTTAGTAGGACCAATATTGGCAAGCTTTGCTAAAGGCGAAATATCACCATCCATACTAAAAACACCTTCGGTAATGACATAGTTGGCTTCTGGATGTTTTTTTAAAATGGTGCGCAAACTATCAATATTTTGGTGCGGATAACGCTTAAGCTTGGCGCCTGATAAGGCAATGCCATCTAAAATAGAGGCATGAACTAATTTATCCGCAACCACTGTCTGAGCATTTTTTCCTATTAGACTCATCACCGCTAAATTGGCATGATAACCGGAATTAAATAGCAAAGCACGTGGATAGCCTACGAATGCCGCTATGTCATGTTCTAACGCCTCAATGAGATAATGACTTCCTGAAACAATCGCAGATGATGTGCTACCCACACCATAACACTCAATGGCTTTCTTCGCCTGTTTTTCAACCTCAATATGCTGTGATAATCCCAAATAATCATTACCACTAAAATTGATCAACTCTCGTTCATTAATATAAATAAACTTATCTTGTATTTGGGTAAATACGCGTTGCCGATAACGTCCGCTGTGTTTAATTGCCGTTAAACGCTCATCATTCGCTAACAAGCTCATGATGTTCCTCACTATTTTTTGTTACTTTAAAGCCAAGTGTATTGAGAAGTTTTAGATCATGATTCTCTGAAGGATTCGCTGCAGTTAATAACTTATCACCATAAAAAATAGAATTTGCCCCTGCTAAAAAGGCTAAAGCTTGCATTTCATCACTCATTTGCGATCGCCCTGCTGACAGTCTGATTTTTGAGCCTGGCATTAAGATTCTTGCCACAGCAATCGTGCGCACAAAGTCAAAGCTATCAACCTCTGCTTTTTTTAGTTTATTGCCAAGTGGCGTACCTGGCACTGGAATCAATTGATTGATTGGCACGCTTGCCGGTGGTGTTTTTAAATTCGCAAGTGTCACTAACATTTGTAAACGATCATCAATCGTCTCGCCCATTCCAAGAATACCACCGCAGCAGACTTTCATGCCAGCATTTGCTACTTCTTCCAGAGTATCTAAGCGCGATTGGTAATCTCTGGTACTAATAATCTCTTGATAAAATTCCTCTGAGGTATCCAGATTATGATTGTAATAATCAAGACCCGCATCGGCTAATTCTGTCGCTTGTGCTTTGGACAACATTCCCAAAGTCATACAAGTTTCCAATCCCAATGACTTAACAGATTGGATAATCTCAAGTAATTGTGGCATCGCTTTCTCCGGTGGATTACGCCACGCAGCCCCCATACAAAAACGCTTAGCACCAAGATCTTTAGCTCTTTGGGCTTGTGATACAATACTCTGTACATCCATCAATTTTTCTTTTTGAACGCCCGCATTATAATGCCCGCTTTGCGGACAATACTTGCAATCCTCAGGGCAACTGCCTGTTTTAATGCTTAGCAGTACACACAGTTCAATTTCATCAGCAAAATTTTCGCGATGTACTGTTTGTGCCGTAAATAGCAATTCATTAAATGGTTTGTTATATAAGCTTTGTGCATAATTTAAATCAATCATTGGCATTATTATCCTTTGTTTTTCACATTGTGATACTTTTACATCGGCAACAATCTAGATATACTTGCCACTTTAGTCAACTTATAATTTAATTAAGGTTTACAAAAATGTATTCGACCAATCTTTGGCACCCTTGCTCACAAATGAAAGATTATGAAACCTTCTCACCTCTTAATATTACTAAAGCCAAAGGCAGCTTTATCTATCACAATGACAAACCGATTATTGATGCCATCTCAAGCTGGTGGTGTAAGTCATTAGGTCACAGCCACCCAGATTTGCAAAAAGCTTTAACACAACAGCTAGGTGCACTTGAGCATACCATTTTGGCAAATACCACAAACACAACCATTGAAGACTTAACACAAAAGCTCTGCCAGCTCACCCACACCGATAAAGCACTCTTTGCCAGTGACGGCTCTTGTGCTGTTGAGATTGCGATGAAAATGAGTATTCATGCCCGTGTTATTAAAGGGCAGACAAACAAAACGCATTTTGCCGCACTGCAAAATGGATATCATGGTGAAACTTGTGCCACCTTAAGCGTAAGTGATTTAGGTTTGTACAAGCATGCTTATCAACCCTTATTATTTGATTGTACTTTCTTGCAAGATATACCCTATGTGACGGGTATTAACGATCCACTTTGGCATGATGCACAACATGCTTGGCAAAAATCACAAACGCAATTAGAAGCAATTCAAGATAAGCTAAATTCCGTGATTATCGAGCCGCTTATTCAAGGCGCTGGTGGTATGCTGATTTATAGCAAAGACTATCTGGCAAGACTAGCTAAATGGTGTAAAGAGAATGATGTTTACTTAATTGCCGATGAGATTATGACCGGCATTGGACGCACTGGTAAAATGCTCGCCTGTGAACATGCTGATATTACACCTGACTTTATTTGTTTATCTAAAGGCATCACTTCAGGCATGCTGCCTTTGAGTATTTGCTTAACGCATGATGATATTTATGCGCTATTTTATGATGATTATTCAACCCAGAAAGCTTTTATGCACTCGCATACCCATAGTGGTAATACACTGGCTTCAAAAGTCGCTTTAGAAACACTCCATATTTTTGAACGTGAGCATATACTGGATTATGTTAATAAAGCATTGTCGCCAACGATGCATAATATCATGCTAGAAATCGCTCAAAGCACCCAAAAATTAAATAATGTTCGCAGCCTAGGCGGGGTTGTCGTTGCTGATCTAAAAACCACGGAACCTCGCGCGGGTTATAAGCTTTATCAAAGAGCCATTGAAAAAGGCGCACTCATGCGTCCATTGGGGAATACTATTTATTGGCTGCCACCACTAAATACTGATATTAAAACGATAAATAGGCTGGGAGAGATATTGCTTGAGCTATTATGAAGCATCAATGTATAACTATTGGCTAATCATTAGTCAAAGCTATTAGTTTCTTTCCTTCCCTTCGACTGCGCTCAGGGAGCGGCAAAGGTATAACCGTTGGCTGAGCGTCAGTCGAAGCCATATATCAATTACTTGAGTTCACTAATAAACTGACGTATTTTATCAGCTGCTATTGTTGTATCATCTAAATGCTGCTCAATTAATGAAGTAAAATAACTACCGACAATCGCCGCATTACCACCTGCTTGCCATACTGCGTGAACATGCTCAGGTTTTGAAATACCAAAGCCAACCACCATGGGTTGATCAATCAGCGCCCTTACCTGTTTAATTCGTGCGATGGTTTGTGGAGCAATCTCACTTTTAGCACCCGTGGTGCCATAACCACTTAACACATAATTAAACGCACTACTATGACTGGCTAACTGCTTGACACGCTCATCAGATGAATTAGGGGCAACCATTTGTACCGCACCAATATGATACTTCCTAAGTAATGCCTCATGCGCTTGTGACTCTTCTAACGGTAGATCAGCGCAAACGACACCATCAACACCCACACTTTGCAGTTTCTGATAAGCGCTTTCACCTTGCTTAAATAACAGGTTGTAGTAAATGAGTAAGCCAATTGCGATATCCGGATACTTTTGACGAATAATACTTAGCATCTCAATGCAGCGATCAAACGTCATGCCTGATTTTAGTGCCCTTTCCATCGAGCGTTGATTGGTTGGACCATCGGCAATTGGGTCAGAAAATGGAAAGCCAAGTTCAATCGCTTCAATACCACTATCAATTGCTGCAGATATGATATGTAGGCTCTCATCAAAATTGGGATCGCCTAAGGTGAAAAATGGCATAAATATTTTTTTGCTGTGATCTTTAAACAATGTGTCAAATCGATTATTCATCGGAAAGTCCTTTATATTTAAAATAACTCTGTAAATCTTTGTCACCCCGCCCTGATAAGTTGACCAAAATGGTTTTACCCTTCAGCTGCGACTGCGCCAATTGAAACGCCAATGCTAATGCATGCGCTGATTCAAAGGCTGGAATAATACCTTCTTGTTTTGATAACGCTTCAAATGCCGCAATAGCCTCATCATCGGTGATGGTAAGATAACTCACGCGTTTGCTCTCTTGCAAATAAACATGCTCAGGTCCAATACCAGGATAGTCAAGGCCGGCTGAGATCGAATAAGGCTCTTTGATCTGCCCATCTTTATCTTGTAAGAACAGTGATTGCATACCATGGAACACACCTATTTCACCTTTATTCATCGTTGCCGCATGCTCACCAGTTTCAATACCTTTTCCAGCAGGTTCAGCGCCATAAATAGCCACATTCTCATCACTCAAAAAACCACTAAATAGTCCAATTGCATTGCTACCTCCACCAACACAAGCAATAACTGCATCAGGCAAAGCATTGGTTAATTTAAGCATTTGCACACGTGCTTCTTTACCAATAACCTCTTGGAAGTAACGCACTAAGGCCGGAAATGGATGCGGCCCTGCCGCAGTGCCGAAGCAGTAATAGGTATCCTCAGCATGTGTAATCCAATCACGCATGGCATCATTGATCGCATCTTTCAATGTTGCACTTCCTGATGACACGCTGTGAACCTTAGCACCAAATAATTTCATGCGCTCAACATTAGGCTTTTGTCGGGCGATATCTACAGCCCCCATATAGATCTCAACTTGAAGCCCAAGCATCGCTCCTGTCATTGCCGTTGCCACACCATGCTGACCAGCACCCGTCTCAGCGATAACGCGCTTTTTGCCAAGATATTTGGCCAAGAGCATCTGCCCAATCGTATTATTGGTTTTATGTGCACCACCATGCAATAAATCCTCGCGCTTAAGATAAATATCAGCACCATATTTATCTGATAAGTTATGTATATAAGTAATCGGTGTTTCGCGTCCTGCGTAGTCTTTTAACAAACGTTTGAATTCTAACTGAAAGGATTGATCTTGTTGAATGGCGATAAAGCCTTTCTCAATCTCGGTTAAAATTGGCATCAAACTCTCTGGCGCATAACAGCCCCCAAATTGCCCATAGCGTGTATTTAATTGCATAAATTAAGACTTAAGTTAAGCATAAGTGCAGCTACGATAACATGCTTTTTATCAACGCACAAAAGAATTTTGCAATTATGTATCGATACACAAATACAATACTATCATAATCAACTATTTTTTAGATGGGTTGTTAGTTATATTTTCAAGTAAAGCATACTCATTTTTTAACAGATCAAAAAACATCACTAATTTCTGGCGGCAAAAATGCAGTAATTTTTGATTACTTTGACGATCATCTAACAGCAACAAGGCACGATAAACTGACATAAGTTCACGCATTGTTGACAGCAGCACCTTAATCATACTGATTTGCGCCTTATTAAGTTCTGTTTTAGTGTTAATAAAATTCTCAACCACATGCTTCTCTTGCAGTGCTAACTCATCGATAAGCAACCTTAATATCTCTTTATCCAAACTCTGGTCAAAGCCATTTTCTTTATCTATTGATGTCTTGTTTTTTTCTTCTCTTTGCCTTAAAAACATTTCAATAATCTCTTTATGCGCCAGATAAACCGATGAAAATTCTGCATAAAATTTTTCTCTTAAATTGCGCTGTTTTAATAGCCTGCTAATTAGCAGAATCACTAATGCCCCTATTGCAATATCTAATATACGTGCGATAAGTAACGACATATCCCAAAAGGATAAAGTACCAATAAACATCACCACAAAAATACTACTAAAGAAAACGCCCACCGCATAATGCACCACACTAAAATAAAGCGTATAAAGTGCTAACACTAAGATCACTGTGATAATCACATAAAACGGCACATAAAGGTTTAACACATAATAAGCAAATGTCCCAATAAAGCAGCCGGAAATCGTATTGATAATAACGGCTTTAGAACGAAGTAGAACCTCTCTGGCATGTACGCTAATACTAATGGATATAATTGCCAAAACACTCCAATAGTTACGTTGCAAACCAATGACTTCGGTTAATACAATTGCAATTAAGCAAGCACTTGCTACCCTTATTGCCAACAACTTGTACGCCGGCAACGCGTTTAACCAATTAGTCAATCTCATGCACAACCTCTCTTAAAGATAGCGCAGTGTTATGCATACTCTCAAGAATAAGTATTATCTCAAAAACAAGGACTTGGCAGCCTTTCAAGCTAGATGCTGTTAATACTTCTTGTTTAAAATGATTGCTATATGTTTTAAATTGCTTTAACTGATGTTTAAAGTCTTGATCTTTATTCATCAAAAACACCCAAACGGCAAGCTTCGTTGCCATATAAACGATATCTTTAATTGCCGTTTTTTTAATAATACTTTCCGCAATAGTCGATTTTCTTTTGGATAGAGTGTAGTAGAAAAAGATCAATCGAAAGGTATTTTGCACTAGGCTGTTATAATGCCCATAGCATTTATGCCAAGCAATTTTGCGCTTGGGCAAAATAATCCAGCTAGCACCTTTATCATGTAATGTAATGAGCCGTTTATTAACTTCTTTTTGGGTTTTATCTATATCAAAAACACCTGTATTGACATCAAATGCCATACGCAAGATATAGCGTGTTTCATTTTGCAGCAAAATCGCATGCATCTGTAAGACGCGTAATAACTGCCTTGGCGTATCCCATGGGCGCAGCATCAGCACCAGTACAAAAAAGGCGCTCCCTACACATAGTAGACTGATATATAACTGTATTAAATCTTGTTTAAGTACTGGTAATTGAATTGATGATATCGCCAATACAATGACTAAGTAACCAGGAAACTGATTAAATATAGGGTCATATTTCCTTACCCAAAAGGCATAATACGCACAAATAATTAACAAGGTGAAACTTAATAACTTATAGGGGTACAGCCAATAAGAGGCAGTTAATGCTAAGGCAAATCCTGCTAAAAACCATAGAAATATCTTGCGTCGTGAATATATATCGCCCACAGCACAAACGATGGCAGCAAATGCCAGAAAATAAAACACCCAAATAATTACCTCATAAACAAGTCCAAAGCGCCATGCGATTAAAAAATACACAATCATAATCGCACCAACTTTGATCACCATAGACAACACATGTGCCCCGGGATCATTCTTTGATAAGTTGTATATAAAATGTTTTATCATTTTTACTGTGATCCATGTTTATTATCTACACGCCATGCTATAATGCGCCCAATTTTTATGGTTATAAGCAAATCTTAATGCCATTGCAAATTATAGCGTTTAAACGCTAGAAATGCAGTGACACCGCTGCAACTTAGGGGTACAAAAGCGTGAGACATGATGAAACAATGTTAGAAAAACTTCAAAATGGGGAGTTTAAATTAAGGAAATCTGAACAAAAAGTTGCGAATTGGATTATCGATAACAGCCATGCAGCGACTTCTTTAAACATCACGACAATTGCACAAAACATTGGTGTTAGTGAGCCAACGATTGTCCGCTTTTGTCGTGCGGTGGGTTGCAAAGGTTTTCAGGAGTTTAAGATTCGCTTTGCTGAGGAGCTAGCCCTTGGTAAAATCAACGAATCTATCGATATTAAGCTTGATGACTCTACTGCGGTTGTTAAAGATAAGGTTGCCCAATACGCACGTGCTGCTATTGCTAATGTTGATCGTGAAATTGATGCTGAGCAACTGGAGTTAGCGACACATATTTTGATTGACTCTAATAAAGTCGTTATTTGTGGTTTTGGCGCGTCAAACTGCACTGCTTTTGATAGCTTCCATAAACTCTTTAGAATGATGCCAAAAGTTGGCTACTACCCTGATATGCATATGTCGGCAATGGCGATCGGCTCTTTGGAACCGGGTGACGCAATTATTGCCATATCTAATAGCGGTAAATCAGAGGCTTTGATTAGCTTATGCAAACTAGCACGTAGCAATGGTGCAAAAGTCATTACGATCACTGATCCAGGCTCACCGGTTGATCAAACAGCAAGCGCGCGTTTGAATATCAAAAAGCAAGTCGATACCGGATTATTTGTACCGATGGCACATCGCTTAAAACAATTAACAATTATCGACTTTTTGGTATATAACTACGCAAGATTGAATGAGCAGCGTGCAGCTCAGCGTTTAAAGAAAACAAAAACGGCGTTAACCAACTTAAAGCAGCAACACAGTATTATTTAGTTATTTTAATCATTCCCACTCAATCGTTCCTGGTGGTTTGCCTGTGACATCATAAACTACGCGTGATATGCCTTTAACTTCATTAACAATCCGATTGGAAATAAGACCTATCAACTCATAAGGCAAATGTGCCCAACGTGCGGTCATAAAGTCGATCGTCTCAACTGCTCTTAAGGCAACGACATAATCATACTTACGTTGATCCCCCATTACCCCAACTGATTTTACCGGTAAGAACACAGCAAACGCCTGACTGACTTTATCATAGTAACCACTTTTCTCTAGCTCTTGCATATAGATGGCATCGGCTTGACGCAAGATATCAGCATAATCTTTTTTAACTTCGCCTAAGATACGCACACCAAGACCAGGGCCTGGGAATGGGTGACGATAAACCATGCGATATGGCAAGCCTAGCTCAACACCGACTTTACGCACTTCATCTTTAAAAAGCTCTCTTAACGGCTCAACAAGCCCAAGTTTCATATCTTCAGGTAAGCCACCCACATTATGATGCGACTTAATCACATGCGCTTTACCGCTACTGCTGCCTGCTGATTCAATCACATCAGGATAAATCGTGCCTTGCGCTAACCATTTAGCATTTTTCAGCTTTGCTGACTCTTCATCGAAGATATCAACAAACAAATTACCAATAATTTTGCGCTTTTTCTCTGGATCATTAACCCCTTCAAGCTTAGCCAAGAACCTATCTTCCGCATTAACACGCACAACATTAACATGCATATTTTCAGCAAATGTCTGCATGACTTGATCACCTTCGTGCAAGCGCAACAACCCAGTATCAACAAATACACAAGTTAATTTCTCACCAATGGCTTTATGCAAAAGAGCAGCAACCACTGATGAATCAACACCACCGGATAAACCTAAGACGACTTCATCAGATCCAACTTGCGCTTTAATTTTTTGTACGGCATCTTCGATGATGCTTGCAGGATTCCACAACGCTTCACAGCCACAGATTTTAAACGCAAAGTTCTCAAGTAGCTCTTTACCATAAGCAGAATGCGTCACCTCTGGATGATATTGCACACCATAATATGGCTTTGTTTTATGTGCCATTGCGGCAATCGGTGCATTTTCAGAAGATGCAATTACTTCAAACTCATCACTTAGAGCAACCACTTTATCACCATGGCTCATCCATACATCTTGAGTTTGCGGCACTGATTCGTACAAAGGATTTGCTTTACTGATTTCAATCTTGGCATAACCAAATTCACGTTTATCAGATGAGGCAACTTCACCACCGAATTGATGTGCCATGGTTTGCATACCATAGCAAATGCCAAGTACAGGGATATTCAATTCAAACACACATTCGGGCGCTCTAACATGTACCGATTCATTAACTGACTCAGGTCCACCTGAAAGGATAATGCCACTGGCAGCAAAATCTTTAATAAAACTGACATCAACATCATAAGGATAAATCTCACAATACACACCAATTTCACGCACACGGCGCGCGATCAATTGCGTATATTGCGAACCAAAATCTAAAATCAACAATCTATGCTTATGTATATCTTGCATACAGGAAGTACTCATCACCACATTAAAAACTGCCCGCGATTATATCATGCCAATAAAACATTGCATCCATTTGCTTAAAATTGCTGATAAAATTTAAGTGCCAAGGCACTTTAACTCGCTTGTTACCGCGAATATTTGACTTAATATCACCAAATATCTCTTGCTATTATTAATAGCCCTTCAAACATTCATAGTAGTCACCCTGCGCATTATAAACAGTTAATTAATGCACTAACAAAAATAAGCTGTAATAATATTAAGTATCAATTATGCTCCTTAGAAAGAATCTATATGACCTCAATGCTATCTCAAGCTGCTTTATTTCTATTTTTTGCCATTATCACTGTGCCCATTGCCAAGAAATTTAAACTAGGATCAGTCTTAGGTTATTTATTGGCAGGCATTTTGATTGGTCCTTTATTTGGTCTGATTGGTTCTGAAGTATCATCGATCCAACACTTTGCTGAGCTTGGCGTTGTCATGATGATGTTTTTAATTGGCTTGGAGTTAAAGCCTAAAGAAATCTGGCATATGAAATCACAGTTACTGGGTCTAGGTGGCATGCAGATCGTGTTAACCACAATACTTTTGGGTTTATCCACTCACTTTATCTTCCGATTTGAGCTATATCCATCCATTGCTTTGGGGCTTATTTTTTCATTATCATCAACAGCCATTGTCTTGCAAAGCTTACAAGAAACAAAGCAGTTAAACACCAAAGCCGGTAAGTCAATTCTATCGGTGCTCATTTCACAAGATATCGCGGTGATTCCAATTTTTGCCATTTTACCGATGCTTGTTATTTCTTCAACTAACGCTAGTGTAGCAAATAGACATTTAGGGTTTATGGCTAGTTTGCCAGGTTATGTTCAAGCACTGGTAATATTAGCCGTGATTATTTTGATGATTTTTGTTGGCAAATATATTTTAAGGTATGTTTTTCGCTATGTTGCTAAAACCAAATTGGTTGAATTATTTACCGCTCTTGTATTGTTACTAATTATTGCGGTTTCTTTGACAATGGAATCACTGGGGTTATCTGCGGCACTAGGCACCTTTATTGCTGGTGTTATCTTATCCGAAAGTGAATATCGCCATGAAATTGAAAGCCAAATATCTCCGTTTAAAGGCTTATTGATGGGGGTATTTTTTATTTCGATTGGTGCGAGCATTAATTTTGTCTTGTTCGCTCAAAACTGGATATATATCTTAGTTGCTGTCTTACTACTAATTTGTATAAAAATCATCATATTAGCACTATTGGCAAAAGTTTACCGACTTAAAACCACAAATTTTTGGCTATTTAGCCTATCTTTGGCACAAGGTAGCGAATTTGCCTTTGTATTATTGGGATTTGCATTAACCCTGGGGTTATTTCAAAGCTATATTGTGAGCATTGCCATATTAGTCATTATTCTGTCGATGCTGTTAACGCCTATAATTTTCTTAATTTATGAACGTGTCATCCTCGTGAAATATCAAAATAAACAAAACATGCCTAATGACACTATTGCACATCAAAGCAATATTATTATTGCCGGTGCTGGTCGTTTTGGTCAAATTATCGCGCGCGTATTAAATGCCAACCAACATGAGCCTGTTATTCTTGATTATGATATTGATATGGTTGAAACCTTTAGAAAATATGGTAATACAGCTTATTATGGCAATGCACTCTTACCCGAGGTTTTAATCTCAGCAGGCATCATGAATTCAACTATTTTCGTCGCGGCCTTAGATGATCGTGACAGTCAAACAGAGCTTGTAGCAATGGTTAGACGACATGAAAAAAACATCAAAATTATTGCGCGAGCACGCGATAGGCACCATGCCTACGAATTAGAAGAAGCAGGCGCTAATTATGTTATTCGAGAGACCTTTGAGTCCGCTAGTACAACGGCTATTGAAGCACTTATAATGCTTGGTGACGATAAAGATATTGCCACACAAAAAGTAAATATCTTCAAAGCGCATGACATTGAATCCATGAAAAAACTAAAACAAGAATGGCTTGAAAATGGCACGAACAAAGACTATATCGACCATGCAAACACCAATAAACAAATGCTTGCTGCATTAATGGCAAAGAGCGCTAAAGATTAATGATTTACAACTGATGTATTCGCATCACATAAAAAACAATAAAAATAATGCGCGCTTCACAGCTGATTGCTATGATAATCAAGTGATAAATTTAATATATAACCAATAACACACATGGATCTTAGCTTTACACTTAT
>JAHDDB010000020.1 GCA_020629575.1 Caedibacter sp. | reverse complement strand
CAAACCTCATATAGCTTGATTACATAAACCTCAGATAAGTTGATTACTCTCATCTAAACCAAATGTCGCATAAATATCCTCGAAATTAGATAACATATTTCCTGTTAATGCTAAGCGATTATTTAAACTCTGAGTCCATTTGGCATTAAATATTGGTTCATCCGTATAGCTTTGCGGATAATAAAGATGCTCATCATTGCTATTGATCGTCTTTTGCAAATAACCTAATGCAAATTGATAATTTGGCTTATCTACTTCAGGAATCAATGAAAACTTTGTAAAAAATTCTTGTGATACTGTTTTTTTATTAAACTGATCAATAACTTCAATTGTGATGTTATATGAACCATCTGGAAAGCTGTATGTATCAAGCTGCTGTTTTCCTGCTGGTAACTGCTGAGCATAAATCAATTGATTATCTTTATAAACACGTACTTGCGAGTTGGTTGTTAACAGTACCTCAACTGGCGTACCTGAGTTACTCGTGCTATAGCTATATACTTCATTGTTGTTGCGCATACTCATACCAATGATATTTTGCTGAGCAAGAATATTATCCCCTGCCGTCATTGTCGTACCTGCTGAAATCAGCGCTGGATTCCAATAGTAGCGCAAGGTTAAGTTATTAATACTGAGCGTTGGATCGCTATCACCATGCTGCGAGAATGTCTGCTCAATGGCAGGTGTTACTAAAAGACTGGTATTACCATAATTAAAATACTGATTGGTATTGAGATTAAGACTACTGTCATTAAAATCCGTCGTTGAATACAGTAAAGACGAATTATTAAAATACGAAAAGCTTGAAGTCGAAGACCCCAACATTGGATTAATGGGTCCATTGGTACTTTCTAGAAACTTAGGATTAATAAAAACATATAAATTAAGATTACTTGGATTGAATATAACACCTGCCACCTCTGGTGTTAACGCTTTGCAAATATTGCCATAGCCTAAACTTTTAGGTGCATCTAACTTACACAGTCTCTCACTATGATTAGGTAGTTTTTGTGATAATGCTTCCAGTACTTTCTGTTTATTCGCATCCGCTAAGGTAGGCACTCTATTAATCACACTCTCGGGATTAAGTATTTCAATCGTACCATCATCAAATTTAACCATCGTTGTTGCAACGATACGTCCATTGATATAGACCGGAACGTTCATCGTTGATATTGCCTGATAATTTTCAAACCCTTTAGGAATACTTTCATCCTCAATTGCACGAATTTCAGCAAAAGCAAACCCACCTTGCAACAAAGCCAGTAGATATATAAAACTTTTTCTGTGCTGAAATACCATTTCCTATCCATTTTATTGTGTGATTCGATATGAGCACATCATATAAAGTGATCAAAATAAAATCAGCATAAAAAACATTAATCTATTTTATAAGGTCATTAAGTCTTTAAATATCAATTGGTTTCTTTTTAACCTAAGTATCGATTATGCTATAGCCATTATCAGTAAAAGAAGGCACTTTGATGAGGATTACAGCAACCATCATCACGATCATGTTGAGCTATGTCATGGGATTTAGTCATGTTGTAACAACAGGGTTGAATTATTACATCCCCTCACGACTAGACTTTACACTTAGCCCGATTACTGGAAGCATTTATTCCAATAGTGAAAGCGTTTACACCAGTGATGTCATGTTTAACCAACATAATCGCTATAACCCAAATGATCGCTATGATTTGGTAGTCAACGCCTTTAATAGCACTTTTCTACCGTTGAAAGAAGATAATAGCATCGTCATTCCATTAGGAAAAGTCGATCAAGGTGTTGCCGAGGTTGGCATAAGCCATATTGCCTTTTTAAATGCCCAAAACAATCGCCTCACCTTACTCAATGGCAGAAATAATTCACACTGTGCCATTGTTGATAACAAGTTGTCATTTTTTGCGAGCGGTCAACCGGTAAATTGTGAACTTGAATTTAGTGGTCAAGCGCTTGTTGAAGAGTTAAAGCGTATGGAGCTTACCTTCAAAGCCGCCAAAATGACACAAGATCAATACACAGGAGTATTATATGTTACGATCAAAAAAACATTATAAATTGCTCTGTATCGTCAGTAGCAGTTATCTAGCACTCTCAAGCGTTGGGCATGCCCACGGCTTAGGTGAAGCACAACTGGTTATTGATATGCCCAATGCCACCATTAATTTTAATAGTGGCTATTATGATCAAGTCAGTTTAACCGCACATACTGCCAACATTTTTGAAGATAAAAACTACCGCCTAAGCATCACACCACAACCACCGAACCAATTCACCTCAATCACACAAGATGGAAAAATGGTTTACGGTCTTGGCTTGGGGACTTTACAAAACACGCAAACAGGTGCGGTGGTCTCGCTAATTGGCTTTGAAGATAGCCAAAGCAATAGTATCGCCCCAATAAGCGTGATTAACTCAGGTCTATGTCAATACAATGGTGCGCTTCAGGGAATTATCTTCAATAGTACACAATCATCTGGTAGTTGCCAGATGATATTTGATGGTAAGACACTTGCTAAGCTTAACCGCATTATGCTCAATGTTTCGGCAAATGATACGATCGAGGGACATTTTAACCTCAACATTAATTGGTCACTGCAAGCAATTTAATAGATTTAAAGATAAGATAATCAAAGGAGACATTTATGTTAAAACAAATTTTTGCACTTGGTTTATTTGGCTTACTACCACTGCAATTCGCCATGGCAGGGATTTCAGTAACACCACTTGTGCTTAAGCAAAACTCAACAAACACAAAAAACTATACTGATATCAAGGTAAAAAATGAAGGCGATAAACCAGCTTACATTGATGTTATCGCTGAGAAGTTTGACACAAAAATGGGGAAATTTACGCGCTTTGATGGTTTAACAGATCCGAAGAAATTTGGCATGATTGTTTCACCACCCAAATTGGTCATTCCGCCTAAGCAAACTCGTATTGTACGCGCTAATTTATTAAACAAAAACGTGAACGCAGAGGAAGCTTATGCCATTACCATTAATCCAGTGGTTAATGATCTGAAAGGCTTTACTGGCGCTGATGAAAAAGATACTGTCAGCGGTGTGCAGGTTGTTGTTTCTTATAAAGTACAGCTGTTTAATCAGCCTAAAGACATTAAAAAAGCACTTGATTATCAATATAAAGATGGCCTGCTTACAGTGAAAAATACAGGTAATAGTTATAGTGTCTTACGCAATATATACGCGTGTGACAAGAGCTTTAAAACATATGGTCTATTGCCTCAGAATAATCAAGATAAACAGGCTAAGGCAAAAACTGATGATAAGCTTAGTACATCTACCCAAATCAAAGGATGTAAAGCCCTTGGCAGTGAAGTGATTTATGCCGGAGAAGAAAAAACCTTTACTGTTGATAAAGGAAAACAAGTTGTATTTTATGAAAATGAGTCTTCTAAACTACACACGTACTTATAACCGACTCAACCCACTGGCTAAAATCATCTTTAATCCGCGCTAGCGCTTCTTCGCTATCGGCTTCAAAACGCAAGACTAAGCATGGCGTGGTGTTTGATGCGCGAACCAAGCCCCAGCCATCTTTAAACTCAACACGCACACCATCAATGGTAATGACTTTTGCATTATTGAACTTTGTATCTGCCTGCTTCACTAAGCTATCGACCACCGCAAATTTTTGTTCTTCGGTGACTTCAATATTGATCTCAGGGGTATTGATACTTTGTGGAATACGTGCAAATATTTGATCTAGAGACGCATCACTATTTGCCAAAATATCTAATAATCTAACACCTGTGTATAACCCATCATCAAAACCAAGCCAGCGATCATTAAAGAACGTATGCCCACTCATTTCACCGGCAAGCTCGGCACCCGTTTCTTTGATTTTCTTTTTAATCAGCGCATGTCCTGTTTGTGACATAATCGGTTTACCACCAAGATTTTCAACAAATTCAGCAAGATTCTTAGTGCATTTAACATCAAATAAGATGGTCGCTTGAGGATGGACTTTTAATACATCTTCGGCATAAAGCATCAACTGACGATCTGGGAAGATATTCTCACCCTTAGGTGTGATCACACCTAAGCGATCACCATCACCATCAAAGGCCAAACCAACATCAGCATTGTGTGTTTTAACCGCAGCGATAAGATCTTTTAAATTAGCAGGTTTACTTGGGTCAGGATGATGATTTGGGAATGTGCCATCAATCTCACAAAATAGCTCAATAACTTCACATCCTAGCTTTCTAAACAATTTAGGGGCAATTTCACCTGTGATGCCATTACCTGCATCAATCACAATTTTTAGCGGTTTAGCAAGCTTTTCTTGTTTGGCAATATAATCAATGTACTTATTATCAATCGCAAGTGATTGATAAGCACCGACTTTATATTCTTTTGCTTCACCCTTTATAATGATTTGCTTTAATACTTGAATATCATCTTGTGCTAAGGTGTGCCCGCCAATCATCATTTTAAGACCATTGTAATTCGCGGGATTATGACTCCCTGTCAGCATAATCCCAGTACCATTGCCTTGTGTTTTTGCAGCAAAGTAAAGTACAGGTGTCGGTACCGCGCCGACATCAATCACATCACAGCCTCCGGCTTGCAAACCGTCCGCTAATGACTTTAACAAGGTTGGACCTGATAAACGACCATCACGCGCGATAAAGACCTTTTGTTCACCGTGTAGACGCGCTTGTTGCGCGAATGCTACACCGATATTAAACACAACGTTCTCATTTAGATCTTCAGGATAAGTCCCACGAATATCATACGCTCTAAAAATATGCTCAGGTGTTAATGCATTTTCTTTAAACAATTTACAACTCCTTTAACTTTTACATCTTTTACAATAAATAACTTACATCAATATCATCAAATGCTTCAATCACATCATCATAGTCAACAGATAACGCCATGACTTTAAAATTCTCAGCTAACTCAGTACTCAGTGTCAGTAATTTCAATTCTTGATTTAATCGTAATTTCTCTTTTTCATTTAAATCTGTTTGCTGCTTTTCATAAGCACACATAATTCCTGCTTGGCTTAAAAACCTGCCTTGTGTGGCAAAACCATCAAGCACAAAGCCAAGATTTTCAGCATATTCAGCAACAGCTGTAAAATCAACATGTGCCGTGATATCTTGTACACCTGTATAAATCAATGGATTATCATGCACATGATGCTTGAAATAACATTGCAATGTGCCTTTACTGCGCGCACTGCTGTAATACAAATCACGCTGATAACCATAATCACAGATAAAAACCACACCACGGTTTAACACACTATGAATTGATGTTAACCATGGCTCAATCCATAGGTTAATCTCAGTTTGATAATCCTCAATGGATAGTAATCTTTGTAATGGTAAGCGATTAATCGCTGCTGCTAATAACGGATCCGTAATCTCTTGATCACACCAAATAAATTGATCTTGTTGATGATCGACCATCATGCGTTTGGGTACTTTTCCCTTAATAGTAATCAATTCAACCGGCATGGCATCAATCACTTCATTAGCAAAGACAATCGCATTAAGCTTTTCTGTCGGCAATTTATCCAACCAATGAATATGTTGATAATAATCCCCTACTGACTTTAATAAACGCTGTTGCTCAGTTTTTAAATCAGGACTTAGCTCAATAATATAATAGGCATGAGGCAAAGCATTAAGTGATTGAAGCTTTTGCAAACAATCCAAAGCAAACTTTCCCGTACCTGCACCAAACTCAATAATGACAGGATTGTCACCCAGTTTTGGCAGGATACCCGCAAATTGCAAGGCAAAGGTTTGACCAAAAAGGCTTGAGCTCATCGGTGCTGTCATAAAGTCACCTGATTCACCAAGCTTTGGTTTATTCGCCGTGTAATACCCTAAATTTGGCGCATATAATGCCTCTTGCATAAAGCGCTTAAAACTAATGGGAGATTTATTGTTAGCAATGACATTGGCAATATGAGCACACATTTCTGCCACACGCAAATGCTCATCTGAATTTAATTCTGGCAGGGTTGTTTGATTCATTATTAACGCTTACGATCTAATTTATCCAATAGACTCTTAGGAAAATAAAAACGTTTCATCTTAACACTTTGACGTATCATATTAACATCCTGTGGACTTAATTCCTCTGATTTACCAGCACTTAAATATCTTGGTAAAGTGGTATTGCCATAACGTACACGTGTTAGGCGACTTACTTGCACGCCCACAGCTTCAAACATCCGTCTTACTTCGCGATTTCGCCCCTCTGATAAAGTGACGTGATACCATTTATTCATGCCCTCTCCACCTACAAAACGCACACTACTAAACTTCGCTTCACCATCATCAAGCATAATACCCATTTTAAGCTGCTCAATGACACTATCTTCAATATCACCGAATAAGCGCACGGCATACTCACGCTCGACTTCATATGATGGATGCATTAAGCGATTAGCAAGCTCACCATCAGTGGTAAATAACAATAACCCCGTGGTGTTAATATCTAAGCGTCCAACCATAATCCAGCGCCCAATCTTTAACCTTGGCAAGGCATCAAATACTGTTTTGCGCCCTTCAGGATCACTCTTTGTGCAAATCTCACCATCAGGCTTATTGTAGATGATGACTCGAGGACGCGATAAGACAACCGCTTGGTTACGCAATGGTTTGCCATCGACAATGATCTTATCATCAAGTGATGCACGATCGCCGATTTGTGCCACCTTACCATTCACACTCACGCGTCCGGCTATAATTTTCTCTTCCATCTTGCGTCTTGAGCCAAGACCTGCTAAGGCCAAGAGTTTCTGCAGCTTGTCTTTATGATTGTTATTTGATTTAGGGTTTCGATTATTTTGACTATTTCGATTACGCATTTTTATGTACTTCGTAGAATAAATTCAATTACTGCGGGAACTTTACCCCATTTTCACTCATTCGCCAAGAAAAGTGTTCATATACCCCTGTTTTTCCTTGTTCAATCAATTGGTAAATTTCCTCTTGGCTGATCTCAAAATCCGTGCCCATAATACCCAAGGTATCAACGAAAACCACTCGATTCCAATTGCTTGGCTCTAAATGTCGCTTAAGTGAAGCTAATGAATAAAACTTCATAAACTCTCGGGTAAATTCAAAAATATGCCCTATCTTATGAAACCCTTGTGAACCTGTGCGCATTTGCTTTAATGGATCTTTTTTAGGATCTAAGCGAAAGCCCAAGGTTTCGGTATTAAAGACCTCATCATTTGACGCACCATCATACAAAGCATTGAGCGCATTGTGCATATACTTTTTATCATCAAATAACTCTAGCGGACAATTCCAAATCAACCCTCCATCAACCAGAATATTTTCTTCTTTGCCATCTTTACGTTTAACCGCGCGAAAGAGCATCGGAATACAGGTTGAGATTCTAAGTGCTTCGACCACTTGCATCGTTGGCGTTGTCTCAGCACTATAAACTTCAGCACACTCCTTGGTGAGGTTAGTACCAATAATATATAAATCATTACCTGTTAGTTGTTTAAGTGTCGCAAAATCAATAAATCCCTCACCGAGTTTGCGTTCAATAAGCTCAGCCATATGACTGATGAAGAAGTCACCCTTATACCAGCCAAAATCAGTAATCAAACGTGTGGAATTACTGATAAAGTTGCGACTAGCATCCATAAACAACCGATAATCAAGCTTACTTACAATCTCCTCGACATCTTTGGCATTAAAGCCAACTGCCAACAAAATCGCATAAATCGCACCAGCTGAAGTGCCGGCAAAGCGATGAATATTTTTTAAAACGCCCAATGATTCAAGGGCCGTAATCGCACCACTATAAGCAATCCCTCTGACACCTGCGCCCTCAAAAACCAGATTACGAAAGGCATGAATGTTTAACTCATCAATCGTCTGCCCCAAGAAGTGATTAACCCGTGTTTTCGATTGACGCATTGGAAAAGGTGAAATACTTTCAAGCGGTTTAACACGTGCGCGATAAAACACCTTGTAGAAGTTATCAACTCTCTCACGCTTAGCTGGCAGATATTTCACCGAACGCAACACCATCGTTTTAATTCGTAACTTACCTGGATGTATATCCAAAGCAGGCAAGCTTAATAATGCTTGGTAATACGCTCTAATCACCCACAGTCGTGGCAAACTAGCACTGTTATTGCCTTGCGATTCCACTTGTGCTTCATTTAAACGAAAAAAACGATAACCCCATGAAAATGGCCATTGTAAATACCACGGCACATCCGATAATTGCTCATAAGGCATTGGATTGATCAATAATTGTTTTTGAATCAATTTCGGATATTTCTCACATAATAGCAAGCTAATCAATGCGCTATAGCCATAAGCAATAACCGTGATGTTTTCAAGTTTGAAATATTCAATCACACTTTGTGCATCAAGCACACTTTGCACCATTGAACATTCAATGACTTTTTTAGGATAGCCACTTTGCCCATGACCATATAAGTCATAAGCTACGATATTATATTCAGATGAAAATTTTCTAAATTGCGCCTGCCAGTTAATCGCACTTCCGGTAATACCATGCAAAAATAGCAACGTTTTACGTTTATGATCAATCTCATTGTGATAAACACACAGCCTGCGATTGCTTCTAAACAATCGCTTGGTCATCGATAGGATCATCTAGATACCTTACTCGTACAATTTAGAGCTCAGCTGCAAGCGCAAGGTTGCTGCTTCATTGTAATTGCCTAAGGCTTGTAATATATCCATCTTAAGCTTGATACTCTCTTGTGTCTTACCTGCTAATTCAATATATCGATTGACCATGCTAAGTGCATCTTTATAGTCTCTTTCGTGATACTCAAGTTGCGCAAGCTCCCAGTAAGACAAAGTACTCCCAGCACCTTGATCTATCGCTTTCTCAAAATAGTGTTTGGCTTGTTTACTATTACCTTGTTCTAACAAACAACGCCCATAAAGGGTAAAAGTCTCAGCTAAATTGATATTTTTTGGCAGCACAATTGAGCGTTGAAACAAATTGTTGGCTTGTTGATATTTATGCTTATCCATACATAAAAATTGCGCATAAAAATTATAGGCTTGGAAATCATTTGGTGCCATGCGTAATGCTTTTTCATAAGAGCGCTCGGCAAGATCTGGCATGCCTAGATTCTGATAATATAAGCCTTCAGCATAATAGATCGTGGGCACATTAGCATCTTGTGACTTGGCTTTTAAGAGCTTCTCTTTGGCGCGATCTAACATCTCACGCTGCGCATAAACCACGGCTAATTCAGCATTAATCTTTGCCGCTTTA
Organism: Caedibacter sp.; assembly: GCA_020629575.1. Classification (GTDB taxonomy): domain Bacteria; phylum Pseudomonadota; class Gammaproteobacteria; order Francisellales; family Francisellaceae; genus Caedibacter. The sequence continues at coordinate 13,374 of JAHDDB010000020.1, read as the reverse complement.
GCATAATCAACAGTCGGTGCTTCGGGGATATCTGGTAACTGCTTAGAATTACTTGCACATCCAGCTATCATTATAATTGATATAAAAAGTCCTGCCTTGACCAATGGATTCCTTATTTTTAGCATTATGCCTCACTTAAGCTACGTTGATATCGCGCCTGACGCTTGGTTTTATCCTGCACTTTACCTGCAAGTTGACCGCATGCCGCGTCAATATCATCACCTCTGGTTTTCCTAATCGTTGCCACGAAACCTGCTTCCGTTAAATATTGCTGAAAGCGATGTGTTCGATTGTTGCTAGGCTTCTTATAGGGCGTGCCAGGGTATGGGTTAAATGGTATAAGGTTGATCTTAGCCGGAACCTGTTTTGACTTCAATAGTGTTACTAGCTCTTTTACATGCTCAAGCTCATCATTAACATGCTCCATTAAAGTATACTCAAAAGTGATTTCCTTATGCGGCCCACGTTGCGCATAAAGCTTACATGCTGCCATCAGCTCATCAATATTATATTTCTTATTAATCGGAACTAGCTCATTACGAAGTGCATCATTAGGCGCGTGTAGTGATACGGCTAATGAGACATCTGACTGCTCAAGCAGATCATAAATGCGCGGTACAACACCCGATGTGCTTAGTGTTACACGACGCTTTGACAAGCCATAAGCCAAATCATCCATCATAATATCCATCGCACTGACCACGGCATCAAAGTTCATCAATGGCTCACCCATACCCATCATCACCACATTAGTCACGTGTCGATCATGCTCGCCTTGTTGCTTTGATAATGCACGCACTGCTGTCCACACTTGACCAATAATTTCAGCTACAGTTAAATTGCGATTGAAGCCTTGCTTGCCTGTCGAGCAAAAACTACAGTTCAACGTACAACCTACTTGTGAGGAAACACACAATGTACCACGCGAACCTTCAGGAATATAAACGGTTTCAACTAAATTACCACCAACATCAATGAGCCACTTATGCGTACCATCATTTGAGGGCTTATCTAATACCACTTTAGGAGCAACCACTTCAGCCACATCCATCAGCTTCTGACGCAAGGCTTTACTTAAATCACTCATATCATCAAAAGATGTGATACCCTTTTGATGAATCCACTTAAATACTTGTTTGGCTCGAAATGGTTTCTCGTCAATACTTGCAAAATACACTTGTAAGTCTTTTTGACAGAAATTCATTAGGTTTATTTTTGTTACTACTTTCTCAATTGCCGTATCTTGCATCTATATACTCTATGTCGTTTTATTCTATTGATTGAATCACCAAAGTTACGCACTTTTTCTATTTCAACACCCGCCTCGCAAGCTTAAGCACCCCTCTTGCAAAGGGTGGCAGCCGCAGGCTGACAGGGTGTTTATAAAATCATAGATTTTTCTAAAATGCGTAACGTCAATTAATCAATGATATGATTGCATAAGGCATTATACAGATGATTATTTTGCGTTCAATAATTTTGTGAGATCTTTTGCTGTTTGCACATTGGGGAGTTTATACAAAATCGCTCTGGAAAACGACGCGTTCAATGTATTTTTGTTGCAAAAGCGCCTCAGTTTTAAGTGATGTTAAAGCCAAAACGCCAGCGATACCTACCATTGCAATCACTAAAGCCATTATTGTTTTCATTATTTACTCTCATTGATCATTTTCACTACAGCCATTCTAACCTGTACTATTTATAAACAAAAATCATATAAACTTATAGCCTTATCAAAAAAACAAATAGCAATAAACGTGCTAACAGTTCGCCAAAAACACGCAAAATACAAAGCAAAAAAATCTGTAAAATGGTTTGTGATGGGTATAAACTAATGTTTATGGAACACATTTACCCATGGTTAACATTTATAAGGGAGCTCACCATGACATACAAAAAAGCACTTGTTGCCGTTAATATTTATGAAGACACAGAACACGTTATCGCATCAGCTAAAGCCATTGCACACAAGCTAAAGCTTAAGCTTGATGTCATGACCGTTATTGATAATGCTGCTGAATTTGTACCTGCGGCAATGGATTTCCAAAAAAGCTTACAAGAAAATGCCAAACAAAAATTACAAGAGATTAAGCCACAATTCGATGGCATTAATGCCGAATTTCATATTGCTCAAGGCAATCCAAATTATGAAATCACACATTATGCTGAAGAACATGACTGTGATCTGATTATTATCGGCTCGCACGCACGTCATGGTTTAAACCTGCTGCTAGGTTCTACAGCCAACAGTGTCTTGCATAAAGCTAAATGTGATGTTTTAACTGTACGTATCCGTGAGAACAATCCAAATCAAGTGATGAATTATGGCAAGATTCTACTGGCTACCGATCTTGAGGATGATAGCGCCCAAGTTGCTAGCCTTGCAAAAGAGATTGCACAGACTTTTGACTCATCGGTTTCAACAATTTGTGTTCAAGGTGATCCAACCGTTGTTACTGGCATTTATGGCATCGTGCCAGAAGTACAATCCCAACTTACCGAGGATATGCAGCAAAAACTTAATGATTGGTCAAACGAATACCAATTCAAAGGTCAACGTTATCTCCAAGCAGGTAGTGCCGCAGATGAGATTACGGAAACGGCTAACTCACACGGCTATGGACTTATTGTCATTGGTAGCCATCAGCGTGGCGCCTTTGGCCGCTTTTTCCTAGGATCAACTGCCAATGCGGTACTTCACCACGCCAAACAGGATGTGCTTGTTACTAAGCTTAAAGCATAGATTCTATACTTTCCTTTATCCAATTCTTTAATCTCTGTGATAATTTATCTTAATCAATAACAAACCTTTTGAAGATTGGCGCAAAATTCACTAGGATAGTGCTAGCTTTAATAGCCCCATAATATCTATCACTAATTATTTGCTGCTATTTATAACCACAAATAATTAGTGATGATTACAGTATTAAGAAACTAGGAATATTGATATGACAACAACAGCCATAGTTTTCCCAGGACAAGGCTCACAAAAACTTGGGATGTTAGGTGATTATTACGCACGTTTTAATGAAGTTAAACAAACCTTTGCTGAAGCCAATGATGCTTTAGGTTTTGATCTTTGGCAAATTACTCAAGAAAATGAAGATAAGCTTAACCAAACAGAATATACACAACCCGCGTTATTAGCTGCAAGCATTGCCGTTTGGCGTGTACTTAACAATCACAGCAATATCACCCCTGAAATACTTGCAGGACACAGCCTTGGTGAGTATTCGGCACTTTGTGCTGCAGGCAGCATTAATTTTGCTGATGCGCTACGTTTGGTGCGTTTGCGCGGACAACTGATGCAATCAGCGATTACTGATAAAGCATGTGCCATGAGTGCTATTCTGGCATTAAGCAATGAAGAAGTGATCAAGTGTTGTGATCAAGCAAGATCCGTTGGCATTGTTGAACCTGCTAATTTTAATTCACATGGACAAGTTGTAATCTCAGGTGAGTTACAAGCCGTTGAGAAAGCCAATGAAATCGCCAAAGAAATGGGCGCTAAACGCGCGCAACTGCTTCCTGTTAGCGTGCCATCGCATTGCTCATTAATGAAAGAAGCAGCCGATAAATTTGCCACGGCTTTAGATAAGATCATCATCAAAGTGCCAGCCATTAAAGTGATTCACAACTACGACGTTCAATCGCATACTGACATCAATGAGATTAAAACAGCTTTGGTTAAACAGCTTTACTCTCCTGTCAAATGGACGCAAACCGTTGAGAAGATGGCTGAGCTTGGTATTACTAACGTTATCGAATGCGGTGCAAACAAGGTATTAACAGGCCTAAATAAACGCATTGTTAAAGAGCTTAACTATCAAGATACTGCAAGCGTTGAAGCGATGGATAAACTGCTTGAACAAGTTAAAGCATAATAGCTATAGCTACATTAAAGATGCTTGCTTAAGCCCCTTCGACTTACGCTCAGGGGACGATATATTGACAATTGGCAAGTATTAGTCGAAGCCTCTATTAAAGGCACTTACTTAGACCCCTTCGGCTTACGCTCAAGGGACAATATACTGACGTTGGCTGAGCTCAGTCGAAGCCTCTCTTAAAGGCATTTACTCTCATAGAGAGATGAATAATGTTAAAAGAATATTTGAATATACCAATACAAATAAAAGGATAAAAAATGAATTTTGAGAATAAAGTAGTTTTTGTAACGGGTGCAAGCCGTGGCATTGGTGCTGCTATTGCTAAAGATTTCGCGGAAAAAGGTGCAACCGTCATTGGTACGGCAACCTCTGAGGCAGGGGCTGAGAAAATCACTCAAACATTACAAAGCTATGGCAAAGGTCACGGCATTAAACTTAATGTGACTGAAGCGCAAAGTATTGAAGCAGCTTTCGCTTGGATGAAAGATAACACAGGTTATCCAGATATTATCGTTAACAATGCCGGTATTACTAAAGACAATCTAATGATGCGTTTAAGCGAAGAAGACTGGCTAAGTGTCATTCACACCAACTTAGACTCTGTGTTTAATATTTCTAAAGCAGCAATTCGTCACATGATGAAAAAACGCTGGGGTCGCATCATTACAATTGGCTCAGTGGTTGGCACATCTGGTAACCCAGGGCAAGCAAACTACTGTGCTAGTAAAGCTGGTGTTATTGGTTTTTCTAAGTCATTGGCACAAGAAATCGCCTCACGCAACATCACCGTTAATGTGGTCGCACCTGGCTTTATCCAAACAGACATGACCGATAAATTAACCGATGAGCAAAAGCAAGCCATTATCACACAGGTGCCAGCACAAACCTTGGGACAACCCGAGGACATCGCCCATGCAGTTACTTTCTTAGCGTCTGAAGGTGCGCGCTATATCACCGGACAAACAATACATGTCAATGGCGGCATGTATATGGCATAGCTCTAGCTAATTAGCCACCTGCAGCTTGCTCGATAAAAAATCGTTTTAATATCTTACTGTTATTTATCGCATTCACACCTAAGGCTCTTAAAGGCTTTATAAGCAGGTGATCGTTACAAAAAAGCTGTTTTAGCCCTTGCATTGTATGAATCATCAACTGATTATCAAACTGGCGTTTACGCGCATATTTTGCCAAGGTACTAACATCGGCAATATTGCGTCGCAGATGCTTTGCTTCAGTTAATACCTCTATCAACGCGCGCACATCGGCAAAGCCTAAATTAATGCCTTGCCCCGCTAATGGATGAATCGTATGTGCAGCATCGGCAATCAGCACCACACCCTGCTTGTAATAACTATCAACATGGCGTTCAATCAACTCAAAGCTCATGCGCTTACTTTGTAATTGCAAATCACCTAATTTGCCTTCTGCAGTCATGCTGAGATATTCATTAAAGCTCTTATCATCCATTGCATTAAACTTTGTAAGCTCATCACTGGCAATTGAAAAGACAATAGAACATAAATAAGGATCGCAAAGCGGTAAAAGTGCTAACACACCCTTTTTCAAAAAGCGCTGATAAGCAATATCTTGATGCGGCTTTATCGCTTTAACATTAGCAACGATGGCATGTTGTTGATAGGATTTAACGCTGCAGTCAAAGTTATATTGCTGGCGAATAAACGAGTTAGCGCCATCAGCACCAACAATCAGTGCTGCCTCAAGCTCTTTGCCATGATCAAGTGTTATCGCAGTATGCGACGTGTGCGACGTCAACGCTGTAATTTTTGAGTGCTCAAAAATAGCAACATCTGACTTTTTAAGTGCTTGATATAATTGCGCAACGATTAAATCATTCTCAACAATAGCCCCCAGACTCTGTAGCGAACACTCTTCAGCCTTAAGGCTTAATTGCGCACTTGAATTTTGATCCCAAACCTCCATGGCAACATAGGGGTTTATTCGCATATTGACAATGTCACGCCAAACACCAAGCTCGTTTAATAAGCCTTGGGAGGCGGCATTAATTGCGCTAACGCGTTTTGGTGCTGCTGCCTCATCAAACGACTTTACAATGTTTCCTACTTCAACCACAGCAACTTTAAAGCCGTTTTGCACTAAGCCTAAACTTAAAGACAAACCCGCCATGCCGCCACCGACAACCATTACATCATATTTCATAAGATACTTTTTCCATGCTTTGAGCGCATTAAGCTTGAACCGTGATTATATTTACCCATCATTAATTTGCTAAAAGATTTTTTCAAATGTTGATCACGCTCCAAGCAATGAAGGGCAAAGCCTCTGGCAAGTTTAATGGGTAACACATCCTGACTAAACACATTAATCATAGAATGTGTCAACAACGCTGTGCGTTTATGATCAAATACTCTAGTCTCTTGATACTTAGCTAACATCCTGGCAATATCTTGTGTTGTAAACGCGGCGTCATCACTTGCCAGTAAATCATAGACTATACCAATATCGCGAATGCTAAGATTTAACCCTTGACCTGAAATCGGATGCAAGAAATGCGAGGCATTGCCAAATAATAATACATTTTTGTGATAAAGCGTTTGTGCGCGAATAAGTGACAACGGAAAACTTTTAAGCTCGTTCACATCAACAAAACGCCCTAAGCGATAGCCAACAAGGCGCTGTATTTCTTTTAAAATAGTTGGTTTTGTTTGAGCCTTCCAATAATCAACTTTGTCATGATCAACACTCCACACGCACGCCATTTGTCGATCATCAACCGGCAAGAGTGCTAATACGCCATTATTAATAAAACGCTCATATGCGATATTGTTATGTGCTCTTTGCAGGTCAAGATCAAACACTAGCGCGCTTTGCTGATAATCATGTGTATGAGCCGAAATACCCGCTTTTTCACGCAACTTAGACTGCGCACCATCAGCAGCAATAATTAAATCTGCGGTTATTTCTAAAGCATTATCATCTTTTTCAATCACTAAATTAAAACGCTCGTTCTGCTCCAACAAATCAAGCACCCGACAGTTTTGATAAAGTGTAATATGATTTTCACGCATAAGCGCTTGATACAGTGCTGGCAATAAGTACTGCATCTTAACGACAATGCCCAAAAACGCTAAGCCCTCATCTTTGGCATAAAGATTGGTCTGTGCATATTGCCCTTTGTCTGACACATGCACCTGCTTGATATATTCAACATGGTCTTTGATCTTCTGCCAAATACCTAAGGTTTCTAACACGCATACCGAGCTATACGACAAAGCGATCGATCTGTTGTCACTTTTACTTAGTTCAGTACTGGCAAGCTTTTCAATGAGTGTGATTTGCTTATCTTGCTTTGCTAAGCTCAATGCCATCAACATGCCAACAGCACCACCACCAACAATCACGATGTCGTGGTGACTATTATCTGAATTGTTCTTTTTACTATCTTCAGTCATTTTCAATAACAAGTATATATACGCCCTTATTAACTGAAGATAGTTTAACGATAGTTGTTAGACTTTAGAATGGCTGATAGACATTATTCTTTTGAATTCATTTAAATTCTTTGTTTTACGCATTCGCTAGTGCATTATTTGACGGCACTTTATTCATCGCATTTAATACTTTCAATATACTAATGGCTTGCGCTAACTGCTTATCTTTATGCAGTAGACTTTGCGAATTTTTATAGTCTTTCTTATAATTTGCCAATGCTTCTTTTGTTGCTTTATCCTTTTGAATATCATTATTTGAGACAATGGCATGTTCAAAACTACTTTCATCAAAGATTAACGCTAGCGTATCGCTATCACCTTCATCATCTTTCGTATTATCTGCCAATAAATCGATCTCTTCTTCATCAATGATGACATCAGGAATCACCCCTCTTGATTGAATAGCAACCCCATTAGGTGTGTAATATCGTGCCGTTGTCAACTTCACGGCATTGGTTTCTGAAATAGGAATAACTGTTTGTACAGAGCCTTTGCCAAATGTCTTAACCCCAACAATCACCGCCCTTTGGTGGTCTTGTAATGCCCCTGCAACAATTTCTGATGCTGATGCAGAGCCCATATTCACCAATACAACCATAGGTAGGCCATGGATATAATCATTGCTCACAGCATAACTTGTGATTGACTCCAATGGATTACGTGATTTGGTAAAAACAATCTTTTTAGGGTTTGCAGGTGTTACTTGCAAAAAAGTATCACTAACTGCTACAGCAGCATCCAAGAGGCCACCAGGGTTATTGCGTAAATCCAACACATAACCTTTCAAATGCGCATTCTCCTTAACCAATTTATCGATATTTTTCTTTAACTCCTCGGCAGTATTACCTTGAAATTGACTAATTCTCAAATAACCATAGTCTTCTGCCACAATTTCAGATTTAACCGAATCTAGCTTGATATTTTCACGTATTAATGACAATTTAATCGGCTTAGGCGCTTTAGGTCGCAACAACGTGATTGACACTTCAGTCCCCGGTTGCCCACGCATCTTTTGCACCGCTTCATCCAAAGTTAAACCGGCAACACTGATATCATTGATTTTAATAATATAATCACCCGCTTTAACACCTGCACGCTGTGCAGGTGTGTCATCAATCGGTGAGATGACCTTGATGCGCTCATTTTCAGCGCTAACATGCATGCCAAGACCAGCAAACTCGCCATGCACGGACATTTGCAGATCCTCAAAATCATCATCATCTAAAAATCTTGAGTGCGGATCTAACGACTGTAACATGCCATCAATCGCTCCTTCAAGAATCTCCTCATCACTTAACTCATCAACATAGGCTTGTTTTACCAAACCAATGCTACGTGATAACTTATCAATGTGTTTTTGTGTGTCTGGACTTTGTCTGACTTGATTTACTTCGTTTAGTTGATCGCCTTGCGAAAATACTGGCATACAAAGAAAACCAATCAATGATATATAGAGTGTCAAATTTATTTTTTTCATAGCCTGTACCTCTACTTTAGCTTATAAGAAAACATCCGTTTACTCCGGTTCCTGTTTATTCTTAAGTGTAGAAAGTATTTACATATTTTCAAATAAAGATTCAATATTGGCATAATGTATAAATAAGCTATCTCTCCCCTTGCGCGATTGCTCATGCAGCTTATATATCCCTCAATTTGGGAAAATGAGTCCACCAGGAATGAGGAGTATTATATTTTACTGAGCAGCATCAGATAAGCCAAGAAGACTTAAAAGCCATATTGAGTTTTATTGGGCGAGGAAAAATTCAAAAAAATGGAGAGTTTTCAGTATTGTTAGAATGGCTGTGATATTCCGCTTAAGTTCAATATTTGCGCAACTATAACTAAAGTACCTAACACCAAAGGGTAAAAATTAATGACTTCTTTTCTATTTTCTTTATCCAAATAAATCGGTGTAAATACAAAAATGACTACCGCAAAAATAGCAGCGTATTGCAATGCTAAGATAAAGCCTTTAGGATAAAAAACCGTAAATATAAACGGTGGAATAAAGGTCAATAAAAAACCAATTATTTTATTTAACTCAATATTAAATCGTCTAAACGTGTCTCGAATATAATGATAAAGCGACAAGCCAATACAAATAAATGAAGTAATAATTGAAATATTCACAAACACTGATAAGAAGGTATTGATACTTGCACTTTGGGTGGCTTGTTTTATCTCACTCATCAATGCGGTTAAGGTATTGCCATCTTTAAAGATCGTCTCATAGCTATGCACGCCTTGTTGTGGCAAAATCGCCAAGCAGACAATAAGCCAGATGATATAAATTATCAATACAGCAATACTGCCGATAAATACACTACGCTTGACTGCTTGAACGTCACCCTTTTGATATTCATACAATACGGGAATGATGTTCTGAAAACCAAAAGAAGGCAAAAGTGTTGGCCATGCAAACACCAAAGCATAGAAAGATAATGGCATCTCAAGCATATTTGCCCATTTTAAGGCAAACAGCATACTCACAACGCATAACACGTAAAATATGAGTTTAACTGACACAAATGAGCGATTGACATAATCACTTAAGCGCGTGCTTAAGATAACAAGCCCAAAAATCAAGATAAAGACAACAGCATCAATACTGACTGTTGGCACCTGTGCTTGTGATACCAAATTCACCAATGACGCGCCTTGTGTGGTATAGGCAGCCATTAATGCATAGAGCAAAAGCAAATAAACCAATGTAAAAACTACTTGTAAGCTCTTGGGCATCTCCTCTTTGATCAATGAAGTAAAGTTCACCCCCAATGGCTGATGTGCGCAGACTTTTATAAGCCTTAATGCCGTTAAATACATTACTGACCATGAAATAATAATTAATACTATCGATACCCACAAGCCACAGGCTGCCGTAATTAGCGGCAATGATAACATCCCCGCACCAATTGTTGTCCCAACGACTAAAAACGCACCACCGAGCGATCTTGTCATTTGCTTTCTCCATTAAATACACCAAAAACGTAACGATACAGCAGTACAGATAAAAAGTCTAACTTAACAATGTCTCACGCCTAAATAAAAATTGTACTTCTCTAGATTATCTGCCAGTATGCTGCCATGAGTTTAAAATCTATATCAACATGCACTCTCAGAAGAATTGTTTCAAAAAGCGTTTATATCTTTGGATAATACTTTCAACCCTAAGCGTTCTAAGCTTTGTATTTTTGCTTTTCCAAGGTTTACCCATTAACACCAATATGCTGGCACTATTACCAGGTGCCAAAGATGCTAATAGTGTGGAAAAGATTGCGGATGATTTTGCCAATACCATGGGCAAACAAATCGTTATTTTGGTTGGCAATCCTAATCAAAATAAAGCACTGAAAGCTTCGGATGTCTTTAGTCATAGACTTCAACAATCTAATTATTTTTCCAGTGTAACTAATGGTATAAGCATCAATGAACAAGAAGCATGGGCAAGCTTTTATTTCCCCTATCGCTTATCCTTATTATCGGATAAAGATCGTGCATTGATAACGCAACACAACTTTGACGCCATTAGCCAACAGGCTTTGTTTAATATTTATAATCCTATTGGCATTAGTAATTCTAAGCTTTTGCAAAACGATCCTTTTTCTCTTTTTCAGCACTTTATTTTAGCTTTGCCTAAACCATCTAATAAGCTTGATTTATATAAAAATCACCTGATGACCGAAGACAATGGCATCTGGTACAGCATGATTAATGCCACATTAAAAGATGATAGTTTTTCCTTAAGTAATCAAAACAATATCACGCATCTTTTTAGTGATATTAAACAAACGATTACCAGTAATTATCCACAAAGCACTTTTTTAATGACCGGTATGCTTTTTTATGCCAAAGCAGGCACAGATAGCGCGCGCCATGACGTCTCAATTATTGGTGTTGGCTCGTTGATTGGTATTATTCTCTTAATGCTTATTAGTTTTCGTTCATTATCACCATTGCTATTGACATTATTCTCGAGTGCTATCGGCTTTGTTTTTGCCTTTATTGTGACCTATCTTATATTTGGTAAGGTCTTTTTATTCACACTTGTATTTGGTGCCAGTTTAATTGGTATATCAGTTGATTATGCCTTTTTCTACTATGCTGATCGACTGTATGGCGGGAAATTATGGCAATCAAGAGCGGGATTAAAGCGCATCTTCTCTGGCATTACCCTAGGTCTTTTAAACGTTATCATTGCTTACTTGATTATCGCCATCGCCCCTTTTCCTGGACTAAGACAGCTTGCCACCTTTGCCATTAGCGGTTTATTTATGTCATACCTGACTGTGGTCTGTTTGTTTCCTTATCTGCTTAAACCACATAAACGTACCTTTAATTCGTTTATTTGTCACATTGCCACGCTTTATCTTAAGCTCTGGCAAAACTTAAGTATCAAAAAAATCATGATCATCTATATGATTCTTGTGATTATTGCCGCCATTGGCATCTCCAAACTGCATAGCAATGATGACATTCGCATTTTAGAGGCAACACCCAAAGTACTAAAAGCCAATGAACAGCAGTTAAAATCGATTATTGGCAGCGATGTTAGTACTGATTTTGTTGTTGTAACAGGTAACACACCTGAAGATGTGATCAGTCATGAGCACATGTTAATTAATCAAATTAAAGCGCAAAACCCAAATATCTTGCAACCGGTTATCTCGATTAGTCAGTATCTACCAAGTATTGAAGATCAACAACAGAACTACACCCTTGTACGTGAGAACTTGTTACAAAATCGATTAAGTGACTTTTTAAACCAAATTGGTGTTGATAATAAAGAAATCAAAAGCATTGAAAAGAACTTGCGCAATATCCCTTTTAAAGCACTGACTGTTAACGATTGGTTAAACTCACCCGTTTCACAAAACTTACAATTTTTATGGATGGGCAAAGCTAACACTTCAACACATTCTAATACAGGGTTTGCTTCCATTGTTTTGTTATCACAAAAACTCAATATGAATGATATCAAGATAATTTGCGCTGAGCTTCCTTATGCTAACTTTATCAACAAGGCAGATGAGATTTCTCATGTTTTTAAAACCTATCGTCAATATATTAGTTATCTCCTAGTTATCGTATTCGTGGCGCTATTTTTATTGTTATTATTCCGTTATAAAAGTCTAAAAAAAGCGATTTGCTATTTTGTGCCACCAACGATGGCAACCTTACTAAGCCTTGCCGTGTTTGGCATATTTAACGTCCCTGTAACACTCTTTAGCATTCTGGCATTAATTCTAGTGCTGGGCATTGCCGTTGATTATGTATTGTTTTTTGCTGAAACCAAATCAAGCTTGCATAGCACGATGCTCGCAGTCACACTCTCAGCAATTACCACCATCCTTTCCTTTGGACTATTGGCTTTCAGCCAGACACCTGTTATCCATTACTTTGGCTTAGCTGTATTTGTCGGCATTGCCAGTGCGTTTTTATTGTCACCCTTAGCCTCTAGCGCTTAACATCCTCTGCCAAAGACTAAGTATCGTTGGAAATAACCTTTCCCCCATCACATCCTGCAACTTAGAAAAACGAAATAAAAATTGGTCAATATACTCAACCTCCTCATCTTGAAATTGTTCATATTTTTCTGCATCAAAGGGAAGCCTATCTTTCATATTGTTATACGCATAATCTATTCTTTTTTTATGTTGATTACATTCATATAAAATTTTGACTAGCTTATCCTGTAAAGGTGTCATAACTCAAAGTTCATGGACATACCCTTGTTTTTTTTATATGATGCGCATTAGTCAAATTAGTGAAATTTTGCAGCCTAATTAATCGGTTTTAAATAAACTAAGCTAGTTATAACAACCATAAATTAACAAGTAGATCTATTATTATGATGTTTTATCCTCAAGACTTTGACGTTATCGTTGTTGGCGGCGGCCATGCTGGAACAGAAGCCGCAGCGGCAGCAGCACGCATGGGTGCCAACACTTTACTCTTAACACACAATATCGACACTTTAGGACAGATGTCTTGTAACCCTGCTATAGGCGGTATTG
>JAHDDB010000187.1 GCA_020629575.1 Caedibacter sp. | reverse complement strand
ACTATTTTCAATTTTAGCATGACCTAAAAACATTGAATTTACTTAACATCAAGGTTACGTGCGAGTCTATCCATGCTGTGAACAATAACCGTATCGCCATCACGCACATAATCAATCATAGCTAATAGTTGAGGGCGGTTGGTGTCTTTGCCTGATGCTTTATCAATATACTTTTTGTTAAGTGTGATTCCTTCAAGTTGTCGTTCGTGGTTTTGATCTAAATCACTAACGCGAATATATCCAATTTTTTTACCTGACATATTATTTTGATCTTATGGTTAAAAGTGTCAATTTAGAGTCTATGACGTTTCGCCTAAAGTGTCAACTAAAACAAATGCCAACTTAAATCTGACAGGTATATCGATGTTGCCTGACATCAAGTTGGGGTATAGCCTAAAATGACATTCTTTAGTTATAAAGAATATCTACACCATTTCTTTTAATGATATTCAGAAGCTTTAATGAAATCCCTTTTGGCTCCTTCTCACCTGTTTCCCATTTCTGAACAGTTGAGCTACTAGCATTTAAGAGTTTGGCAAAAATAGTTTGGCTAACTTTGTTTTCGATGCGAATTGCTTTTATTTCCTGAGGACTTAAATATTTAATTTCGGGTAGGCAAGATTCATCAAAATTACGCATAGTTTCCCCATTAATTATATTTAAGTCATGCATGCTTTTAACTGAGCCATGCAGAACTTCAAGCAATGTTTTATCATTCATTTGACCACCTCGATTAATTGCTGTTTTTGTAATAATGTTTTTATGTCGTTAGTTGATAATTTCATAAGCACTTCCTTTGAATACATTTTTAGAGTCTTTTGCTCCTTTAGTGAAAGATTGCTTTTCTCATTTTTGGCATAAGCATATATGTATACCAAAAAATCACCAATGCGATATGACAATATTGTTCTACCGCCTGATCGCTTTCCTTGCCCTTTAATGGCAAGTCTTTTTTTATAGCAATTAGCACCTAAATCACCATCATGGAGTCCTTTGACAACCTCAAGTGCAGTGTTTATTAACTCGTGATGAGTAACTTTTTCTTTTTTTGCCCATCTTGCAAATTCAGGGAGCATGTAAACACTAATCATTTACAGTCTACAGTTATTGGATTTCTGTTTTTATTGCACCACTAAGTGGTATAAAAATCAAATGCATTGAACTAAATCATAACATTGTCAAAGTAATATCAATTATTGTCATAGTCTATTTTGACAATTATAGAATTATATAACTATAGAAATATAAGGGTTTTATATTTATTGTCACAATTGTCAAACTGTCACAGAGGTTTTGAATAGCGTTGGGTGAAAGATGATCTTTGTGCGCTTGGCATCAGGTGTTGATATAAGGTAATGTGACTTCTCAAGTAGCTTAATTGCTTTATCTCGTCTACCTTTGTCACGAACAGGTGTGACACGTAAAATTTCGCGTGAAGTGGTTTCAACAATATTCTTTGAGATAATAGCGTCAAGTATTAATTTGGCATCATGCTCCACCTGTGTCAGCTTGGTTTCTCCAAAGATGCGTTTGGCTTCATTTAAGTGCCATTCAATAATCTGATAAGCGGACTCGATGTGATCAGTAGATATTTCAGTACCTTGCTTGCCTGTAAATAAATGGAATAGGGCAGCTAGTCTTGCAATATTCTCACTGGCTTTAGATGCTAAGTCATGGATTGATTGCCAATGGTATTCGTTGGCGATAGCTGTTTCAATATAGTTAAAGTATTTCACCCATGCCTCTTTAGCTATTTTGCTAAAAGTAAGCGTTGGAATGTATCCAAAACCATATTTATCAACTGGTTGGGTGTTGCTTAGGCAGGTTTTAATACGCCTGTGAAATTTATCTAAATGTTCGGTGACGTTCTTGAACGGTTCTTTGTAATATCGATTGCCCATTGTTGAGGTAGGGTAAGCTAATAATGTTCTAGCCAGAAATCCACTGTTTCTATTAATGCCATCACCTTTTTTTAGCATTTGCTCTAGGAGCAAGGGTTGCATCATTAGATTGAGTGTAAAGCGCCGATCTTTAATAAAAATGTCGCCTGTGGTTTTGCGATGTATGGCGATCGGTTGCGCGTCCCATAGCCTATTCAGTAGGGCGACAAATTTAGTGTTGTCTTTTTGCATGCTCGGGCTTGATAAGAAAATACCTGCCTCATCTGACCAAATACTTGTGCTTGGGTATTCTTTTGCCAAGTTTTCACTTAATGCCTCGGCTGTAATATCCTCATATTTGAGTTTGGGTAATAAAGGTATTTCTGGCTCTTCAAGCATGACCTGATCATAGTAACCATCATATTGATCTGTCTCATAACCCTGAGTAGCTAAGCGTCTAATCATCATCAGCAATCCTTTGCGCTTGATTGACCAAGTGGTGTACTCATTTTTGATACGCGTATATTCAGGCATCATGGTTTTCGTTGTCTTATCTTGCCAATCCTCAATACCTGTTCCAAAGACTTTATCAGCCGCTGTTTTGCGTTCACCACTGGATGCAACTGTAATAAAATACATGGATACAGGGCTGGTTAGCACATCATCACGTGCAACATTAGCCAACCCTTGGCAACTTAGTGATACATTAGAAAGGGCGCTGTTAGCTAATAGTGGTATGGGTTGCTGACCGTACTCAGCATAAGACTGGATAGCGTCTTTGATAATATCAGGCAAAGCATCAAGCGGGTAATCAGCTTGCTTTGTTGATATGTGTGACAATGGTATTGGTGTTTTCCAGTCTTTAATTGCAGTCATATTTAAGTATTTAAGCTATTTACAGCTTTGCTATAATACCATAAAGTTTCTGATAGCTCATTTATACCGCATGAAAAGATAAAAAAGGATTGCATTGAATGTCTAAGAAACTGGGGAAATGTAAATTATGCCTAGAGGAAAAGGCATTAGTTGATTCCCATATTGTGCCGCGTTCATTTAATAAACTTATTAAAGGTGATAATCCATATACTTTGATTATAGGTGATAGCTTATCACACCTAAAACGCAGCAATATAGGGATATACGATCAAATACTATGTTGTTCTTGTGAGAGCATGACATCGAAGTATGATGAAGTGGGCATTAAAGTTTTAAAGGAAATTATAAACTCAACATTTTTCAACTGTGGATTGTATGAAACATTAAACATAGATAAGGGAGAAATAAAATTATTCTTTTTGTTTGTTTACTCAGTTTTGTGGCGAGCTTGTATCTCTAATAAAGAAGAATTTAAGTCTGTAGAATTGGGGTCAAAGCATAAAGAAGCGATTAGAAATGCGATATTAAAAAATGATATAAATGATTTAATCAACCCTGATATTTTTATCTTAAAACTAAAATCATCTATAAATGATGTTTATACAGTGCCGTTAAAAGCAAAAAAGCTAGAGGGGATTAATGTTTACCATTTATATTTTTCAAGCATTCAGGTGCTGGTTAAAGTTGACTCAAAAGTGATACCAAAGACTTTAAGATCTGTCTCTAATTTTCAGCATATAAATGACAATTATTTGATTTATCAATATGGGAAAAGCGATAAATTAAAAAGCATGGCATTATCGATAGTCAATAATATGAAAAATAGGACTTAGATGTATTTTAAGAATCCCCTTTAATGATATTTTAGTGTCATGGATTGTGTTACGCAATCACTAAATTTGATCTTATATTTATTGAAGTTTTTCTAAGCCGACATATTGCCTAGAAATGTCACGTGTAAGCAGCTCTCTTAGTGAGTCTTGCAAAAGATTTATACA
>JAHDDB010000019.1 GCA_020629575.1 Caedibacter sp. | reverse complement strand
TGGCAGCTTTTGCCGCTTCAATCACTTCTTCCTCACTAACCTCGCCATCACGACCGTAGGCGATATTATGAAAGAGTGTATCATCAAATAGATTAACATGCTGTGACACCAGTGAAATATGACTACGCAGGTTTGCTAAAGTCAGAGACTGCATATCCTCATTATCTAGTAGAATTTGCCCCTTTGTCGGTTGATAGAAACGTGCCAACAAGTTCACCATAGTGGTTTTGCCACCACCTGAGCGCCCAACTAAAGCAATGGTTTGCCCAGGTTTTGCGATTAAGCTGATATGTTTTAATACCACTTGCTGAGACTCCGGATAAGAGAAGCTTAAATCTTTAAATTCAACTTGCCCTTTGACATGTGATAATTGCTTAGCACCCTTATCTTCTTCAGATTTCGCATCCAAGATTTCAAAGATATCTTCGGTTGCTGCAATTGCTTTTTGAATGGTTGAGTTAACATTGGTTAAATTTTTAATCGGTTTTAAAATCGCCATCATCGACGCAAAAAAGGCAACAAAACCACCAGCATCAAGCCAGCCACCTTCTTTTAAGCCATAGGTTGCGACGATAAACAAAATCACCGCAATAACAATCGCACCAATAAATTGAATAATCGGTGAAGATAAACCATCAAGCATCAAGGTTTTGATTTGCTGGCGATAGGTATAGCTTAGGTTGTGATCAAACTTTTGCAGTTGATATTTTTGTCCACCAAAGACGCGGATTTCCTTGTAGTTAATCAATGCTTCTTCGGCAAAGTGTGTTACTGAACCCATCGCTGATTGGGTATTACGGCTATAATGACGAAACTTCTTACTGATCCATGTGATAAAAACTGCAAGAAAAGGCGCAACAACAATC
Organism: Caedibacter sp.; assembly: GCA_020629575.1. Lineage (GTDB taxonomy): Bacteria > Pseudomonadota > Gammaproteobacteria > Francisellales > Francisellaceae > Caedibacter. Next base: position 21,975 of record JAHDDB010000019.1, on the reverse strand, counting down.
ACTGTAATTGATAACTGCCAACTAGTTACGACCATCACAATGATCAGTCCAATGACAAAAGTGCCATCTTGCACGACAGTGATAATCGCAGAACCTGTCGCACTGGTTACCTGATCGACGTTATATAAAAGCTTAGAGAGTAATTTACCTGATGAAGTTTTATCATAATAGTGCGCGGGCAGATCTAAAAACTTACCAAACATTCGTTTGCGAAAGCGATAAACAACTTGCGCACCAAGCTTACCCATAAAGAATGATGATAAGAACGAGCCAACACCACGCAAAGTAAACAAAAGTAAAAACACCAAAGCGATGCCCTTTAAAAACTCACCCCCAGTTGGTGTAAAGCCTTTATTTAATAACGGTTTAATCAAATACATCGCATAGGCATCACACGCCGAATAGATAATGCTGCCGATAACAGAAATGAGTAAAAGCGGCCATAGCGATCTGACTTCCCATAGTAATCTTTTGTACAGACTATAGGTTTTCTTATTCGCATTTTCAGAAACGTGCATATTTTTATCTTTATTTTATTTAAGAAGCCAAATTGTCACAGAGTTTACCTAAATTTACTGATAACATAAAGAATAAGCTCGCTTAAGCTACAATAAACATGCAAACGTATTTAGTCGGCGGCGCTGTCCGCGATCAATTATTAGACCTGCCTGTCACGGATCATGACTGGCTTGTGGTTAATGCCAAACAATCAGATATGCTCAAGCTTGGGTTTATTCAAGTAGGTAAGCATTTCCCCGTATTTTTACATCCTGAAACCCACGAAGAATACGCACTAGCGCGCACGGAAGTAAAAACAGGTCATGGCTATCAAGCCTTTACATTCAACACGGATGAAGTGTCATTGATTGAAGATTTAAAGCGACGAGATCTCACGATTAATGCTATGGCAATTGATGAAGATGGACAACTACACGATCCTTTTAATGGTCAAGAAGATATCAAAAACAAAAAGCTTCGCCATGTTAGTAATGCTTTCTGTGAGGATCCTTTGCGCGTGCTGCGTGTCGCACGCTTTGCTGCCAAGCTTCATCACCTTGGATTTACCATTGCTGATGAAACATTGAAACTTATGCAAACCATTATTGCCAATAACGAGCTTGAAGCATTATCTCACGAGCGCATTTTACAGGAGTTTATACGCGCATTAAGCACGGCAAACTTCGAGGTTTTCTTATCGACATTACAACTACTAGGTGCCTTTGAGCATATTCTTAAACCTTTACAAACACTACCTATAACTAGACTTAAACCATTATTAGATGCGATTCAATTACAATGTGAAAATCATGACATTTTGTTTGCTTTACTGTTCGTGCATTTAGACAACGAACAGGCACTTTTAGATGTATTAAATGAACTTAAACCATCAAAAAGCACTCAAACACTTAGCCTTAGACTCTATCGCCATCATTGGTTTTTCAGCACATTACAACAGCATTCAGAAAAAGAAATATTACAAACCTTAAAAGCAATTGATGCGCTGCGCAATAAATCCGCATTTAATGATTTCCAGAATGCACTAAGACATCTTTATCAACATTCAGCGCATGCCATATCTAATATATGCTTAGGTGATAAAATTCACCTAGTCTTAACCAAATATGATTATGGTTTAGCACTTAAAAATATTCGCAATAAGCAAACGATTGCTAAAACGGTGATAAAGCTACAATTACAGCTGATCGAGGAAATAATCAAGAGCAAATTGCCCGATTAAGAGCAAATAAAGCCTTCGCTTTTTGCTATTAATAACTATAAAATCCAATCTTATACCGCGCGTAAATCATTTTGCGGTGTTCGGTGTCATAGAAGTTTTTGACGTCTTTGAGCGATTGAATTGCAGGTAATAGCTGCCCTTGACAGAGTCTTTGGGCGCTCATTTGCTAAAACAATGAAACTATTCATTGTTTCTTAACGCATTCGCTATTGGTAAAATTCAATCGCTCAAAGACACGAGAAATTCAACGACAGAAATGCTGTAAAATGGTTTATGGGCGGTATACACATCGCTAATGGTTTGCGCGAATTTGCGCAACGCAAGAGGGAATCTGGTGTAACTCCAGAGCTGGCCCGCAGCGGTAATTGGAAACGAACGATACACGTTGACTCTTGCTTTTAAGAGTCCTTGAAACGCACTGATTGACACAATTGGGAAGCAGTATCTAGTAGGTTGTTTAAATGCGTCCATAAGCCCGAATATCTGCCATTAGTTAATTGATTTTATGTTAAAAAGCTTTCGTGGAACAAAGCACACATATGGTAGAGATAATTGGTATTGATTAATAAATCATTATCAAAACACTTCTTGCTAACTTATGTCCTTCTTCCCGATTGCTTAGTTTAAATTAATCGCGGATAGAGGATAACAAATGAATGTAAATGTCACCAAACGCTCAGGACGTTTAGAGCCTGTTAATCTGGATAAAATCCATCGCGTCATCACTTGGGCTGCTGAAGGTTTAGAGAATGTCTCTGTTTCTCAAGTTGAGTTGCAATCGCATATTCAACTGTATGAAGGTATGAAAACAGCGGATATTCAGGCGATCATTATCAAAACTGCTGCTGATTTAATCTCTGAAGAGACACCTGATTATCAATATATGGCGGCGCGCTTAGCGATTTTTCACTTGCGCAAATTAGCCTATGGCGAATTTGAGCCTCCGCATTTATATGATCAGGTGCAAGCACTGGTCAAAGCCAACAAATACGACGGACATTTACTTGATGACTACTCTCGTGCTGAGTTCGAGCAAATGAATACGCATATTGATCATTGGCGTGATATGAACTTCACCTATGCTGCAGTGAATCAAATGCAAGGCAAGTATCTCGTGCAAAATCGCGTCACTGGCAAGATCTACGAAACGCCACAAATGCTTTATATGTTGGTGAGTGCTTGTTTGTTTTCAAAGCATGACAAAGCAACACGCATGCAATATGTACTTGATTTCTATGATGCGATTAGTCAGTTTAAGCTCTCTCTACCCACTCCAATTATGGCAGGTGTGCGCACACCGACACGACAATTTAGCTCATGTGTCCTTATTGATACTGATGATAGTTTAGACTCAATCAATGCTTCCGCATCGGCGATTGTCAAGTACGTCTCACAGCGCGCAGGCATTGGCATTAATGCCGGAAAAATTCGTGCACTGGGTAGTGAGATTCGTCAAGGCGAAGCGCTACATACTGGCTGCATTCCATTTTATAAACATTTTCAAACAGCAGTTAAATCATGTTCACAAGGGGGTGTGCGTGGTGGAGCGGCTACCTTATTTTATCCACTGTGGCATTTAGAGGTTGAATCCCTCTTGGTGCTTAAAAATAACCGTGGGGTCGAGGATAACCGCATCCGCCACTTAGATTATGGTGTGCAAATCAATCGCTTAATATATCAACGCTTAATCGAGCAAAAGGATATTACCCTGTTTAGCCCCAGTGATGTGTCTGGGTTATATGATGCTTTTTTTGCTAATCAGAGTGAGTTTGAGAGGCTTTATATTGCAGCAGAAAACACACCCGATATCCGCAAAAAAACAATTAAAGCCAATGAGCTTTTCGCCCTGTTAATGCAGGAGCGTGCGCAAACTGGACGTATTTACATTCAAAACGTTGATCATTGTAATACGCATTCGGCATTTAATGCGCAACTTGCCCCGATTAAACAATCTAACCTATGCATGGAGATCACCTTACCCACCAAACCACTTGAGCATATTTTTGATGAAAATGGTGAGATTGCACTATGTACTTTATCCGCATTTAACTTAGGTGCTATTGATTCTCTTGATGAACTGGCGTCTTTAGCCACGTTAATTGTCACGGCTTTAGATCATCTATTGGATTATCAGAACTATCCATTAGCGTCAGCTGAAATTCCCGCAAAAGCGCGCCGCAGCTTAGGGATTGGCGTTATTAACTTTGCTTATTACTTGGCTAAAAATCATGTCAAATATAGTGATGGCAGTGCCAATAAGCTGACACATCAAACTTTTGAGGCTATTCAATATTATCTACTTAAAGCATCAAATCAGTTAGCTCGAGCAAAAGGCGCTTGCACATATTTCAACGACACAAGCTATGCCCAAGGATTACTGCCCATTGATCACTATAAGAAAAGCATCGATGAGTTTGCTCATTTTTCACTACAATATGACTGGGAAGCCTTACGCCAAGACATTCAACAACATGGCTTGCGCAATTCCACCTTAAGTGCGATCATGCCATCAGAAACCTCATCGCAAATATCCAATGCCACTAATGGTATTGAACCACCTCGTGGCTTAGTTTCAATCAAGCAAAGTAAAGATGGGGTATTAAAACAGGTCGTCCCTGAAATTCAACGCTTAAAGTCTCACTATGAGCTGTTATGGCAGATGCCTAATAATACCGGTTATTTGCAACTTTGTGCGATTATTCAAAAGTTTATTGATCAGTCAATTTCAGCTAATACTAACTATGACCCGCTTAAATTTAATGATCATAAAGTGCCAATGCAAACATTGATGTCTGATTTATTAATCGCTTATAAATATGGCTTAAAAACACTTTATTATCACAATACGCGTGATCATGCCAAAGAAAGCAAAGAGCCAACTAATCATACTATAGAGATAGCAGAAATCGACGAATGCGAATCAGGAGCATGTAAAATATGACACAAAGCTACCATTACTCCACCTTTCAAACAACATCAAATAATCAACTGCATGAGCCGATGTTTTTTGGCACATCAGTTAATGTCTCACGTTTTGATCAACAAAAGCACTCTATTTTTGAACGTTTGATTGAAAAGCAGCTGTCTTTTTTCTGGCGTCCTGAGGAGATTGATTTAAGTCGCGACCGCGTTGACTTTCAGAAGTTCAATGCCATTGAAAAGCATATTTTCTTATCTAATCTACAATATCAAACCCTGTTAGACTCAGTACAAGGACGCAGCCCAAATATCGCCTTTTTACCACTTGTCTCTCTCCCTGAGCTTGAAACGTGGATTGAGACATGGAGCTTTTTTGAGACAATTCATAGCCGCTCATACACACATATGGTGCGCTCGCTCATGGATGATCCAAGCCCTGTATTTAATGCGATTGTTGATAATCCTGAGATTAGAAAACGTGCGCAAAACATTACCCACTATTATGATCAGCTGATTATGCAAACACAGCTTTTACAAACACAAGGCACGGGAAGCTATAACATTGATGGCAAAACCATTGAGGTAAGTCAACACAGCATTAAAAAAGCACTTTACTTGGCTCTGCATGCGGTTAACGCCCTTGAGGCTATCCGCTTTTATGTCAGCTTTGCCTGCACGTTTGCCTTTTCCGAGCAGAAGAAGCTTGAAGGCTGTGGCAAAATTATGAAGCTGATTGCGCGTGATGAATCCGTGCATTTAACCAGCACTCAACATATGATTAATATCATCCTCTTGGGTAAAGATGGAGATCCTGAATTAACCGAGATTGCGCACAGTTTACATAATGAAGCGCAAGCCATTTTCAAAGAAGCCATTGCACAAGAAAAAGCATGGGCAAAGTATCTATTCTCACAAGGCTCTATATTGGGATTGAATGAACAGATCCTTTGTCAATACATTGACTACTTAGCCAAAGAGCGGATGGAAGCTGTGGGACTAAATACCGATGATATTATCGCGCCCAAAGGCAACCCGATACCTTGGATTAATCATTATCTTAACTCAGACAACGTCCAAGTTGCACCACAAGAAACCGAGATTAGCTCGTATCTTGTCGGTCAAATAGATAGTAATGTTGCCGATAATGCCTTTAGTGGTTTTGAACTATAACAATGGTTCGTATTAAGCTTAATGATCAAATTATAACGATTGATAATAATCAATTAACGATACTTGAATGGCTTGAACAACAGGGTATTGCTGCCAACTTTCAGTGCCGCAATGGTATGTGTGGCACCTGCCGTTGTCAAGTAATCTCAGGAGACATTGAATATACCAAAGAACCATTGGCTTTTATTAAAGAAGATGAAGTGCTTATTTGTATTGCAAAAGGGATAAGCCATATGGTAGAGCTCTAAGCCAACACCGCAAAATGACTTACGATGAGGTTAGCACTATTAATCTTCAATGACTCGATTTAACTCACCATGCTCTTTACACATTGCGACATACGATTTGGTTGTAATTAAAATATAAAAAATGACAGATATGACAGCAACAAACCAGATATTTGGCACGATATATAATAACCATAAGTAAGCAATAAATGGCAGGATAAACAATAATAGTTTTTGCACGCCAACTTTGTGCTGCACGAAAGCATAAATGAGCAATAGAATCGTTAATGAACTATTGACCAACATCAAATCATGGCTTGGAATCGTGAGCATGATAAGCCCTAAAATCACAAAGACAATTAATCCTAACCAACGTGTTTTAGGCGCAATTGCACCCATACTAATCGGTGCTGCCATATATCCAACAACATGATAACCAGTTACCACAACCATCAACGCTGCCCAGCTTTCGGCATTAAATAAGACAATTGCTGCTAATACCCAGTTAATCATCATTGAGCGCTTTGAGAAGTTATATACTGGGTCAAGCTTGGCAATCCAACGTGGCATTTGCCCTTCTGCTGACATTGCATAAAGCATGCGCGATGAAGCGCCAAGATAGGTATATCCGGTACCAGATGGACTGACCACACTGTCAGCTAATAACAAAATAGCTAAGAAATTCAAACCTAACAACATCGCTAAATTCAATAATGGTGATGAGAAGTTCATGCCTTGCCAACCACCATTTTTAACTAAAAGTTCATGTGGAACGGCTGCCATAAATGCATACTGTAAGCCCATATAAACAATCAAAATAATAAAGATCGACAAGATAATGGACAACGGCACATTACGTTTTGGATTTTTAATCTCACTGGCGAACGATACACTAATCTGAAAGCCATTAAATGAGTAAATCAATCCTGCACCAATAATTGCCATCACTGCACTACTAAAGCCATAGTCACTATTGGTTGGTAAATTAAAGTTGTTACTCAATCCTGAGTGATCAAATGCAGCAATCAAAAAAACAGCGATTGCAAATAATGGTGTAAAAACCTTAAGCACGGTGACGACATTATTTACTCGTGTTAGCAACTTAATGCCGTAAAAATTCACGATCAAGTAGACCAATAAAATACCTAACGCTAAAAATTTACCACCATAAGTGAGAACATGATTCTGCATCAATGCATCAGATCCAATCGCTGCTGATAAGTACTGTGTTGTTGCTTGTGCCTCAGTAGCAATTACCACCATAAGTGAGAACATGATTCTGCATCAATGCATCAGATCCAATCGCTGCTGATAAGTACTGTGTTGTTGCTTGTGCCTCAGTAGCAATCACCACCATAATGCCAAACCAATTAGCAAATGCAAATGGCATACCAAAGATACCATTGTGTGATAACGCACTTGATCGTGTTGTTGCGCCACGCACTGGGTAAACCGCAACAACCTTAGCTAAACATAAACCAACTAATAAAACTAAAATAGCAGCTAGAACCCATGCAAGAAACGCCCAGTTTCCTGCGATTTTTGCGGTTAATTGCGCGCTAAAAAGCCAGCCTGAACCAACCATACAAGTAGCACTTAACAAGGTTGCACTTAATAGCGATACGCCTGATTTTTTTGGTGTGAACTCTGCACCCATATTCCTCTTCCCTCTTTTAATTCTATTATTTACATTACTTTTTACCTTATAAATATCACAGCGCCACAAACCTCCTTTAACGGGCATTTGTGATAAATATATGTCTAAAAATACAGCATTATTTTCTTCAAACACATGCCGCCCCAAGACGACAGACTATAGCGGCATTTTCAAAGCTTGTAAATATGTAACAATATGTATCAGGCAAATAAATTATTGTGTAATGATTGCTCTTAAATTAAATTGATTGCTTATAGATCAACTTTATACAAATTGACCAGCAGCCCATCCTGATGCCCATGCCCATTGAAAGTTATATCCACCAAGCCATCCAGCGACATCAACGACCTCACCAATGAAATAAAGCCCTTTAATCTTGTGACTTTCCATTGTTTTTGAAGAAATTTCATCACAACTGACCCCACCTTTGGTGACCTCGGCTGTGCGATATCCTTCCGTGCCACACGGTTTTATCTGCCATGATTGTAAGCATTGCATCATCTGCTCGATCTCACTATTAGCAAGATCGGCAAGTTTCTTATTAAGTAATAATTCATCCACAAATAAAGGCAGTAGCCTCTTAGGCAGGTAATTTTCTAACAGTGACTTTAAGAGTGTGCCACCTTGTGATTTTTTGTGCAAATGAAGCAATTCACTTAATGAGGCTATTTCTGGCAATAAGTTGATGTGCAAATAATCTCCCAGCTGCCAATAGGATGAGATCTGCAACATAACAGGTCCACTTAAGCCGCGATGTGTAAATAGCAAATTCTCGCGAAAGCTCTGATTATTACAACTGACCTCACTAAATACCGAAACGCCTGAAAGCTCGGCATATTTTAATTTATCATGCTCTCCAAGAACAAAGGGCACTAATGCCGCTGAGGTTGGCAACACTTGAAGACCAAACTGGCGTGCGATCTCATAGCCAAAGCCTGAAGCACCCATTGTTGGAATTGAGAGCCCCCCCGTAGCAATAACAACAGAGCGTGCATGATAATCACCTGCGGTTGTTTTAATATAAAACCCAAGCTCAGGTGATGCCGCTTGATCACATTGGCGCAGCTGATTAACTGTTGTATTCAGTTTAATTTCAACCTGATATTTACGGCATTCATTAAGCATAATATCAACGATTTCATGTGACTTACCATCACAGAAAAGCTGTCCTAATGTTTTCTCATGGTAATTAAGCTGATAACTATCAACCAATGCAATAAAATCCCATTGCGTATAACGCGTTAAGGCAGACTTACAAAAATGCGGATTTTGTGATAAAAAGCGCGCCGGCTCAACATAGTAATTCGTGAAATTACAGCGTCCGCCACCTGACATAAGTATCTTTTTCCCGACCTTATTAGCATGATCAAGAACCAATACTTTGCGCCCTCTTTTGGCCGCCTCAATGGCACACATAAGTCCTGAGGCACCAGCCCCAATAACAATAACATCTACTTTCATTATGACGCTTTAAATACTTGTTTGATCTGGAAATGCTTATCAATAACGACCAAATCAGCATCAGCCCCTTTTTTGATGTCCCCTTTATAATGATGCACATTAAGACTCTTCGCAGCATTATAGCTCGTCATTTTAACAATTTCCGGCAAACTGCAATCACTATATGTGAGCATGTTTTTTAATGCATTATTCATCGTCAACACACTACCGGCTAATACACCATTTTCTAGTCGTGCTTCATTATTTTTGACAATTACTTTCTGCCCACCAAGGTCAAACACACCCTCACCATGAGCTTGAGCTGACATCGCATCAGTGACCAAAAGAATACCATCCGCTCCTTTTACGCGATAAACCATATCAACGATTTCAGGTGCTAGATGCACGCCATCAACGATCAGCTCGGCAATAACCTTCTCTGACATTAATAAAGCGGGTACCGCTCCTGGTTTACGGTGATCAATACCACTCATCGCATTAAATAAATGCGTCGCTTGAGAGCAGCCTCGGTCAATTGCTGCTAGCGCTTCTTTTGCTGTGCAATTAGTGTGTCCAATCGAAGCAATCACTTGCTCACTGGCACACCAATCAATCACCTGATTAACACCCAACATCTCTGGCGCAAGTGTGATTTTCTTAACTAGGTTATTTGCCTTATCTTGCCAGCTCTTAAGCTTAGCAATCGAAGATTCCTGCAAAAACTCAGGGTTTTGTGCGCCAATTTTATCCGGTGAAATAAAGGGGCCTTCTAAATGCACACCTAAGATATTGGCAAAGTGTCGACCGTGAGCATACGACTTATTAAAGTCAGCGACATTATTAAGTGCTTTGCTAATTGCCGCTTCAGTTTGGGTCATTGTCGTTGCTAAAAACGAAGTAACCCCTTGACGATATAAGGATGATGTAATCACTTTTAAGGATTCAATCTCACCATCCATTACATCACAACCACAACTACCATGAATATGGGTATCAATAAATCCTGGAATCACCTTATCACTTTGATGATATTCGACGACGGGTAAATGTGAAAAATCTGGGAGTGGCTCACCAACTGCCATAATTTTGCCGCACTCAACGGCAATTTCACCTTCTAAAACAGCATCTTTAGTGATGATTTCGGCGCCTGTTATTCGATAACTTTGCATCACTTACACCGTTTGTGTCACTTTATTGAGATTCTCTGGCTGATCTGGATTTAATCCGCGTGCTGTAGCAAGCTTTGCTGCCATAGTGTAAAAGCTTTGAATCAACAAAATCGGATCCAATAATGGGTGCAAGCTTTTGGTTGTCTTAAGATTATGCGTGGTGTCAACATGCTGAGACCCTGGCATCGCAAACATCACATTAGCACCCATTTGATGCATTTTTTGCGCCAACTCGATTGTGCCCTTAGCTGATGCATCATTTTGTGCAAAAACCAACGTTGGGAATGCTTTTTTAATCAAAGCAAATGGGCCATGCAATACTTCAGCTGAACTAAACGGCTCAGAATGTATACATGCTGTTTCTTTAAGCTTCAAGGCTGCTTCTTGCGCGATTGCATAACCATAGCCACGACCAATAACATAGGCATCTTGTTCATCTTTTAATGCATCAATTACCACTTGCCAATCAAGATTTGCCGCTAAGGACAAATACTCAGGTAGCGCATTAAGTGCTTCTTGCAATATCTTATCTTCCGTATAAATAGCAATAAACTGTGCCAACGCGGTCAACGCACAAATATAACTTTTGGTTGCAGCAACCGCCCTTTCTTCTCCTGCCAAGAGTGGTACGACAAATCTTGCGGCATCTGCCAATGGTGAACCTTCGACATTAACTAAGGCAACAGTGGTTGCTTGATCTTTCACGCTTAGGAATGATTGCACTAAATCAGGGCTTTTACCTGACTGTGAAATACCTAAAAAAAGACTATTTGCCACCGCCGTTTGACTTTGATAAATCGTATAAATAGATGGCGCAATCGATGCCGTAACCAATCCTATTTTACTTTCTAATAAATACTTGGCATAGGTTGCTGCGTGATCTGAGCTGCCGCGCGCAACGGTTGCTGCAAATGCCGGCTGATGCGCCTTAAGATAGGTACAAATTTCTTGCCAAATCTTTGCATTATACTGTAATTGTTCGGCAACTTTAGTAGGCGCCGACAACGCCTCTTGATACATAATCGTTTCAGACATAAATGATTCCACACGTAATGCGTGAAACCATTGTAGCAATTTAAATAAGGACAGCAATCACTTATCTTAAGTTATCTTCTAAAATGGTTTTTTAAGCATCTTTTCAACTTCACCAATATGCGTCTCTTCTTCAACGATAAGACCACGCGCATATTCTTCCAAAATGATGGAGTTTGCTTCTTCTGCTAATGCTAAAAGCTCACGATATAGCTTTAATGCACCATGCTCGTGCTCTAAACTTTCCGTTAAAATCTCATCAATATTATGCTTATGTGTTTCAGTTAAAGGTGCAATTTTAAGCGATGGGTGCTCACCAAAATGGGTAATCATCTCACCGGCTTGTGTTGCATGCGTTAGACTCTCTTGCGCTTGCGCACGCATCCAGCTGACAATTGGGATTCTACCATGACCAATGATCATTAATGAATAATGCGTATAACGAACAACACCTGCCATCTCATGCTCAAGGATTGCATTTAAGGCATGAAAAATTTTATCCTTTTTTGCAGCAACTAATTCCATTGTATTTCTCCTGTATATTGAATTGGTATTCTTGCGCTTTCAAAGTCTGCCACAAGCGAACTGCTAAAAACAAGTTAAAATAACTTAAAAATAATTGCCGTAGCAAGTTTACATGTACCTTTGTATCCGTTTATCATTTATGCCGTCATTATATACACTTAAGAGGATACCTAGATTGGACGTTCCGCTGGAACTTATTACAAGCTTTTTAACCATCACTGCGCTTGAGACTATCTTAGCGATTGATAATTTATTGTTTATTTATCTTGTGACTGCCAAACTTCCCACTCACCAACAACGCAAGGCGCAAATAACTGCCATTTCATTAGCGGCAGTAATGCGTATCGTATCATTACTATTCATTAGTTTAATCATGCAGTGGACAATACCACTTTTCTCCATTTTTGGTAATGGCATTAGCATTAAAGACATGATCCTAATCATCGGTGGATTATTTTTATTGTGTAAAGCACTACATGAAATCTATCTGTTATACCGTCCTAAAACCATCTCAACACAAGTTGCCAAAAACATGCTAAGCGCAATTACACAGATTATTTTAATCGATGCCGTTTTTTCAATTGATAGCGTGATCACTGCGATTGGCTTAAGTAACAACATTTTTGTGATTGCAGCATCTATTCTTGCCTCATGTGCAATTATGTTATTAGCTTCACGATTTTTAATGAGATTAACACATTCACTACAACTTAAATTAATTGCTTTAGCTTCACTTATTTTTATAGGCTTGATATTAATGGCCGCAGGCATAGACATCGTCATCGACAAATCATATCTTTTGGTAGCACTTGGCTTTTCTATTGTTATTTTCATTTTTCACACATCACTTAAAAAGGAACTTTAAGCCAAAAGCTTATAAATTTACCTTATATATCTGCAAATCATGTGTTAATGTCTCATGCTTAATCAGAAATCAACGGCTTGCATTAAGCATTTAAACACTATAGTATTAGCTACCGTAGGTGACAGGAAAAACAAGCAGTAGCGCACTCCCCCTAGCGTGATTCACACGGATGTTTTCTGACTTGCTGCACCTACACTCAGCAAACACTTCAGCAGTAAAAACAGCCAATGACATTGACTTAAAAGCTATTTATAATACGTTTACATCACAAGTTTAGCTAAGTATGAATCAATCAAAATGGCGTATAACTTAACCTACAAACAAATTCAAATATTTTTACAAGTGGTTGAAACAGAAAACTTAACTGAGGCAGCCAACTTACTTCACTTAACGCAACCTGCCGTCACCAAACAAATCAAAAGTTTGGAAATGGACGTGGGCAAGAAGCTCTTTTACTTTAATGGACGCAAATCACTCTTAACCGCTGAGGGGGAAAACTTTCTGCCCTATGCGCGTGAAATTCAAGCTTCATTTAAAAAATTGCTATATCATTTATCGCATGAAAATAAAGACTACAAATTGAACCTTGTTGTCTCACCTATTTATGATGAGTGGATTATTCAGATATTAAAGCAAGTGAAAAAATCACACCCTAAACTAAATTATAATATTAACTTTACAACACTTGATTACACCGCGTTATATGAGCGTTACGATGGCGATTTAATTATTGCCTCTCGTGATATTATGGATAAAAAATATTATAACGAGAAGGTCTGCAATTTAGAAAACTCTCTCGTTTGCTCAAGTGATAATCATGAATTATTAAATAATTTAAACATTGATAATATCTTCAAACAAACCTTTATCACCCTTAAACTGCAATCACTACTTTATGAACAAACCATCAAATCCGTGCCGAAAAACACAGACATCTCAATCTTTTCAAATGCGCAAGTTGCCAAAAAGGCCATTGTTGCTAATTTAGGTATCGGCTGGTTGCCTGACTTTATTTTGCAAAAGGAAATTAAAGATGGCCGCTTGATTCGTATTGTTGATGCATTAAAAGCCAAGGGTGCCTCTGCCAATGATCTACAAAAAGTCACCATGAAAGGGTTTACTGCCTACTTAGCCTATCACTTAGATAAACCGATCAATAAGGTAATGCGTGAGTTTATTCAAGCGCTGTTTGAGTTATCAACTTCAGCCAATTTAAATGTGAGTAAGACAAATATTTAACATTCTTCTTAAGGGTTCAGCCGCCCCCCACAATAGCTGATCGCCCACAGTAAAAAGCTGAATATGTCGATCTGAAAGATTCGTCTTTTTCAAGCGTCCAACCGCAATATCCAAGGTATTACTCACTGCCATCGGTGTTAAATGCTGAGCGGTTTGTTTGGGATCATTGTCAACAAAACGCACCCATTCATTCGCACTTTTTATTTTTTGCTCTATTTCCTTCAAATCAATCGATTGTTTAAGTTCAATCGTCAGCGCCTGACTATGTGCTCTTAACACAGGGACACGTACACAAATACCATCAATTGGCAAGGTAGATGATCGTTGTAGAATCTTGTTCATTTCTGCTTGAGCTTTCCACTCTTCTTTACTTTGCCCATTTGCTAATGGTGCATCAATAAAGGGCAGAATATTATATGTCATCGGTGCTGCAAACTCCGCACATGGAAAATTGCTCGCAGTCACTTTGCTATGAATATCACGCTCAAGCTTCAAACTATCTGCCATATCAACATCATTGGCCAAAGACATTTGCTTAACAAGCTCAATCATTGCCTTAGCACCGGCGCCAGAAACCGCCTGATAGCTCATGACAGAAACCCAATTAATGAGGTCCTCTTGAAGTAAACCTTGAATCGCTAACATCATCAAACTCACGGTGCAGTTGCCACCGACAAAGTTTTTAACTCCACTTGCTAAAGCGCGATCAATAACATCACGATTGATAGGATCCAACACAATCACACTATCCTCATCCATGCGCAGATGAGAAGCTGCATCAATCCAATAACCTTGCCAACCATTACCTCTCAATTTAGGTAGCATCTCAGCAGTATAATCACTGCCTTGGCAGGTGACAATAATCTGCATTTGCATCAAGTTATCTATATCATATGCGTCTTGTAATAATTGAGCACCAACACCAAGGATATCGACTTGTTGCCCTTTTTGTGATGTGCTAAAGAAGATAGGATTTAATGACGCAAAGTCATTATTTTGATGCATGCGTTCAAGCAACACTGACCCAACCATACCGCGCCAACCAATAAAGCCAACGTTCTTCATTTGTTTTTTAATCATATTTCCCTCATCAACTTTATCTAGATAACTGGACTGACGAACTTTTGCTATTTCAACACCCCGCCTCGCAAGCTCAGCACCCCTCTTGCATAGATCCCTATAAACCTATGTTGCAAAAGGGGTGGTAGCCGTAGGCTGACGGGGTGTTTATAAAATTATAGTTTTTCTAAAGTACGTAACTTAAGTTAAGCATTACCCTTTTTTATACCAATTAAACTGCCAAAATGCACCGTCTTGTTTGAGGTTATTATCAAACTTGTCATAAGCCCACGCTAAGAATATTAAAGCAGGTGGAAAGACAGTGGTTTGTTCTATTTTTTCTTTCTTTGTTTCATCTTCTGTGCTTGGTGATAAGTCCAAGCGACAGGTGAAACCTTCTTTTGTTGTATGTACATAATTATCGATAATAAAAGCACAGGCATATTGCTGATCATAATCACAGTTATAGGATTTGTAGCTCTCTGCCAATGGCTCATCATAGATCACCAGTAATACTTGTGAATGCGGATTAAGCTGTAAATAAGTCAATGCTTCAATAACAGCCATAAAAAACGTATCTTTGCCACCAGCAATTGAGTTGATATTGGTTTTAATCCCCTGAGATAATGACAAAAGACCAGATGCGGTATTATGCACCGATTGCGAAAAATCCATAGGGGATAACAGCTCTTTTTGAGCAATCTGCCTAAGTAGCGATTGCACACGATTAACCTCACCATGTTGTGAGGCAAACACCGTATAATCAATCGCAAGATTTTCTTCTGATTGTGCAAAACAAGCTAAAGCTACCTCGAGTGCTTGCTTAACACCTAAGCTTGAGCGACGCTTTAAGCTAGCAGGTACATGCGTAATGGCAATATCGCCTGAGGTTGGCAGGTCTTGTTTACACGTATGCCATTTCTGCCATTTATCTACCGTATTAAGTCTCGGTGCCATACCACTGAAATGGCGAAGATTAAAAGTGAAGCTTGTCATAAACTCTTAAGACATATTCTCTATTTTTCGATAATCCACACGATGTAGCACTAAATCTTTAACACAACTTTCATCTGCCAAAGTCGAGGTATCACCGATTTGTTGCTCTTCAAAATGGGCGATCTTTCTTAAAATGCGGCGCATAATCTTACCTGATCTTGTTTTAGGCAGCATTGGCGCCCATTGGATCACCTTAATATTGGCAATTGGCCCATAGGTTTTCCTAACCCATTGAATAATCTCTTTTTTAAGTGAATCATCTGGATTAATACCCTTCTCTAAGGTGATATATGCATAAATCACCTCACCTTTGATGCGATCAGGAATACCGACAACCGCAGTCTCAGCAACCGCTGGATGTGAGTCAATAACACTTTCAATCTCAGCCGTACCAATTCTATGTCCGGCAATACTAATCACATCATCTAAACGTCCAGAAATCCAATAATGATTATCTTGATCGCGATAAGCACCATCACCTGGGAAATAATACCCCGGATAAACATTAAAATAGCTTTGCATATAGCGCTCATGATCTCCCCATAAGCTACGCATCATCCCAGGCCAAGGCTTTTTGATTACCAATGCACCATAATCATGTGCTTCTAATGCACCTTTGACTTCTTTAGCTGAGGTTTTATCTAAAATAGCCACATCAACACCCCAAAATGGCGTCATTGCTGAGCCTGGTTTCTGCTTGTGACTAAAATCAGGACTTATCATAATACCACCGGTTTCAGTTTGCCACCATGTATCGACAATAGCGCATTTTCCTTTGCCGACTTGTTCATGATACCAGTGCCAAGCTTCGCGATTAATCGGCTCACCAACACTGCCTAAAATACGCAATGAATCACGCGTGGTTTGAGCTAAAACGGCATCATCACCTTCGGCTTGTAGCGCACGAATTGCCGTTGGTGCTGTGTAAAAAATACTGACTTTATACTTATCAACCACATCAAAGAAACGTGATTTTTGCGGATAACTTGGTACGCCTTCAAATAACACACTCGTAGTCGCATTAACAAGTGGGCCATACACCACATAGGAATGCCCTGTAATCCAACCGACATCTGCGGTACACCAATAAACATCATCACTCTGAATATTAAAAATATGTTTATGTGTTGTCGCTGCATAGACCAAGTAACCACCGGTAGTATGCACCACACCTTTAGGTTTACCTGTTGAGCCTGAGGTGTATAGGATAAACAATGGATCTTCAGCCTTCATCACTTCAACAGGGCAGATGGCAGGCACTATATCAACAAGCACTTTGTAATCAACATCAAGCGCATCATTCCAGTTGATTGGATTATTGGCATATTTAACGACTAATACTTTTTTAACACTTGGACACTGCTTTAATGCTTCATCGACATTGGCTTTAAGTGCCACGGCTTTACCACCTCTAAAACCACCATCAGCAGTAATGATAAATTTTGATTGAGCATCATTAACTCTATCAGCAATAGCTACTGGTGAGAAACCACCAAAGATAACGGAATGTATCGCGCCAATGCGCGCGCATGCCAACATGGCAATAGGTGCCTCAACAATCATCGGCAAATAGATACAGACCACATCACCTTTTTTAACACCAATCGACTTTAAGACATTGGCAAAACGGTTCACCTCTTCATAAAGCGTTTGATAGCTTATAGATTTACTATGTTCAGGGTTGTCACCTTCCCAATAAAAAGCGATTTTATCGGCATGCTTGTGCAGATGGCGATCAACACAGTTATAACAGGCGTTTAACTCACCTTCTTCAAACCATTTGATATTTCCTTCTTTGAAACTACCACTATTAACGGTTTGCCACGGGCTTATCCAATCGATAATCTGACTTTTCTTCGCCCAGAAATTTTGCGTTTGTTCAATACTTTGCGCGTATTCTGTCAACCAACCTTTTGACATGACCTGTGATTCCTTAGCCTTCCAATTTAACTCCTTAAAAAGAGTATCAAAAAAGCCATCGATTTCCTAACATTTATGCATAGAATGTCTCTTGTCATAGTATGAGCTAAGACTAAATATTCACCCACAAGCGCCCACCGTCCCCCCCCTGAGCGTAAGTCGAAGGGAAGCTTGGGGAAAATCACACTTCATAGAGGCTTCGACTTACGCTCAGCCAACGCTTGCACAATCAAAGGGGCAAAAATATAGTCATAGCCTAATTATGCTTAACCTATCATTGGTTAATAACACAGTTCTCATTAGCATATCTTATATGCTTATAACAACGCTTGATGCTCATTTTATCGCCTAAATACATCTTTTAACTTATGCTTTCCCTGTCGAAAACAAAACAGTTTAACCATCTATGGAGAAAAGTATGAAAAATAAAAAAATCTTATCGAAAGTCATTATTGCTAGCATTATAAGTACCGGATTAAGTGGTGTTGCTCATAGTGCACATTTTACTTACCCTGAAAATATTGCAAGTTATCAAACAGGGGATACCGTAACAAATAATGGTAAAACCTATGAATGTATTGGTGGATCTTGGTGTACACAATCACATAATGAACCAGGTGTTGCCGGATTTGAACATTGGTGGCAATCTGCTTGGCAAGAAACCGGCACACCAAATCCTGATCCAGAGCCAACACCAGATCCTGAACCAACGCCTGACCCACAACCTGAACCAACACCAGTGCCTGAGCAGTGTACGGGAGACATTCCAACCAGTCCACAAGCATACAAGGGTGCTGACGATGGGTATTGGGGCGGATATAGCAAAGGTGACTTTGTCCTACACAATGATCAAATATGGCAAGTTGGTAACACTTGGTGGACAAATGATGTCCCTGGCACCTCAAGTGCTTGGCAAGTATGCGCAGGTCACATTGTTGCTGATCTTAAAGTTACGATAAGTGGAGATACCCACGGCATTGCCGATGATCATCAAATTGCTTTAATGATCGGTGATAAGTTGCATATGATCCCACTTTCAGGCACAACCATTGGCTTAAGCAAAGGCGAACATAGCTTTAGTGTTAATGATATCATTGACTTTGAAGATGGACATATCTACGTTGCGCAATTAAGTACATCAAGCCTTGATGCCAAAGACAAAGAGCACTACGCACTTGATATTCACTTTGATGTTCAAGAAATACCTTACAGCACAGTTAATATCGATGTTGATTTTAATGGTGCAGTACCAATAGCATATCCAAAGGCATCAATAGCAGGCACTAGTGGCAATCAATACCAATCAGATGCACAGTACTTACAAGTAGGCAGTAATGCATTTAAAGTACCAAGCATTGGTAGCTATCAAATCAAAGGTGAAAGCTTCACTATGGATGGTCTAAAATACAGTGCAATGCCTATTAGCATTATTGATGGTGTTATCCAAGGAGATGCCAAATTACAATATCAAGCAAAAGCAGATGAACCATTAATGGTTGGTTATCTAACCAACTGGAATAAAGAGGTCAAAATTAGTGAGGCAGTTGAGCGTGGTTATAACACAATTGTATTAGCCTTTGCCGTGGTTGATGGCGCCAATGTTGACATGCATTCACCATGGAATCTTTATACTACTAACTGGGAAAATGGTGGCAACTGGCAAGATAATATGCAAAAAGATATTAAGCTTGCCAAGCAAAGCGGCAAATTAAAGCATGTGATCTTATCGGTTGGTGGTGAGCATAATACCTTTAAACCAAATGGTGCCGATCCAGCAATTGTTGCACAAAACATCGTTAACTATGCCAAATCCCTAGGTGCTGATGGTATTGATTTTGACCTTGAAAATTTAGGCGGTATTGATGAAAAGAAAATGGAGGCTGATATCTACGCAACGATCCAAGCCATTAAACAAATTGATGCTGATTTTGTCATTACTGCAGCACCACAGTTTAACCTAATTGACAATGGTGAGGTACATCTTGTGAACACCGGAACACAGCGTATTTATGAAAAATCTGTCGCGGCAGGACTGTTTGACTATATCTTTATTCAAGAGTATAACACAGGGCATTACTGCATTGATCAATTTGGCATTGGCTCGATCTGCAGTGGCGCCAGCGAAACAAATATTAACCAAATGCACCCTCAATTTGTGGTTAATAGCTTTGTGCGCTTAAAGCAAATCATTCCAGAGAATACTAAAATTGTCCCAGGCCAACCTTCGGATAAAACCGCAGCAGGTCTTGCTACTGTTTACAATGGTGTTTACAAAGACCGTGCTTATAGTGAGTTATGCAAAGCATACCAAACGCCAAGTGTCTTTAATGACCCACAATTTGGTGGCGCGATGAGCTGGAGTATTAACCAAGACGCTGCTAATGGTTACAAATTCGTTAACGCAATCTTTGCTGATAATTGTGATGGCGTGCAAAATTAAACTCTGAAAAACAAACTGTGATCATGGATGATTTCTAACACAATAAGTGCTAATGTTGAAGCGGTAATTACATCAACAGGAAGGAAACACAACATGGAAGGTAAAGGGCTCTTTCAACACTATCTACAAATAACCAAAATCATCGCGCTTGCTATCTGCGCTATACCAGCGCTAAGTCAAGCACAAGAAAGTCACTCAACACTGAAACTTTGCGCTGAACCTTGGCCACCTTATGACTACAAACATAACAATACTGTACTTGGCTCTGATGTGACGTTGAACAAACAAGTACTAAAGCAACTTAATGTAACAACACAAGTCTATATTATGCCATGGAAGCAATGTTGGCAGCTTATCAAATATGGCAAAATGGATGGCGCGTTGATGGTTTCTAAAAAGAAAGTTCGTGAACCTTATGTCTATTATCCAGACACACCGACAGCACATGTCAACTACACTTGGATTACCAATCAAAACCATCAAAAACAATATTTTGATCTATGTCCAAATCTCAGCACGCTTAATCTGACGATTGGGCTTGTCAAAGATAATAGCTACTCAAGTCAATTATTAAGCTGTCTTGCCAAATCATATAATGCTAAGCACATCCAAACATATAACACACTTGAGCAAGCATTAAGAATGTTAATTATGAACAAAGTTCAACTGATCCCTGCCATTCCAGAGGTAGTAGAACATTTAGATGAAGATATTAAACTTGAAGGGATTGTTATTCATCCGACACCGATTTTTAGTAAAACGTATTACACGGTATTTTCTAAAAAATCTAAGTTCAGTAATGACAAATATCAAAACATAGAGACATTGACTAAAGACTTCGCTAAGACGTTATCTTTAGTCAACAAAAAACATAACAACTAATAACTATTTAACACGCGGATCTAATTCACCTGTTTGGTACATTTGATACATTTTCTCTAAAGAGATTGGCTTGATTTTATCTGCCATACCCGCTGCACCAAAAGCTTCATAACGCGCCTGACAGATATCACGCATCGCATCCTTGGCAACAACGTTATACTTGCGTGGATCAAATTCCGCACGATGTGTTGCCATAAATTTGCGAATCGCACCAGTAGCAGCCATACGTAGATCGGTATCAATATTCACTTTTCTGACACCGTATTTGATTGCTTCAACGATTTCAGCAACAGGCACACCGTAGGTCTCACCCATATCACCGCCATATTCATTGATGATTTTAAGCCAATCTTGCGGCACTGAAGATGAGCCATGCATTACCAAATGGGTATCTGGAATACGTGCATGAATTTCTTTAACACGTGAGATCGCTAGGACATCACCTGTCGGTGGTTTGGTAAATTTATACGCACCATGACTTGTGCCAATCGCAATGGCTAAAGCGTCCACTTTTGTTTCCTTGACAAATTGTGCTGCTTCTTCCGGATCAGTCAACATTTGATCATGTGATAAGGTACCAACAGCACCCACACCGTCTTCTTCACCGGCTTGCCCTGTTTCAAGTGAACCTAAACAACCAAGCTCACCTTCAACGGATACGCCACAAGCATGCGCCATTTCAGCAGTACGCTTAGTA
>JAHDDB010000186.1 GCA_020629575.1 Caedibacter sp. | reverse complement strand
GGATTGGCAACTCGTAAACTTTATTTTTGATTATTATTCAACCCTTGATTCGCATATTAGTAATAATCAAGTCCCCGGACAGCCTCCTTTTACTGCGGAGATCCATAGTCATTGGCAATTTAATGACAAACTCTCTTTCTGGCTACAAGAGCAATATTATAGTGCAAGTTACGCCTATGGTGATTACACCAATAGCCTTGCAAAACAAAGCGGTTATTTCCTTACCAATCTTGGCGCTAAGTATCAGATCGATCATTGGCAGTTTAATTTCAATATTTATAACCTGTTTAATAAGTTCTATTACAGTTATGTTTCAACCTATAATTTAAAAGACCTAAGCTACTACCCCGCCGATGGCATTGTCGCAATGCTTAATATTCAATATCAGTTTTAATCGCCTGTTATGAAGCGTGCAACCTTGCTTTCTCTTGCTTTGCACTCAAGTGTTATCTTGCTAATTATCCTTTGTTGTCTGTTTGCGAAATATATGAATAAAACAGCTAATAAGCGCATTAACATTGCCCCAACCAAAGAGAGTATTCCTGCACATATTGTTTATCTTAGCCAAGGAAAAGTAAGCACCAACCTCCCAAATAGTGCAACAAGCCTTACGTCTGCAAGCCCTCAGACGAATACGTTAAAACCATCACCAACAATAGCTTATACGCCACTGACAACACACCATTCAAGACTACAAGTTGAAAACAATTCATCAAAGACAAAACCTGAAAATAAGGAGAATAACAAAAATAAAATAATTGAGAAAGTTGAAGCAAATAAATCATCGGCTCAATCGAATAATAAAGACGAGCATGTCACTGAATTGAGTACACCTTTAGCCACTTCTGCCTTTAGTAGCGCAGAAGAAATAAATAATATCATGTCAGAATTGCAAACTGCTTTAAGTAAATACCTTGCCAAACAACCTTCCCCCGATAAATCTTTTAATGTGATGATTACGCTCACAATTAATGATAAAGGCATCTTAGAAAAAATAAACTTCTCACCCTTGCCATCTCAAGCGCTACAAGAACTTCTTATTCAGTTTTTGCAGTCGCAAAATTATACGCATAGACTTTTATTGTCTCATAGTATTGATATCAATATTCCTTTGGAATTAATCGCTTCATCTTCCAATTAAATATCAATCGCTCCCTGAGCCTGTCGAAGGGAACCTAAAAAAGGTAAAGATGACTGTTGGCTTCGACTGACGCTCAGCCAACGTAGTACCTCTCACCCGTGCCGCTTACGCCGCACGACCTCTCCCTCAAGGGGAGAGGTGAGATTCGTAGGGGCGTATTGCATACGCCCTTTAGATTAAGTCCTACTCCACTCAATTACTCATTACTAAGCAAATCTTTTAATAGCACCAAGGCATTAGCAACTCTTGGAAACCCCACAAAGGGAATCGCTAGAAGTAATGATTCAGCAATCATTGACTTACTTGCCCCGCAATTTACAGCAGCCTCTGCATGTACAACAATTTGTCTATCACAGCTTCCCATCACAACAAGTATCATCAGTGATATTAACTCTTTGCTTAACATACTAAGCTCATTTTGACGCGCGAAAATCTGAGCAAATGCAAAATCATAAGTCAATGCAATAAAATCAGGACAAATATCATTAAGTTCATTAGCAAAAGCTTCTCCTGCATGCTCACCATGTAGCTGATTAAAAAGTGTCTCTCCTTCTTTTGCATAGCACACCTCATCAAAGCAAAGCTTAAAAGATGTATTGCTTTTGCTAGGGTTAAAATCTCTGATGTCATATGATGCTAGTTTTTCAATATAATATGGGTCATTCTCAACAAGCTCTTTTTGCTCTCTATCAGTAAGTTTTCGCGCTAAAATAAATCCGCCTGTTCGCGGTTCATAAGGACCTGACGCATAGATTAAGCCTTTGTCATAATATTGTTGTAAATGCTCAGTGTGTGCTTCTCTATAATGATTGATATCAGTTAGTGGCTTGATATATGTAATACTGATTAACGTTAACATTTATTTCCTCTGAAGTTTGTTGTCTATCAACAAAAACGATCTTACACTATCACCATATTTACGATAATAACCATTCTTTGAATATGACTGATTTAAAAATAAGATCAAACAAGTTGAGCATGATGCACTATCAATTATTCGACACACTCGCCCAATTAAACAACTTTAGACTAACTGCCAAGCACTGCAATACCACATTATCCAAAGTTTCAAATGCCATAAAAGAGCTTGAGCGCCATTACAATGCTACTTTATTTTATCGTAATACGCGAAATGTCAGCATCACACCAGAGGGGCAAAAAATATGGCCTACGATCAAAGAGTTACTTGCTCTTGAAAACAATCTCTACACTCAAATTCACAGTGTAGAAAATAAACTATATGGACTGCTTAAAATTGGTGTGCCGCAAAGTATTTTCAGTGAAGTATGCATCCCATCGCTTAAGTTTCTGAGCCTAGAACATCCGCAACTACAGTTGGACTGGCATATTGGTAATTATCTTCCCAATATTATTGCAGATAACTTTGATGGTATTATCTTTTGTGGTTTGCTACCTCCTCACCTTGATTACTATGCAGCAAAAGTCGGCACATGGACAAAAATCACTTGTGCCACACAAACCTATCTTGATGATCATGCTGATATTAAATCACCATCGGATTTAGCTCAACACAAGTGTATTGATCATAGTCACAATTTTAAAGGCACATGGGAATTTACAATCAATGATAAAGTATCATCTATTGCAGTCGCAGGACAGTACAAAAGTTCCTCAAGTAAATCATTATTAGATATGGCGTTAAGCGATCTAGGCATTGCCTATCTGCCTTCTTTTACTGTGCAATCAGCTATTAAACACAAAAAGCTTATGTCGATATTGCAAGATTATCAACCACCAGCCTTAGACTGCTATTTGATTACTAAAAGCACGCTTAAAGATGACCCAAAACTGCAAGCTTTATTCAACGCCATAAAAGAGCATTGGCTTTAACCCGCTCAAGCATTGTCTTCGACTGACGCTCAGCCAACGTAGCCCCCTCATCCGCGCAGCTTACGCTGCACGACCTCTCCCGCAAGGGGCGAGGTAATAAATTTGTAGGGCATATTGAAACTTATTATGACTACATGCTCCCCTTTAAATTATCCGCCTTTCCCTGAGCTAAGTCGAAGGGAATATAAAATATAAAGGGGTAGCAAATTCGTAGGGGTGTATTGCATACGCCCACCCCCGTCAAACACCTAAAGGCCGTTTAACAATAAACCGACTTAAGCCAATCCAAAGATAAAGATAGCTAAAAAAGCTTAACCAACCGGCAAAACTACCAAAACGATAAAGCCAACTAATTTGTGACAACATGTGGTTAATATCAGCATTTGCCTGCCGCATTAATATTTGCTGCATATAGGGAATCGCAAGGCTGCTAAATAATACAACCACACTAAAGATCACCAATAAAACGCCTGCCACAATTAAGTTTTTCTGCACATTTGGACGCGTTAGTTGAATGATTTTTTTAGGGAAAAAATACAATAACACCACAAATTCGGCAATATAAGCGATAATCGTTAAAGTAAAGCGCCAACTAAGATCAGCATTAATCTCAGGCAAACGCACAACAAACCAACTTATCACAGAGATTGCAAGCAGCAATGCCGCCCATTTACTCTTAAGAAAAAAACCAAGATAAATGCAAAAAGCAAGATAGAAAAAGGCATAAATCATGATTGATTTATCCGCACTTAGAGTAACCGCAATTTAAGCAAGTTAAGCAATT
>JAHDDB010000018.1 GCA_020629575.1 Caedibacter sp. | reverse complement strand
TTTAAGCTTTGGAATAACGTAAATGCCACACCCAAAATAAATATCACGGCAAGTAGCCTCACACCTGCTCTTAATAAATGTTGTATCGACTTATAAAATAGATCTTGTATGGGTTTAAACACACCAAGCGGCACAACAATAAGCGACAACACTGCCACGAAATAAAATAGTACCACTGAAATAATAATCTGCGCACCAATGGCAGCAAAGATCAACAAAAGCCCCATACCCAACACCAGATAAAGCATTGATAATCCCATGTTGAATGTACCATATTGCACAGAGATCTTAAGCATCGACACGCCCGCTTTAAAACCGATTCCCCAAAGCTTGCCTGGACTATATAACAAGGCTTGGGATTTTTCGGGTGCCACGATATAGCCAACCTTAATAAAGGTTGCCAAGATCATCTGCAGCAGCTCAGGAAAATATTTGACAATGGTAAAAAATAAGCCAATTTTAATGATCTTAACAATAAGGTTACCAACACCTTCATCTTGTTTAATAATCCAAACAAGTCCGAAAATCACAAGCTCAAGACTAGCAACAATTGCCAAAAGTGCTAACGCAGAACCTTGCAATGCACTAAACTTTGCATTGATTTGCTCGATAAATCCAAACTGGATTTTATCAAGTAGCTGTGTTCCTAACACACTGGTTACATCTGCCATACTTTACCTACTGGTTACCTTGCGCATCATTGCCTAAAATTTTTGCAAATGGATTCTCAACTGGACCACCGCTGCCATCGCCGCCTTCAAACTGATCTGCCGTTGGATTTTGCCCAACATCAGCAAAGAAATCTTGTTTTGACTGCCCATCATCTTGCAACAGCTTATCAAATACTTTAAGCCCTTTAGACGTTTTCTTATTCATCTCCTGTAATAAGCCTTGGTTACTATTATTTGTACTACTATTTGTTGAATTGGTTGTATTGTTAGTATCACTATTTGAGCTATAGGGATTGTTGTAATTATTATTACTATCCGACGAGCTATCATAAGCAACAACCTGTGCACACAAACCCAGTGACATCAAAACAACCCATAAAAGACGCATTATTGACTCTGCCCATAAGGTGGTAAATAAGTGTCTTTAGTGACTAATACTGAGAACTCTTTACCCGAGTTAATAGTGATTGTCGGCTTGATATTCATTGCCCGATCAGTGATCTTACCACCAACTTGCGATGCTGTTTGCCCTAGGCTTTGCAATACAGAGTTTTGAGCAACGCTACCATAGTTAGGCGTACAATTCCCGTTGGCATCACAAACTGTAGCATTAGATTGTGTTGCTACTTGCGCTGCTACCGCTGGTACGTTAAAGACTGTTGACAAGGCTGCAGCACCAATTAACTGTCCCCAGTGATTATTGACTTCATCAGCCAATCCTGAGACACCTGAGTCATCCATGCCTTGCTGATTTGGTAAGATAATTGACGTACCATCCGGACGAATTAAACGAATGAATTTAACCTGCACACTGGTATCACCATAAACCGTGCTTGAGTTATACTGCCCAATCAACGAGCTTCCTCTTGGAATTAACAACACTGTGCCTGTTAACGTGTCATAAACATCTTTGGCAACACGCGCGACAATGGTCCCTGGTAAATCCGATACAATTTTGGTTTGCAAAATAGCAGGGATGGAATTACCTGCCATAATCACATTATCTGAAATTGGCTTTTGAATGGTGTTTTCATTGGTAATGTCTTTTGCGGTTAAACCACCTTTCATAAAGTTCTCACGTTGCTCTTCTGGTGTTTGAGCTGCTTGCTGACCATTTTGCTTTAATTTATCTTTATCTTGATTATCTTGAGGGATTGGCCGTGGCGCACCACCACCAAAGAAAATGGGCGCATTCATTGCTTCGCGATCCATTGGCGAATAACTTGGTTGAGCAGGTTTTTCGGGGCTTCTTGGTTGATTTTTCAGGCCATTAATCTGTGTTTGTAGTTCTTGAAGTTGTGAGCGCTGCTGATTAATCATACGCTGAAGCTCTGGGTTTTCTTGTTGCACCACTTTAACAGGTTGATCCATACCCAAACGCTTACGAATCGCTTGTGCATCTTTATAACTGGATAATTCATCAGAAACTTTGAGACTTTTTCCTGAAGCGTTCGCGCTAAGATCAGAACTATTCATGCCAGTCGAGCTTTTCTTTGGTGCATTAATCGAAAAAATAAACGCCACAATAATAATTAAAAGCAAACCGCCACCAACAATAGTGATTAACTTTTTGTTTAGCTCTGATGATTTTGGCGGTGACGCCCTTAATCCCAGTTTATCTTGTTCTTTCTTAGCCATAATAACCCTTGATTATGCTTACTTCTGTGAAATCTCAACAACTGTTTCACCTGACTGCTTAGTGCCCGCTTTCAAGTAGGCATTCTTAATAACTGTATCAATTACCATATAATCACCCTTCATGCGCCAGTTAAAGTTTGCCGTACCATATTCACCATCATTTGACTGGACAAATGGTACTGGCATCGTCGCATTGCTAACTACTACCTCATGTGGGAACTTGATAAAGGTCTGATGTCCTGAGCTAAATATTTGCTCTGGATACCATTTTGGTGTATCACCCTTTAACATGCTCCAATTATAGTTGAAGCTCATATTAGATAGACTTAAATCAAGTCCTGCATTTTGCTGAGGTGGCGGCAACAATTTGCTGTCACCATTAGAGGCATTCATATCACCTAGATTACCACCATTAAAACCCTGCACCATCGCACTTGGGTATTGCCATTTAACCGACACCATTGCTTGGTCTTGATCCACTGATTTTAAAATCAAATGATACGTTCGTTTATTCGTTGTGATAATCATTGAGTTGGTTAGATCTGACTTTTGCGGCTTGACCAAGATATGCCAACGTAGATCTTTACCCTCACCACTATAGGTTGAAGCAATCTGCCAACGAAGCGTATCACCAGCAGCTTGTGAGATAATTTTCTCGCCTGGTTCAAATACTACATCAGTAATATTCAGAGGTGCCGTATAGATGGTATACATTGCCCCTGGCATATAGCTATAAGTCATCATCGCATTAAAGAAATCATTTTGATCTGGAAATTGCTGGGCATCTTTATTCGCTTCGGCAACGGCCGCTTCTTTGGTTAAAACTGGCTTTTTGGCAGCTTTCTCAGCTTTACTATTTGGCACAGGGCGAAGTTGTCCTGGCATTGGTACTGGAATATACTCACGCACAACTTTAGTGCCTGCGGCATCTGCAGATTTTGCTTGCACAAATTTACCTGAGTCAATGTCACCTTGATAACTATTTGTCGCACAGCCTGCCATTGCAATTGCAGTAAGTGGTAATAAACGGCTAATTTTATTTAATTTCATTGACTTGATCCTTTTTCGCTAAATGAGAAGAAACCTATTTTTAAACCCAGTGGGTTAATCACCATTTGATTTAATGTCTTAGGTGGAGTACTCGGTGAGAAAGTAAATATTCCACTGTATGTTTTAACACTTTCAATACCACCATCTTTATTGTATGTCGTTGACTGAAAAGTCACTTCAAAACTGTTATTACTGGCTTCATTGGCATTTGTAACCACGGTCGTAATGGTTTTATCACCGACAAGTTTCAACGGATTAACTGCCTGATAGACTTGTTTTAATTGATCTTCAGCACGACCTGAAACTGACAATAATGCCGATTGCCATTGACGATTAAGAACAACTGGATCCAAAGGAATCTCGGTAATATTTTTAATAAAGTCACTGACAAATGCAATTTTCTGCGCAACTGTTGGTGTGTAACTTTGTGACGCAGTTTGCACATTGACCACACTCTCCTGCGGTTTGACCTCAGCAACATATACATACATTTGTTGGCGATTCGCCTCAATAATAATCGCAAGCAATAATAAGATACAAACGACTAAAATAGTAATTGCTGCCATCATCCAGTTGCGTGCTTGCTTTTTAGCACTACCAATACGTAATTCCCATTCTTCATAGGCCTTTTGATAGTCTGTTTTCTGCACTTTCTGCGCTTTTTGCATTTCGTTTTCCATCTACAATAACCTTTCAATTGCTAGATTTTGAATATAGATTCCTAAAGGATTAATTTTTACTTGCTCTTTGGTTGTCAGCGGTTGATGTCCAAACTGTCCAGAAACAACCAATATTGCCGTACCTTCTTTATCAACTAACTCACCACTGAAATTTAGATCATTCATCGTAAATTTATCAAATGTTGCTGCTTTAAGCTCATTCTGCGCAATCCCAGTAACACCTTTCTTTAATGCAAGTTGTGAGGCTTCATCTAGGAAGTTGTTATAAATACCACCTGATTGATCACTTATTAAGAGTGACTTAACAAACCCCTCTAACACTGTTTGGCTCACGGTATAATTAGGGCTCAACAGCTCAGGTGGGGATTTTAAAAACCCTTTACTCGTGACCTGTTCAACCAATATTTTATAGGGAATTGAGTTTAAGTAACCCACTAAAATCAGTGATAGTAAAAAACTTACCCCCACACCACTAAAAAAAACAACACGCCAAATATATGCCTTATGAATCAGCTGCCCAATGGGTTTATCAAACAACTGATTTTGCTTTTGAAATGGTGTAATCACTTCAGTTTGTCGATAAGACTGAACCTCTTTACCAAAGGGAAATCCGCTAGGTTGCATCTATATCCCCCTTGTAGTGCTTTTTGACAATATCATATGCCCAGTCAAGGCCTCTGCCATGCAAATAGCTTTTTAAGAAATAATCATAGCCCTTATGTTGCGCCAATATTTCCCTAATATGCTTACGATCTTCAGGTCGACTTACTGCACAAAAAGCCAGAGCTATGGGTCCTAAACCTAGATCAAATAAGCAATTGCCTTTATGTGATTGGAAATAATATTGTCGCTTTGGCATCGCGTGCGCCAAAATTTGCACTTGTCTTAAATTAAGCCCAAGTGACTCATAGCCTTGCGAAACCGCAGGCTCCATCGCGCGATCATTTGGTAAGAAAATGCGTGATGGGCAAGATTCATTCAACGCTGATACCAAGGGTGATTTCACCGCATCATCGACTGATTGTGTTGCAAAAATCACTGACACATTAAGCTTTCTTAATGTTTTTAACCATTCTTTAATTTTTGAGGCAAAAATCGGATGATCTAAAAACAACCATGCTTCATCAAGAATCATTAAACTAGGTCGACCATCAAAACGCTTCTCAAGAATATGGAAAATATAAGCTAGCACGGGCGCAATAATATTCGGCATTGCCATCAATCGCTCCATCTCAAAGCATTGCCAATTAGCATCACTAAAGTGCTCTTCATCACAATCGAGTATCTCGCCATATGGACCACCTAACACATAAGAATCAAGTGCCATTCTTAATGCTCTATCCTGCACAAAGGAACGAAGACCTGTTAATGTCCGCTGCTCTTTTGGCACCTCAGATAGGTTCATTAGAGCAAGCCAGACGGTTTCTTTAACCTCAGGCGTGATCTCTACTTTCTCATTTTCTAAAAGCCCAAGCACCCAATCATGCGCCCAAACACGTTCAGTCGTTTGATCTATTTCAGCTAATGGTTGAAATACTAAGCCGCCTTTACCAACATCGCCTACTTCATAGAAGTGCCCCCTGACACCTTGCGTTAAAGCAAAGAAACTGCCACCTTTATCAAATATAAATACTTGCGCGTTGTCATAACGCAAAAATTGCGCTGCCATTACATTTAATAGCACCGATTTACCCGCGCCAGTTGGTCCTAGAATCATTTGATGTCCAACATCACCAATGTGATTAGATAATCTAAATGGTGTATTACCTGCTGTACGCGCATACAATAATGGTGGCGCTTTTAAATGCGCATTAATCTCAGGTCCTGCCCAAACTGCTGAAAATGGCAACAAATGCGCCAAGTTTAAACTATGCATCAACGGCGTGCGTACATTGGCATTTGCCTGCCCTGGAATCGATGACAACCATGCTTCAACTGAATTAATCGTCTCTGAGACAGTGACAAAACCAAGTCCGTTGACAACACGCTCTACTTCACGCTGTTTCTCATAGACTTTATCTTTATCTGTATCCCATACGGTCACTGTTGCCGTATAGTAACCAAATGATACTAAATCATCAGAAAGCTCCGATAACGCCTCATCGGCATCATTAGATTTTTGTACAGCAGCACTATCAACCATAGCACTTTCGCTTTTTGACATCACTTCTTTTAAGATCGTCAACCCGCCCTTGCGTTTTGCAAACCACTGACGTTTATAACTTTTGAGTACTTTTTCGGCATCTGTTTTGTCCAATGGTAAAAAACGTGTCACCCAACGGTATTGCAATGGCAAATGATTTAATCCATCTAAAATCGCAGGCACTGATGTTGTTGGAAACCCTAAAATAGAAATCGTTTTTAAATAATACTTACCCAGCTTTGGCTCAAGCCCGCCAAGTAGTGGTGTATCGGCCAACACGCCATCTAAGTAGCTTGGATTATCAGGCACATTGACTTTATGTGCGCGCTCTGAAACGCAATTATGTAAATAACTTAATGTTTCTTCATCGCTTAGCTCAGCAATTTCATACATGTAATCCTGCATGATATCGTACAACTGATTAACCGTTGCTGAGAAATAATTCATGAGCTTCTTATAACCGGCATCATGCTCATCATCACTTTTTTTCTCTTTAACGAAAAGTCCTGAAAGCTTAGAAACCGATTCTTTTTGTGGCAAATATTGGAAGGTTAAAAAATATTCACTTTCATAATTCTCACCTTTTCGCTCAAAGAGATCTTTACGTTCAACATCAATTAACCAACTTACTGCATCAGGGAAATAGTTCTCTGAAGGATAACTCATTGCAGCTTTGCGTCGTGCCTCAACATACAGCGCCCAACCAGAACCTAGACGTTTTAAAGTATTATTCAGTCGCGCGGTAATTGATACCAATTGCGACTGCGTTGAAGACTCCAAATCTGGCCCTCTAAATGCAAATGTTTTTTGAAACGAACCATCTTTATTCAATATCACGCCTTTATCAACAAGCACAGCCCAAGGCAGCAAGTCACTTATTCTGTCAGGCTTTTTTCTATACTCTGCGATATTGAACATATTAGCTATACACCATAATAATTTCGTTGTTTAACATGACGTACCATGACTTGGAAAAACTGCGGGTCTTTCTTGGTCATTAAAACGGCAACAGTATGCATGATAATAAAAATAGGAATGCCATACCAAGATTGCATACCAAGCACAATAGCTGCCCCTAAAGTACCATTTAAGATAAAAAACTGTCTGGGCACACCTGCTGTTAAAAGCGGTGTTGTTAATGAGTTGTGTATCTTGATCACAAATCCAGGCACTGCCATTGCTACGCATCCTTTTTTAGTTGTTGAGCTTTGTATTTTTTAGTTATTAAAAAATATTAGAAAATCAACCCTGATCCACGGTTAAATAATCCAGAAATCAAGCTAGCTGCAGTAAAGGCAATTGCGAGTCCCATCACCACTTGAAATAGACGTCTAACACCACTACCACCTTCACCAAAAGCGATACCTAAACCTGCAATTACAATACAGATCACACCGGCCATTTGCGCAATCGGTCCTGAAATCACATCCATAATCTGTTGTAATGGGCCTGTCATCGCTGAAAATGCATTATTCTGCGTATCCGTTGCAAAACTCACTGCCACGGTTAACGGTAACATTGATAATGCAAATAGCGCACGCTTTAAAAACTCAAGATAATGCTTCATTCTTTATTTCTCCTTTCAAAAGGGTTCCTGACTAAATGTTTAAGGTTATATTAGTCAAATATATCGGCAAATCAAGAATTGGATGCTGCAAAAGCTACAAAATAGGATAAATATGCGATTAAGTAATATCTTGCTGATACACATAAATGACGACTACAGATATTTTACAACGTTAAATGTATGTTATTTTCTCTTAAGGATTTTATCTCAACACCTAAAAGATAAGCATCAAGTGACACCTCCTGAGCAGACAATGTAACATCATAATCATTAGACTGTATATATAGCTCAATATTTTTAAGCTCAGCCTCATTTGATGTTTCAACAAGCGCTTTAAGCAAATCGTGCATTTTTGCCACTTGCTGCTGAGGAAGTGATAGCTTAAATGATTTAATATTTTTATCAACATACTTAGCAATCGGCTCAATTGATAATGCATTAATTCGTAGCTGATCATTATAAGCATCGATACTTGCCTCACCTTCAACAATGACGGTTTCATCAACAGAAATCAAATGCTTGACCGCGTCATATAATTCACTAAAAATCACCAACTCCAAACGCTCACAACCATCATCAAGCTGCAAAACGCCCATCAACTTTCCTGTCTTTGTTTTTCGTTGCGCCATCGCTACGACAACACCTGCAAGCAAAATAGACTCTTTGCGTGTTGTTGCCGCAATGCGATTTAAAGGCTGAACATTGAAGTGCTTAAGCCACATTCTATCTTCATCAATAATATGCCCTGATAAAAACATTCCTAACACTGATTTTTCAAAAATCAACTTATCTTTAGTACTCCAACTCGGTACATTGATATGTGATATATCGCGTGCTATGTCATTTGACGACTCAGGTTCGCTAAAGCCGAACAAATCAAGCTGACCGCTATTTTGCATCTGGCTTTTTTGCTCAGCTGCCTTCATTGCACCTTCAATTGTTGCAACAAGTGTTTGCCTATTTTCAGCAAAACCATCCATTGCACCTGCGTAAATAAGCGCCTCACAGACACGTTTGTTGGCTTTTCGCGTATCGACACGCGCACAAAAATCATATAAATCTTTAAACGTTCCATTTTGTTGACGCTCTGCCAAAATACCTTCAATTGCCGCCAGACCAACGCCTTTGATCGCACCAAGACCATAGACAAGCTCTGTCTGTTGATTTACGGTAAAATAATAATCACTGACATTGATATGTGGCAAAATAAGCTTTAATTGCATTTTTTGGCATTCTGAAATAAAGTTGACCACCTTATCCGTGTTATCCATATCCGACGACAATACCGCTGCCATAAAGGCTTCTGGATAATGCGCCTTTAAAAAGGCGGTTTGATAAGACACCAAAGCATATGCTGCAGAATGTGATTTATTAAAGCCGTACTTTGCAAACTCTTCCATCAAGTCAAAAATTGAGCTTGCAAGCTTGGCGTCAATGCCATTTTCAGATGCCCCTTTTTCAAAAGTCTCACGCTGCTTTGCCATCTCTTCAGGGATCTTTTTACCCATCGCGCGACGCAACAAATCTGCACCACCTAGCGAATAATTTGCTAGAATTTGCGCGATCTGCATCACTTGCTCTTGGTATAAAATCGTCCCATAAGTTTCCTCTAATACATCTTTCAAATCAGGATGCGGATAGCTTACCTCTTGTCTGCCATGCTTACGATTGACAAAGTCATCTACCATGCCCGAACCTAAAGGTCCTGGACGATACAGCGCCACCAAAGCGATAATATCTTCAAAACAATCCGGTCTTAAACGTTTGATCAACTCCTTCATGCCGCGCGACTCCAATTGGAAAACACCCGTGGTTTCGCCATTTTGCAAAAGCTGAAAGGTTTTTTTATCGGTCATCGGAATCAGAGCAATGTCAAGCTCAAACTCATTCTGTAAGCGTCTTTGTTTATTAACAATTTTTAAAGCATTATCAATGATGGTTAAGTTTCTTAAACCCAAAAAGTCAAACTTAACCAAGCCAACTTCTTCAACATCTTTTTTATCAAACTGTGTTACTAATTGTTTGGTACCTTCTTCACAATACACCGGCGAGAAGTCAGTCACCTTAGAAGGTGAAATCACAACCCCTGCTGCATGCTTACCGACACTGCGCGTCAAACCCTCAAGCTTTAGTGCAATCTTAACAATCTCATCTGCCGTTTCATCTTGTTGGCATAAATCATGCAATGGTGTTTCAGGTGCACAAGCATCTTTAAGTTTAATCCCAAGATCATTGGGAATTAACTTGGCAATTCTATCGACAAAACCATAAGGCTGTCCAAGCACACGTCCAACATCACGCACTACGGCTTTGGCCGCCATCGATCCATAGGTGATGATTTGCGAGACACTCTCGCTACCATATTTTTGCGCAACATATTCAATCACACGATCACGACCATCCATACAAAAGTCAATATCAAAATCTGGCATCGATACCCGTTCTGGATTTAAAAAGCGCTCAAATAGCAAACCATAAGGAATCGGATCAATATCGGTAATCTTAAGTGCGTAAGCAACTAATGATCCAGCACCGGAGCCTCGCCCTGGACCCACAGGAATATCATGGTCTTTTGACCATTGAATGAAGTCTGCAACGATCAGGAAATATCCAGGAAATCCCATCTGACAAATCACATCAATCTCAACTTGCAAGCGCGCTTTATAACTTTCGATAATGGCGGATCTATCTTCATCTTTTCTGCCCATCAGAATAAAATCAAAACGCTCATCCAACCCCTTAAAAGACACTTCCGCAAAATACTCAGCTTCAGTCATCCCCTCTGGGATGTCAAAACACGGTAACACCGCATCACCTAAATTAAACGTGACATTAGCATTTTGTGCAATGTATACACTATTACTTAAACTTTGCGGGATATCCGAAAATAGCTCACACATCTCATCTGCTGAGCGCAAGTATTGTTTAGGCGTGTATTGACTTTTACGTGTTTGATCTAACAAGGTATAGCCTTGATAGATACCCACACGTACCTCGTGATCTGAGTACTCCTCTTCATTTAAGAAACACACATCATTGGTTGCCACCACAGCAACTTGATAATCTTGTGCTAAGGTAACTGCTTTTTGGATATAATCTTCCTCACCATCATGACCAATGCGTTGAAGCTCGATAAAGAAGTTTTCTTTTGGAATAATTTTAAGATATGCCTCTAAAACACTTTTTGCCTCAATATCTTTTTGCGCTAAATAGCTCTGCGCAATTTCACCTTTAACCCCACCGCTTAACACAAAAACATGTGTAAAATCAAAGCTTGCTAACGTGCTTTTTGGCAGCACAGGAATGCCATTGACTCTATTGGCATAAAGATAGGCGTGTGAAATCAAATCAACGATCACCTGATAACCTTGATTATCCTTAGCAATTAACGTTAACGGATAATGCGCACCATCAACCTCAATCCATATTTCACTGCCAAATATCGGCTTAACGCCACTGGCAAGTGCCGCCTTATAAAATTTCACTGCGGCAAACATATTGCACATATCGGTTAATGCAACCGCTGCTAATTCGCGCTTAACGCATTCCTCAAGCAATGGCTTAATGCGGATAATGCTATCCATCAACGAGTATTCACTGTGCAGTTTTAAATGAACATAACGTGCCGACATAATATTACTCTCTACTGATTTCCAAATACACTACCAATGGTATCAAATTTAACGGAAACGGGTTTATTTTTAAGTGCTTTAATTTTTGATTCATAGACAGGTACGACGAGTCGTTGCCAAACATCATTAAAAAATATTAGTTCTTTGTGCTTAGATAATACTTCATCAATATACCGCATCACACGTGGTAAATAACACAGGTAATTTTTACGTTTGTTCTGAATATCTTGTCGTGTGAAAATGCCCAAACATTTCAAGTGGCGTTGTAAGCCCATCAAATCAAACCAATATCTAAACTTACTCAATGTGATTTCTTGACTTAATAAGCCTTGCTCTTTCGCCATACAATAATATATATCCACACTTTGATCAATAAGTTGCTTTGGCAAGGTTAAATAACAGTCTCGTAAGACAGATACCAAATCATAGGTAATCGGACCATTCACTGCGTCTTGAAAGTCAATAAGCCCTAATGTTTGATCCGGCAAACACATCATGTTTTTACTGTGAAAATCTCTAAACACAAACACATTGGGTTGCTCAAGTGCATTAGCTACAAGAAGCAACTGTAATTGATGATAAGGTGCCTCTAATAGATGCAAGGTTTGCGCATCAAGTCCCAACCATTGCCAAAACCATAACTTCATCACATCAAGCTCAGAAGCAAATTTTGTTTTTTCATAATTAGGGAAAAGCGTCTTATCAATCTGCCAAAACTTTGGAATCAGTGCCAGAATCTGATCATATTGTTTAATATTTTTTTCAGCATGCACTGCGTGATAAAGTTGAGTATCACCAAAATCATCTAATAATAAAAAACCACTTTCTTGGTCATAGGCATAACACTCTGGCGTTTGCAAATTAAAGTGACGCAAAAGGCGCGTAACCCTAAAAAACACATCCGGTTTCTCTCGATCCAATGGCGCATCCATCACGACATAGCTTTTGTTTTCAAGACTAACGCGATAGTACTGGCGAAAACTGGCATCACCAACAATTGGCACCAAAGTTGGTTCCACATTCGGAAATAGCCCTTTTAGCCACTCAATAATCTGTAAAAATCTAGATTGCACGACTTTTTCCTAGAAATCTAACAACAACGCGATAGAATAGCAGTAGTTTTGGTTTGATGAAACCTAGAATTCCTAGCAAATAGGCAAAAGGATAATATTTACTCAATGAACAAGTTTACAAATTTACACCGAAAAATTTTGCCTTTGGCAATGCTTTGCGCCATCCCCGGTATTGGGCTTAGCAAAATCACCATTGAGAATCCTTTGCATAAATCTTGGCAATGTAGCGCTGACGGTGATACGTGGAAATGTGTTGAAGTTAACAACAATAATGCAGATTTATTTAAAAAAGGTGTATTACCTAAAGAAAAGAAACAAATCATTGCTGATGCATTAGGCTGGGTGCCCACAAACAATCCCAACAATATTTGTGGCGGTTACTATTACCAACCCCCTATTAATAAAAACCCCTCTAATGAAGCCAAAATCAACGCCCAACAGTATCAATACGCACGTAGTGGCACGATTACTGCGGAAGGGGCAGTTGAGGTAAACAAAGGCAATCAATACCTTGCTGCTGACAAGGCTATTTTAAAACAAAACAAAGACAAAAAAATCGATCAGATTGACTTAACCGGTAATGTTAACTTGAGTCAACCTGGTCAGCTGGCAATTGGCTCACAAGGACAAGCTAACATCAGCACTAATACTGCAACACTTGATGATACCTACTACTTAATCCGTGTACGTGAGAAACCAGGTGGTTCAATGGCAAACTTAACCTCTGATGAAATCGATAACAAAGCAAACAATTTCACAGGTTACGCCCATGGACATGCCAATAAAATTATTCAAAACAGTAAAACGGATTACACGCTAAAAAAAGCAACCTATGCCACAGATAACCCCTACGGCAACGATTGGAAGTTAAGCGCCACAACCATTGATCTTGATCGAGAATCAGGGCTTGGCACCGCTTATAACACATTATTCTATGTGAAAGATGTGCCTATTTTATATTGGCCATACATGACCTTCCCAATTGATAACCGTCGACGCACTGGCTTCTTATATCCAACAGCAGGCTACAATAGCAACTCTGGCTACTATTTATCGACACCTTTTTATTGGAATATAGCACCCAACTATGATTTGCTATTAACACCAACCATTTATAATCATCGCGGAATCTTACTAGATGGTAACTTCCGCTATCTAACGGAAACGCAAAGCGGCAATCTTGATGTACAGTACATGCCACATGACAGACGCAACAACACTGACCGAAAAGCACTTTCTTTTACTGACAATGGTCAATATGGTAGGAATTGGTCAAGCTATATCAACTACCAATATATTGGTGACAAAGATTTCTACAACGATTTTGATAGTGACAATATCGGCCTTTCGACACAAACTTTACTTGATCGCGAAGCATCGGTCAGTTACAGCGATCCACACTGGAATTTTAATACCACAGTACAATCCTATGATGTTATTGATGATACAATGTATCTGGCAAACCGGCCTTATTCAACCTTGCCACAAATCAATGCCAACGCAACTTACCCGGGACTCCTACCACACATGGATTTCAACTGGGATAATCAGTTTACCTACTTTACTAAACCTAGCTTAAATGGCGTATCACAAGTTGGCGGGCAACGTTATTATAGCGCGCCGAAAGTAAGCTTTCCTTTCCAGAAAAGTTGGGGCTTTTTCACACCATCACTGACACTGTCTGAAACAGCATATACCTTGCAAAATAGGAGTGCAGCAAGCACAACCGGTTTCAGTCAAAACCAATACCCTGAACAAAACATCATTAGAAGTTTGCCCATTATCAATATTGACACCGGTTTATACTTTGATCGCAAGTTTAGCTTCAACAATCATAATTACACGCAAACGCTAGAACCACGACTATTCTATACGTATATCCCGTATCAAAACCAAAGCAATATTCCGTTATTTGATACATCATTGAGTAATTTTAGCTACGCATCTTTATTCCAGAGCAATATTTTCACTGGGATTGATCGCATTAATAACGCCAATCAAATCTCTTATGCACTTGAGACTTCGGTTAATGATCAAGATACAGGCACGAGCGTATTAAGTGCCGGCATTGGGCAGATCCTTTATTTTGCTGATCGCAAAGTGTCATTATGCTCTGGCACAAATGCTAATTGCGCTAACTCGTACGTACCTTTTCACGACAGTTCTACTTCTGATATTGCGGCATTTTTTAACTATCGCTTTTTGCCACACTGGCAATTAATGACCTCAGGCACTTACAATCCGATCAACAATAATGTCGACTCGCAAACTTACCAAGTGCAATATATGCCGGATAACAACCACATCTTTAATGTGGCATACCAAAATATCAAAAATAACTACGCAGCTTTAACACCTGCTCAAATTCAAGCAGGCACCTTACCCGACCCATTGTCACAAGTAACGATTTCAAGCATCTGGCGCTTAACACCACATTGGTCAGTCACCGGTCTTTGGAGCTATGCCTTTAATTCAAGACATACAACAAATATGTTTGCAGGCATTCAATATGATGCTTGCAGCTGGGCGGTTCGTTTCTTAGCGCAACGCTATGTCAACTCATCAAGTGACCCTAATAACCCAACCAATATAACAGGACCATTGACCAATGCCTTTATTGTTCAGTTTGAATTAAAAGGCTTGGGTGGCAGCAGTGAAAGCTCACTTGATGAGCGTCTGAGCATGATTCCAGGCTATACACCAAATAGTGGGTTTAACTAACGCTGAGAAAGACTATTCAATACTTCGCTATGGGTATATAATGCATGGCATTACGAAGCTTTAGTTGATTTTTTTCATGCACTTACGCACTAAATTTATGGTTTTTGCCAGCACACTTGCTCTTGGCACATTGGCATTTGCCAACACCCCTCCCGCCCTATTACAAAAACCGGGCGCCACACATGCGCAAAACACCACCATCAAAGGCAAACATTTAATCAATGAGATTGTTGCCATTGTCAATGATCAAGCGATTACCTTAGATCAGTTAAATATTGAAGTTGCTAAAACCAAAGCACAACTTGATAGCAATCCTAATGCACAAATACCGGATAATCTCACGCTACAGCGCCAAGTCTTGCAACAGCTGATTAATCAGACCATTGCGCTACAAATGGCTAAACGTCAAGGCATAAGTGTGACTGACAATGAAGTTAATAACTCAATTGCCGAAGTAACAACACAAAATGGCATCACATTGGCACAGCTCAAGCAAAAGCTTAAAGCGTCAAACCTTGACTACAGCACCTATTATCAAACGGTCAAAGATCAGCTTATTATTAACAAACTACAACAGCGTGCCGTTGCAGGTAAGGTTTATATCTCACCAACAGAAGTTGATAAG
Source organism: Caedibacter sp. (assembly GCA_020629575.1). Lineage (GTDB taxonomy): Bacteria > Pseudomonadota > Gammaproteobacteria > Francisellales > Francisellaceae > Caedibacter. Next base: position 7,246 of record JAHDDB010000018.1, on the reverse strand, counting down.
TATATCAAAAAGCACTTTAGTGATAATCAAACTGAATATTTAGTTAACAATATCGTTTTATCTCTACCTGACAACCCAACAACTGAAGATCAACAGAAAGTCATTGCAGAAGCGAAAGAGATTATTCAATCGATTAAAGATAAAAAAACCACCTTTGCCGATGCTGCCAAAAAATACTCACAAGCAGGCAATGCAAGTAGTGGTGGCTCGCTTGATTGGAAAACAATTAATAAACTACCTAGCATCTATCAAAACGAAGTTCAAGCGCTGCAAAATGGACAAATTAGTGCCCCATTTATTGCTAATGGTAGTGTCCAAATTATTGAACTCGCCGACAGTAAAACACCAGATAGCGCTAAGCACTTTGTTGAACAATATCACGTTCAACAAATCGTCATTAACACTTCTCCAGTTGTTACTGACAATGATGCAAAAGCCAAATTAATGCGCATTTTAACCGCACTTGATAACCACCAGTCATTTAGTGATCTTGCCAAAGCAAACTCTGATGCACTTGATAATGCTGATAGCGGTGGCGACATGGGCTGGATTAGCTTAAATGCTCAACCGCCAGCATTAGCACAAGCAATTAAGGCCGCTAAACTAAAGAAAGTAAGCGCACCTTTTAAAGTAAATAATGGTTGGCAAATCATCGAGGTGCTTGCCAAACGCAAACAAGATGACACGGCTAATTATCAAAAAGAGCAAGCGATGATGGCTTTATTTAATGAAAATGCGCAGCAAGCCTTAAAAACGTGGATGTTATCATTGCGTGATAGCGCGTATGTTGAGATTGTTGATAAAAACTTAAATTTGCCTGAAGCATAAAAACACAAGAGACATTAAATGCATAAAGCCAAAAAGTCTTTAGGGCAAAACTTTTTACAAGATGAAAACATTGTTGCCAATATCGTTCGTCAGTCTGGGATAAAGGCAGATGATGATGTTATTGAGATTGGCCCTGGTCTTGGCGCATTAACACGCCATATTCTTAAAACCACCAAAGCTATCCAAGTTATCGAATTTGATGAAGATGTTATCCTGCCGTTGAAAGCAGCTTGCGCGATGTATGGCAAACTTAACATTTGTCAACAAGATGTATTAACCGTTAACTTTAGTGACTTTTATCATGGCACAAAAATAAAGCTCATTGGTAACTTACCCTATAACATCTCCTCACCTATTCTTTTTCATTTAATTGAATATGCCGAGCTTTTCAAAGATATGCATTTTATGCTACAAAAAGAAGTGGTTGATCGTGTTGCTGCCGCGCCTTCTGAAAAAAACTATGGTCGCTTAAGTGTCATGCTGCAATACCACTTCCAATGTGAAGCGTTATTCACTGTGCCGGCCACCGCATTTAAGCCCGCGCCAAAAGTAGAGTCACGCATTTTACGCTTAACGCCTTATAGTGAGCTACCATTTGTTGCTAACGACTATACACTTTTTGCTAAGGTCGTTAAACAAGCTTTTCAGATGCGTCGTAAGACTTTGCGCAACAATCTCAAAGCACTTGTGCCTGCGAGTGAACTAGATAACTTACCCGTTGATTTGACACTTCGCCCAGAGAATCTAAGCGTCGCTGATTTTGTTAAATTAAGCAATCACATAGGCGCATTATAAATGGCAAGTTATGTGATTGGTGATGTTCAAGGTTGCTATGCTGAATTGATGCAGTTAATTGATAAAATTCAGTTTAACCCTAACGATGATAAATTGATCTTTACCGGTGATCTTGTTAACCGCGGACCGCAGTCCCTTGAAGTATTGCGTTTTGTTAAATCTTTAGGCAAGTCTGCCAAAGTGGTCTTAGGCAATCATGATTTATATCTTCTTGCCATTGCCTATGGTTATTTGCCCACTGCTAAAAAAGACACACTTAGTCCTATTCTAGATGCTGAAGATAAAAATGAATTAATCCAATGGTTGCGACAACAGCATTTTCTTTACAGCCATAAAAAACATATTATCACTCATGCGGGCATCCCACCAATTTGGTCCCTTAAAAAAGCCAAACGCTTGGGGTTAGAGCTTGAGTTTGTGCTGCAAACCGATATGTGCTTTCAACTTTTTATGAGCAACCTCTTTGGTAATGAGCCTGATCTTTGGCAAGATAATTTAGAAGCAGTTAACCGTTGGCGCTGCATTGCTAATTATTTCACACGCATGCGCTTATGTGATCAAAATGGTCGCTTGGATTTTTCTTTCAAAGGAGAACTTAAGAAAAAGCCTAACCATCTTGATGCATGGTTTAACATTCCTAATGCCAAAATTGATGCCAAATACACACTTATTTTTGGACATTGGGCAGCACTAAATGGTGTTAGTAACAACCCACGCTGTATTGCAATTGATACAGGCTGTGTATGGGGTGGCAAGTTAAGCGCTTACTGTATTGATACACAAGAGATTCATCAGGTTGATGCAATTAATTTAATTAAGGAGATCGAATAAATGGCAAAAATACTGGTTATTCATGGACCTAATTTAAACTTACTAGGCCAACGTGAGACGGATATTTACGGCACTGCAACATTAGACAATGTAAATAACAAGCTTATCGAGTTTGCTGAGTCAAAAAAAATGCATTGCAGCTGTTTTCAGTCAAACCATGAAGGCGCAATTGTTGATCAATTGCAACAAGCGCAAGGTAATTATGATTTTATTATTATTAACCCTGCTGCTTATACGCATACCAGTGTTGCCATCCGTGATGCACTCCTTGCCATTAACATCCCTTTTATTGAAACACACTTATCAAACCCTGATAAACGCGAGCTTTTCCGCCACCATTCATACCTTTCTGACATTGCTTACGGCATCGTTTCCGGTATGGGTGCTAAAAGCTATGAACTGGCCATGCACGCAGCGATTGATTACTGTCAACACAATTGCATATAGGAGTTTACAAGATATTTTTTGAACAACGCCTACGCCTAAAAAGCAAAAACAACGCGTGACATTTTGATTATTTGCCGCAACAATGTCTGGTTGGAATGAGTTAAACATAAAGTTAAATCTAAACAAAGGTTAATTAAAACAGATGGATATTCAAAAGATTGAACAACTGATCGCATTGATTGAAAAGTCAAATGTTAATGAAATTGAAATCAAAGAAGGCGAAACTTCCATTCGCATTACCGGCAGTCATCCACAGCCAGTCCAAGCGTTGGCACCACAGCAGTTCATTCATCATACCCCTGCTGCTATGCCACAGCAGTCTGTCGCTGCTGAGCCACAAGCTCAACAAGCAACACCTATAGAGAAACCCGCTGAAAGTTTACCACAAGGCAAGCATCTTAAGTCACCAATGGTTGGTACTTTCTATCAATCGCCTTCACCAGGTGCTGCCTCTTTCGTTACTGAAGGTCAAGCTGTAAAAGCAGGTGATACCTTATGTATTATTGAAGCAATGAAGATCATGAACCAAATCGAAGCAGAACATTCTGGCACTGTGATTAAAATTCTTGTTGAAGATGGTTCACCCGTTGAATACGATCAACCACTTTTCATCATTGGCTAAACCAATCACTTATTGATAAATACAAAAATAGTTTTTAACAGGTTTGATATGATTAAAAAACTCTTAATTGCAAATCGCGGTGAAATTGCGCTTAGAATCCTTCGTGCATGCCGCGAATTAGGCATTAAAACCGTCGCTGTTCACTCGACAGTTGATCGCGATTTGATGCACGTAAAACTCGCGGATGAAACCATTTGTATTGGCCCTGCAAGCCCAACACAAAGCTATTTGCACATTCCTGCAATTATCGCTGCCGCTGAAGTCTCTGGCGCTGATGCGATTCACCCAGGTTATGGCTTTTTATCAGAGAATGCTGACTTTGCCGATGCGGTTGAATCTAGTGGTTTCATCTTTGTTGGTCCACGAGCAGAAAGCATTCGTGTAATGGGAGATAAGGTTGCTGCAATTAAAGCGATGAAAGAGGCAGGCGTGCCATGCGTACCTGGTTCTAACGGCCCCATTAGCAAAGACCCACAAAAAAATCTAGCGATGGCCGATAGCATTGGCTATCCGATCATGATCAAAGCTGCCGGTGGCGGTGGCGGTCGTGGCATGCGTGTTGTGCGTAAAAAAGAAGACTTGCTAAAGTTTATCGAAATGACACAAGCTGAAGCAAAGATGGCGTTTAATAATGATATGGTTTATATGGAGAAATTCCTTGAGAATCCACGTCATATTGAAATTCAAGTTTTTGGTGATGGTGAAGGCAATGCCATTCATTTATTTGAACGCGATTGTTCAACACAACGTCGTCATCAAAAAGTCATTGAAGAAGCACCAGCTGTCGGCCTTACTGATGAGCAACGTGCTGAAATTGGCAAACGCTGTGTTGATGCTTGTAAGATGCTTAAATACCGTGGTGCTGGAACTTTTGAATTCTTATACGAAAATGGTGAGTTCTACTTTATTGAGATGAACACACGTATTCAGGTTGAACATCCAGTGACTGAATCAATCACGAATATCGACTTAATCAAAGAGCAAATCCGCGTTGCTTCAGGTGGTTCACTGACATTTAAACAAGAAGATATCAAAATCATAGGGCATGCGATTGAATGCCGTATTAATGCGGAAGATCCCGAAAAAATGATGCCTTGCCCCGGCAAGATTGATATCTATCACGCACCAGGTGGCCCTGGTGTGCGTGTTGATTCACACATTTATTCTCAATACTTCGTGCCACCTAATTATGACTCAATGATTGCTAAAGTAATCGTTCATGCGCGCACACGTGATATTGCTATTCAACGTATGCAAAGCGCGCTTGAAGAGATGATTATCAGCGGCATTAAAACCAATATTCCATTGCATCATAAGATTCTTGCTGAGCGTGATTTCCAAAATGGTGGCACCAATATCCACTATCTTGAGAAGATGCTCGAGCGTGATAAAGCGTAACCCCATGTTGTGGAAAGAGTTATCCGTTACTTGTCTTAAAGCTAGCCTTGAAATATTAGAAGACTATCTTTTAATGCAAGGTGCTTGTTCTGTTACTTATCAAGATGCTAAAGATCAACCTATCCTTGAACCTAAAGCAGGCGAAAACCCGCTATGGGATGAAGTGGTTTTGGTCGCCCTTTTTACTGAAGAATATCAGCTATCTGACATTGCCACATCACTTGAGGAGAGTGCATTAAAGCCAAATATTATTGGCGACATTCATACACGTGAGTTTGCTGATCAAGATTGGACTCGCACATGGATGGATGATTTCAAACCAATGCAGTTTGGACGTCGTTTATGGATTTATCCAAGTTGGTGCACACCAGAGATCCACAGTGACGATCAAGTCAACATCCTCCTTGATCCAGGGCTTGCTTTTGGTACAGGCACACATCAAACAACTGCTTTGTGCCTTGAATGGCTTGAGCAGCATGTCACTACCAAAGATCATGTGATTGATCTAGGCTGTGGTTCCGGCATTTTGGCGGTTGCTGCCAAAAAGCTAGGCGCGCATGACGTCATTGCCATTGACAATGATCCACAAGCAATTTTAGCCACTCACGCTAATGCTGAGAAAAATGGTATTAATAACAATTTTACTGCCCACTTACCCGATGAAGCACCTAAATCAATCAAAGCCGATATTTTAATTGCCAATATTCTTGCTGGCATCTTAATCGATCTTAAAGAGGTTATTGCTAACTTCATTAAACCACATGGCAAGCTTGCTTTATCCGGTATTTTGCAAGAGCAAGTGGATGATATTATCAAGACTTTCTCACCCTATTTCATATTAAATGAACCGACCTTCAAGGATGAGTGGACACTAATTTCAGGCATTCGCAAGCCATAAAAAAGCATGAAAATAGGTCAATTTCATTCAGATAATATTTTATTCTTAGCCCCAATGGCAGGCGTAACCGACTTGCCATTTCGCAAGCTATGCAAAACACATGGCGCAGGCTGGGTCGTCTCAGAAATGGTTTGGTCACACAAGCATCTATATGAAACACCCAAAACACAGCGCCGTATTGATCATAGTGATGAAGTTGCCCCCAAGATTATTCAAATCGCAGGTGGGGATCCTATCATGCTTGCCGAATCTGCGAGTTTAAACGTTGATAAAGGTGCTGATATTATCGATATCAATATGGGCTGCCCGGCTAAAAAAGTCTGCAATAAATTAGCAGGTTCTGCACTAATGCAAAATGAACAATTAGTCAATGAGATTCTTTGTGCAGTTGTGAATGCTGTTCATGTACCTGTGACCCTAAAGATCCGTACAGGCTGGAGTAAGGATAATAAAAACGCCTTAAAAATTGCACAAATTGCAGAGGATGCAGGCATTCAAGCGCTTACTATTCATGGGCGCACGCGCGATCAGAAATATACTGGCGACGCCGAATATGACCTTATTGCTGAAATTAAACAGCGCATTAATATACCCGTCATTGCTAATGGTGATATCACCACACCTGAAAAAGCCAAAGAAGTGTTTGATTATACCCAAGCTGATGCTCTAATGATTGGCAGGGGTGCGCATGGCAATCCTTGGCTATTTCAGCAAATCAATGATTTTTTGCAAACTGGTCATTACCAGCCATCACCTAGCTTCACACAAAGGTTAAATACCATTATTGATCATGTTAAAGCCATGCATAACTTTTATGGTGATTATATGGGTGTGCGTTTTGCGCGCAAACACATTACTTGGTATTTTGAGCAAGTCATGGAGCTTGACCTGACTAAAGCCCGTCAACTCTTTAATAAACTAACAACACCTGAAGCGCAGCTTGATTTTTTAGCCAATACTGTTAATCGCACCCTGAGCACAGTCGAAGGGTAGTCATAAAGGTGCCATAACAATACATATGTTTGCTGAGCGTTAGTCGAAGCCATTGATTGCCTCTACACACCCTTCGACTGCGCTTAGGGTACGGGAAATGTTTAATGCTCTTTTACGCCAAACAATATGATGACAACCGTTTTTTACTCACCTCCACAGCCTAGACGTTGACTGAGCGCCAGTCGAAGCCATTATTTCAACCTTTGGCTTCGCTCAAAGTACGGTAAAAACTTAGTCGATATCAAAAATGATTCACGAGCGGTATAAAATCCGCTATTCTAACCTGCATATTTTATATTATGTACTTAACGTTAAAATGCTTATCAATTCTGACACAATTTCCGCAATTGCCACAGCCCCCGGAAAGGGTGGCGTGGGCATTATTCGCATTTCCGGCAAAGACGCCTATGCCATTGCGCACAAGATTACGCAAA
>JAHDDB010000185.1 GCA_020629575.1 Caedibacter sp. | reverse complement strand
AGTTTGATAAATTTTTATCTGACTAGTCATAAGCAACCCTTAGTTCACCACTCATCAATTTAGGCAACAATATATCTCTATTTTGTTCTAGTGTTTTTATTTGTTTTGTATTTTGTATGATTTTATCATTAATTGGTTTTGCCATGCTTTCAAAGCTTTCTACAATAGTTTTTGGCGGGATAGTGATATTTATATTTTGAATATCATTTTTGTTGATTGAGCCAAATACAGTGCCACTATTATTAAATGCTTTTATCTCTTCCATTAGTGACATCATTTTATAATAGGTATAGGTATAAAATCTTTCATCATTTCTATACATAAAAGCAGCTAGACCTCGCCCAATGCAACATTTCTCTTGTGCCATATTTTGAGCCCCAACAGGGGCTCGTACACTAATTAGTGTTTCATATTTATTGGCAAATCTTTTTGGATCAGTTGTATATACTCTACTTTCAGGAAATCTAAATGTAAAATCTGCATTACCTTGAAACATCGGGGTTCCAATTTTTTCTTCATTAAAAGTATTTCCTTTAGGAGATGTTCCCATTAAAAAATCAAACTCATCTGGTAACTTTCCTATTGCCCAACCATCATCAGATTTTTCAATAAACCATTCCCTAAAAAGCGTCTGCGCCAAATCCTCTAAAGTCTGATTTTGTTTGTGAAGCAAATCAATTTTATCGTCAAAGTTTGATAATACTTCAGCTATGGCTTTTTGTTCGGTGATGGGTGGCAGATTAATGTTTATATCTTTTAAAGAACTCAATGGACTGCTAATTGCTGGAACACCAACCTGAGATTCATTTTTTAATAGTTCGTATTGTCCAATATTTGATTTAAAAAAATATAATAAAAAAAGCGCATTAGCAAGACTAGGGTTAACGGTTAATTTCATACCAGATTGCGAAACTACATAACGCTTATATTTATTTTCAGCAATTAATCCAACTTGACCAATACTACCTCTATGAGTAAATACTAAATCACCAGGGTAACAATTGCTTTTCTTGAGTGTATCTGCCTTTTCCTCAGATAAATAAACAAACTCACCTTCAACGAAGCGATAAAAATTAAGGTTTTGTCCACGTATAACTGGCACACCCTTTTCTTGGAAATTCTCAGCTTTGATATTTGAACCAAATGGACCCATAGCGCATTCTAATGAGACATTTCCTAACTTAAAATTTTTCCAATCATCAGGTAATTTAGTATTGCTCATTACTTATGCCTTCAAGTCTGATTTTTGCTAAATTCTCCATAATTCTTTGATTAAGCACATCTTCCTGTTTAATTTGTTCAGCAAGTTGTGCTTTTAAGCTAGTAAATCGCTCAACAAAGTTAAAGTTATCTTCAACTTCTTCAAGCCCGACATATCTACCTGGCGTTAGTACATAGTTTAATTCAGAGACTTCATCAAGGCTGGCAGATTTACAGAAGCCTTTAATATCTTCATAATTTTCACCACGTTTCCAATTGTGATAGGTGTTAGCAATATCGTTGATATCGTCATTGCTGAACTCTTTGGTTCTACGATTAATTAAATGACCTTTATTTCTCGCATCAATAAAAAGAATGTCTTTTGTATTCCTGCCGCGCTTAATAAACCATAGACTTGCTGGAATTTGTGTGTTTAAAAACAACTTAGCAGGCAAGTTAACAACGCAATCAATTAAATTGGCTTCTACTAATGATTTTCTAATCTCACCTTCACTTGATGTATTGGATGTCAAAGCACCTTTTGCTAATACAAACCCCGCGATACCGGTTGGTGCTAAGTGATATAAAAAGTGCTGAATCCATGCATAATTTGCATTGCCTTCAGGTGGTGTACCATATTGCCATCTGGCATCACTTCTTAAAAGATCACCGTTCCAGTCAGAAACGTTAAAGGGCGGATTTGCAATGATATAATCTGCTTTTAAATCTTTATGTGCATCATTTAAAAATGAGCCTTCCGAATTCCATTTGACTTGCGAGCTATCAATACCTCTGATGGCAAGGTTCATTTTACATAGACGCCAAGTTGTCTGATTAGATTCTTGACCATAAATAGAAATATCATTAATTTTTCCTTGGTGTGACTCAACAAAATGCTCTGACTGAACAAACATCCCGCCACTGCCACAACAAGGGTCAAATACGCGTCCTTTGTACGGCTCTAGCATATTAACCAAAAGCTCAACGACCGATTTAGGCGTGTAGAACTGCCCGCCTTGTTTGCCTTCTGCTAGCGCAAATTCACCTAAGAAATACTCAAAAACATGCCCTAAAACATCAGCACTGCGGCTTTTGGTATCCCCAATAGAAACATTACCGATCAAATCAACAAGCTCACCCAGAGTGGTCGCATTTAAATTATCTCGAGCATAAACTTTAGGTAAAACACCTTTAAGCGAGGTATTTTCTTTCTCGATTTCATCCATTGCCTCATCAATAAGCTTACCTATAGCAGGTTGCTTGGCTTGTGATAATAGATAAGACCATCTGGATTTAACGGGGACAAAAAATATATTTGATTCTAAATATTCATCTTTATCCTCTGGGTCTGCCCATTGTTCTTTTTTTAACTCCTCATAACGCTCTTCAAAGCTATCTGATATGTACTTTAAGAAAACCAAACCCAAAACCACATGCTTGTATTCGGCAGCATCAATATTTTTTCTAAGCTTATCTGCTGATTTCCATAAGGTGACTTCTATTGATTCTTTTTTTACTTCATTTGCTTTTTTTGCTTCTTTTTTCTTAACCATTATAAAATTCCAATTTAATTCTTAGTGGAGTTTGTTTCACATAAACTCATGATTATTAACGATATCATTCACGATTGCTCACTTGACTTTGATACTCGAAAAAGGCAAGGATTAAAATAAATCTTAATGCCTTTTACAGATGATATAATCTGAATGTAGTGAGTTTTCTCAAGTAGTTTTAACGCCTTGTCACGTCTTGCTTTATCACGCAATGGACTTGATCTTAAAATGTCTCTAGGAGTCGTTTCGACTAATTCTTTTTCTTTAATCCATTTAAGGATAACCTTAGCATCATGCTCAACTTGAGTTTCATTATTATCACCAAATATCCGCTTAGCTTCATTAAGATGCCATTCAATGATTTGGTATGCTGATTCAACGTAATTAACTCTAATTTCTGTGCCATGTTGATCGTCAAAAATATGAAGAAGTGCACTTAATCGAGCAATATTTTCACTGGCTTTTGATGCTAGATCGTGAATACTGTGCCAGTGGTATTCATTGGCAATGACTGATTCAATATAATCAAAATATTTAACCCATACTGACTTAGCTGTCTGGCTAAATTTAAGCGTTGGGATATGCCCAAAACCATACTGGTCAACGGGAAGTGTTTTATTTAGACAGCTTTTGATTCGCGCATGAAAACGTTCAAGATCTTCATTTACACTACTGGCAGGCTCTTTATAGTAGCGGTTGCCCATGGTTGATTCAGGATATGCAAAAAGTGTTCGTGCAAAAAAGCCACTATTACGATTAATCCCATCGTGTTTTTTAGTCATTTGCTCTAAAAGCAACGGCTGCATCATAAGATTCAAGGTGAAGCGTCTGTCTTTAATAAAAATATTGCCAGTTGTTTTGCGATGAATCGATATCGGCTTACCATCCCAGAGACGGTTTAAGATACTGGCAAATTTTGTATTGTCCTTCTGCATGGTTGGACTGGATAAAAATATGCCTGCCTCATCTGACCAAATACTCCCGTTAGGATATTCTTTTGATAGATTTTCGCTGAGTGCTTCAACCGTTATATCCTCATATT
>JAHDDB010000184.1 GCA_020629575.1 Caedibacter sp. | reverse complement strand
TTGGATGATCATATTGTTGAAGTGGATTTGACACCAAATCGCGCGGATTGTTTAAGTGTCTATGGAGTGGCAAGAGAGGTTGCTGCCTTAACTGATGCTAAGCTTAAATCTCTTGATGATATTAAACTTGATATTGCTAAAGGTGCGCAAAAGCAAGTTGAATCAGAGGCCCCAGAGGCGTGTACACGATACTTTGGGCGTATGATTTATAATATTGATGCAAAAGCGCAAACGCCCCTTTGGATGAAAGAGCGTTTGCGTCGTTCAGGACTAAGATCAATCTCAGCAATTGTTGATATTACCAATTATGTGTTACTTGAACTGGGGCAGCCACTGCATGCCTTTGATGCTGATAAAGTCGGCAGCACTGTCTATGCACGCATGGCAGAAGATAATGAGAAGATTACCTTATTAGATGAAACTGAGGTCACCCTTAAATCAAATACTTTAGTGATTGCTGATGAACATAAAGCGTTAGCGATTGCCGGTGTGATGGGTGGATTGGATTCGTCAGTAACTGATAATACACAGAATATCTTCCTAGAGAGTGCTTATTTTGCGCCTAAGTCAATTGCAGGTAAGGCGCGTCAATATGGATTGCACACAGATTCGTCACATCGCTTTGAACGCGGTGTTGATCCAAAGCTATGCCAATATGCGATTGATTATGCTGTAAGTCTTATTGTCGGTATTGCTGGTGGTGAAGTCGGCGAGATCGTTAAAGCAGATCATTATAATGAAACAACGACTCAAATTCCATTGCGCTTAAATAAGCTAAACTCAATTCTTGGTATGGATTTCAGTGCTGCATTTGTTGAAGACGTATTAACAGCGCTTAATATCACACTTACACCAGTTAAAGGTGCCAGTAATGAGATTAAGTGGTTGGCAACTGCCCCGAGTTATCGCTTTGATATGGCAATTGAAGAGGACCTAATAGAAGAAGTCGGACGTGTATATGGTTATCAAAATCTGCCGATGACCTTACCTGAGGTAACATTATCTCAGCAACAAGTTTCTGAACATATTATTTCTTTAAGTGCATTAAAAAATACATTGATGAATCGTGGCTACCATGAAGTAATTAACTATAGCTTTATTGATCCTAAATTAGATGAATTGTTTTTTGATAGTAAAGGTTTAGCCTTGCAAAACCCGATCTCACAAGATATGTCTGTGATGCGTCAAGGCTTAATTCCTGGACTTGTATCAACATTTAAAGCTAATTTGAATCGTCAGCAATCGCGTATTCGTATTTTTGAAGAAGGTGTTTGCTTTCAGCCAGCTGAAACATTGGCGCATGAGTATTCACATTTCGCCGGTCTTGTTTATGGTGATATTAATCCACTGAATTGGCAGGAAAAAACAGCAAGTGATTTTTATTCAGTTAAAGCAGATGTTGAGGCGCTGCTGCAATTAAATAAAAAGTCAGTCAATTATGTAGCCTGTGAAGATATCGATTGGCTGCACCCAGGACAATCCGCTTATATTTATCAAAATGGTGAAAAGGTTGGTGTTATTGGTGTCTTGCATCCAAGTGTAATGAAAGTGTTGCAAATCAAAGGCAAATCACCGGTAGTATTTGAGCTGCAAATCAGTAAAATCTCAAACAAAGATATTGCTAAATTTATGGCAATTTCTAAGTATCCATCGGTTTCACGCGATATTGCAGTTATTGTTGATTGTAATATCAGTGCACAAAGCTTGATTGATGCAGTCAATAAAGCAGATGTGAGCTTGTTAAATCAAGTTGATTTATTTGATGTTTATCAAGGTGAAAATTTGCCAGAGAATAAAAAGAGTATCGCTTTGAATCTCACTTTTCAAGATAACACGCAGACCTTGACGGATGAGCTGATGAATGATGCAATGGCTAAAATTCTTAAGTCTCTGAAAGAAAACACTAATGCCAATCTGCGAGAGTAGTTATTTATGTTAGATGTACAGTTTTTAGAGCGTTGTAATGCAACGTTAACAGAAGCCTATCGCTTACTTGGTGAGACTGAGGTAAACAGTGTTCATTATGACTTATATCGCTCGGCAATTATCAAAGAGTTTGAGGTTATACTTGAGCAATCAGGGAAGTTGCTAAAAAAGGTGCTATTACCTTATTTTTCCTCTAAAAACGCATTAGATAAGTTAACTTTTAAAGATATTTTTCGTTATGCCTTAAATCATGGTCTATTGACTTTGGGTGAGGTCGAGCGTTGGTTGCTATATCGTGATAATCGCAACTTAACTGCGCATGATTATGGTTTTGATCTGGCAGAGGAAACTTTACCAATTATCCCAGAGTTTATAATGGATGTGGCGAGATTAATTCAGGTGATTAAGGAAAGCAATGCTACTAAGAGATAAAGATCATAAGTTGCTCATGATGTTAGCAAACAAAACAATCAAAACACCTTGTGAAATATGGGCATATGGTAGTCGTGTAGATGGTTCAGCGCATGAGGCAAGTGATCTGGATCTCGTGATTAGAAGTCATGATTTGAAACCATTACATACTTCTGAACTGCAGGCTTTTAAGGAAGCAATACAGATATCAAATATTCCTATTCTGGTGCAAGTATTGGATTGGGCAAGAATCCCTGAGGTTTTTCATGAAAGTATTCTAGAGAGCTATGCTATTTTGAAACCTTTGAACTAAAGCTTTTGTATGACCATATCCCAGCCCACTTTGATTGTGCAAACGCTAGCTGAGCGTAAGTCGAAGCCTCTATGAAGTGTGATTTTTCCACGCTTACACACTTCGACTAATGCTCAGTGCATCGCTTCGACTTATGCTCAGGGTGCGGTGAGCACTTTTGGGTGAATATTTATCTTAGCCGTTTTTGGTTTCTATATACTGTGTCACAAGGGTTTTTGCCCACAAATAACTAAAGACGCCAATATAAACACCTCCTAAAACATCACTTAGGTAGTGTTGTGAGCTTAAGATTCGACTAATCGTGATAATAAGCGCGATAACAATGCATAATACCGTAAACTTCTTATTTTGTATTAAATAGGCTAAACCGAGGAGTCCTGCAAACCCAAGTGTTGCGTGTCCTGATGGGAAGCTATTAAACAAACGTTTATGTGATAACCAGTGAAAGCCATATAAGCCTTCTTGTAAGAACAGCTCAGGGCGATAGCGTGCAAGTGTTACTTTAATGATCGCTGCAGCACCAATTGAGATAAATAAACTCATCGTCCATACCAGTAAACGAGGATTCAATTTAGTGCGTGTCTTTTGCCAAATACAAATAATTACCAAAATGACAAAAAGCACAAACCAATTATTAGGATCAAAAATAATAGATAAAATATTCGAGAATTTAATTAGGATGTTGTGTTGAAGCTGTTCACTAATAGAGAGAACTAAGAAGCGATCAAGATAAATGTAGCTTACAGCACATATAATAAATGTAATGAAGCCATAGAGTATGGTGCATTTGATAAGGCGTTTAAAATTATCGGTCATGGTGAAAGATAGTTTATTGTTAAGATGAGCAAGAGCGTAACTTTTTTTATGAGATAAATCAAAGTGTAGTTTGGCGATTTGCACACTTTATTGAGAGGGCATATAAGTTGAGATGATTTTGTTATAATTTATCCTTATATTTCAAGATGCTCTTAATAGTTAAAAATATGATAATCAAGAGTTTTTTATAATTTTTTCATTATTACTTATTTGTCTTTGATCCTGATAAATAAAGGGTTTTCGTTGATACATTTAAAACATTAATGACGATATATTTTTCTTAAATTGCATATTAAATGACAATGTGACTTGATGACGATAATATGGATCGCAAATAAGGCATCCTTATTTTGAAGCTTGATTTTGATGTTA
>JAHDDB010000017.1 GCA_020629575.1 Caedibacter sp. | reverse complement strand
GTCTCTAAAATAACACAAGCGGCAAATGCGTCGACTTTAAGGTGTCGATTTGATTTGTTTTGTACTTCCTCTAGACGCCAACGCGCCTCACGCGTTGAGAAAGTCTCTGAGATTAAATGCACGGGCTTTTGATATCTAAGCTCAATCTTTTGCGCAAATACACGTGCTTCTTCAGTAATCTTGGTTTCTTGATCTTTAGCATCAATCGGAAGCCCTACAATAATATCACTAGGGCGCCATTGTTTAATAATCTTATCAAGCTCATGCCATTCAGGCTCGCCTTGTTTCGCGGCAATGGTTGCAATTGGTGTAGCCGTTTTGGTGATCATCTGCCCACTGGCAATTCCTATGCGTGACTTGCCATAATCAAGGCCGATTAATTTAAGCATGACCAAACCTCATAAAGCCGATGATACCTTTGTCATTCTCTTCACGCATAACGATAACAGGGTGTTCAAAGGCATTAACTTGCAAATTAGGCATGGCAATTAAAGATTGCTTTGTTAAGCTATATGGCATGTTTGATTTATTTAAGTGTTTGTTTATTAGCGATGATTTTAATCAAAGTTGCTGTTGGAGTCATATTAAATGACCAAAAAAATCAAGTTTTTTTAACTAAGCGCAAATCAACTCAGGATTTAGCCGGACTTTGGGAGTTTCCAGGCGGCAAACTTGAAGCTCAAGAGTTACCACATAATGCACTTAAGCGCGAGCTTAAAGAGGAAGTTGGCATTGATGTCACAAAGTGTGAAACATTGTTGGTTAAGACACATCACTATCAACATAAATCCGTTGAGCTTCGCTGTTTTGTGATTACGCAATATCAAGGAGAAATTGCACCTCAAGAAGGGCAAGAGGGGAAATGGGTAAATATTGATAAGCTCCATGCCGAAATAATGCCCGAAGCAAATCAAGAGATTATTGAGACACTCAAGCAATATTTATTGACTTTTACCACGCAAATTAATTGACCAGATATCGGTAACAATATCATTTTCTGTAATATAAAACTGATCAAATAAATTAATGGTTGGATCGCAATGTGGTACCACCATTTCAATGATGTCTCCAAGCTTAGGCAGCACTTTGCCAGTAACTTTGCCATGCTCATCACCAAAGTAGTCCCAGTCATAATAAAGATCATCATGACTAATAATCTGTGGCTTGGTAGGATCTTTATAGAGTGCTTTAAGTCCGGCATCAACAGTGACATGTGTCTCATGATTTGCACTGATGACTGTGCTTAAAAGCGTCATTGCTGGCAGGAAACTATTGATTGATTCGATATCAAAATACTCTTTATCCATTACGGTATATGAGCCTGGTTGAATTTCCGTGACCGATTGAACATTACAATCTATGTCATAAGTACCCGTACCGGATCCGGTTTGGATAAGGTTTTTACGTCCTGTTTGTGCTTCAATTTGCGCTTTAATCTCACCGGCTTTTTTAAGCAGTAATGAAGAAGCCTCTTGGCGTTTGTTATAGTCAGTGATATGTTGAAAATGACCTGCATAGCATTGAATGCCTTTTAAATTCAGGTGTGATAACTCATTGATGTGTCGTGCCAATGCGATAGCATGCTCAAAAGAAACACCTGTGCGCCCAATGCCGGCATCGATATCAACGATAATATTCATACTTTGCTTTAAGTGATTTAAAGCTAATTGGTTTAAATGCTCGGCATTTGTAAATGAATCACACACAACCATAGTGTCTGGCGCCAGTTGGCACACCTTGCTCAGCATATTAAGTTTATTATCTGTAACAACAGGGGAGGTGATCAAAATACCCGTAATGCCATGCTCAGCCAAAACAAGTGCTTCACTAACCTTGGTTGCACATATGCCAATGGCACCTTGTTGTTTTTGCAATTTGGCAATTTCAGTACATTTATGCGTTTTGGCGTGAGGGCGCACGGACCTGTGATGTTTAAGCGCAAAAGCTTGCATATCATTGATGTTTTGCAGAAGTTTATCTTTATCAATCACAAGGCAGGGGGTGTTTAGTGTTGATTTATGTTGTCCAATCATAATTTAATCCATCTTTTACATTATTTAATCGAATTAGTAAGCAAATAATCTTCCAAATCGCCACGAATGTCATTCTCAGAAATGGCAAAATCACAAGCTGAAGCGCTTGCCTTATGAACGCTGTTTTTATCTTTGGTGATCAATGGATGCCAATCAGGTAGAGCTTTACCATGATAACGGCGCTTATAGGCACAAGTCTCAGGTAACCAATGTTGGGCATGTTTTAGGTGATATAAATCCAGTTGCAAACAATCAGGTACAAGTTGTTTGCGCTTGGGGTAGTTTGTGCATTGACAGGTGCTGCAATCTAAAAGTTTGCAGGCAACTTTGGTGTAATAGATCTCATCGGTTTCATCATCTTGCAGTTTATGTAGACAACATAAACCACAGCCATCGCAAAGCGCTTCCCATTCAGCGTCGTTTAATGCTTTTAATGGATATAAGTGCCAGAAATGATCACGTAAAGACTTAGAAGACATAGTTTTTTAGTTTTTAGTGTGTACGTTCAACAGCAATATGCGCTAGTGCAATCAGTGCATTTTTATATTCAGATTCAGTCAGTATATCTAGCGAGTCAATCGCTGATTGAGCGGCTTGTTGCGCTTTGCTAACAGCATACTCAATCGCACCACTGTGTTTGATAATGTCAATAATCTTTGCCATCTCAGGATGGTGGCCTTGCTCAATCGCTTGACGAATAAGTATTTGATCTTGAGTTTGTGCATTTTTCAGTGCATAAATCACAGGCAATGTTGTTTTGCCCTCAGCTAAATCATCACCAATGTTTTTGCCAAGTGTCTCACTATCGGCAATATAATCAAGGACATCATCTGCAATCTGGAATGCATTACCAAGATGCACACCGTATTGATGTAATGCTTCTTGCTCACTATTATTGGCACCTGCTAGAGCACTGGCAACATCACAAGCCGCTTCAAATAGTTTTGCGGTTTTGCAATAAATAACTTGCATATATTGCTCTTCAGTAATATCCGGATTGTTGCAGTTTAACAGCTGCAATACTTCTCCTTCAGCGATTTTATTGGTGGCATCTGCTAAGATCTGCATAATTTTCATTTGATTTAACTCAACCATCATCTGAAAGGCACGCGAGTAAAGAAAATCACCGGTTAGAACTGAAGCAGCATTGCCAAAGACATTATTGGCAGTCTCTTTGCCACGACGCAACTCAGATTCATCAACTACATCATCATGTAACAGGGTTGCTGTGTGAATAAATTCAATAATAGCTGCGGCTTTAGTATGCTCTTGCCTTTTGTAACCAAGGGCGCGAGCGACAAGCATTAGTAGCAATGGGCGCAAACGTTTACCACCGCTATGGATAATGTATTGGCTAATTTGATTAATTAAAACGACATCGGAACTTAATTGGTCAATGATGACCTGATTATTGTTGCTGATGTCATCTGTTGATAACTGTTGAATTTGCTTAAGTGTTAACATTTTTATGATTTGATCTTCAAGTAAGTCGTTGAGGATAATTGTCATTGCTTTTAAGGTCAAGCGGATTACTGGAACTTGCGATGTAAAAAACTACCAAGAATGACGGTAAAAATAAGCGATAAAATAAAAGTGCCAACGATGGAGAACCAATGCATAGTGACAAAAATGCTTAGTATTTTGTGGGCAAAAACCGTCAAAATGGCACTTGGCGCAATTAGACGCAAGCTTAAGTTATAGAGTGCAGAGAGTTTGATTTTTGTTGCTTTATGTAATTGGTAACTTAATTTCTGCGCATCGCAAATCCAACCGAAAATAAGAATCTCAAGATAAGCAATAAAAAGGATAAGGCTAATGATAAGCTCAGATTGAATGATGTCGTGTACCTTGTCTGCTAATAGGTGTTGATAGATGATTGAAGCAGCTAAAAGCAAGATAAAAAACGGCAGATAAACATACCACTTATGCTTTGTGATTGAAGTGTTTAAGCCTTTAAAGGTTTGGCACAGCAAGATAGCGGTTGTTAGTAAGCAGAAGAAGAACATGCCAAAGGCTAATAAGTTGAGTGTATAGGCATATTGAAAACCTAATACATCAGAAGCGGATCGACTGCTATTGGTATATAAGCTTTGCATCAACATAATGATGATTACGGTTATAATGCTGCCAATGACAAACGACCAGCTAAAGCGTCGAATAGAGCATTGCGCATTGAAATACGTGCCGAGTACCGAGTTAACCCCTAAGCCAATGAGTCCTGAAAAGAGCGAAAGGCTTAATGCTGACTCCCAGACATCTATTGATGCCAGTAAATGAAAATTAGGTGTGAAAAAAGCACTCGTTGTCAAGCTAGTGTTAAAGGTTACTGCATTCATGATAAATAGCCCAATTAAACAGGCAAGACCAAGGGTGGCAAAGGCTGAGCTTAATTTCAAAAAACGCTCGCGTGCTTGTGAGAAGCCAATAATGATCACAATAATGGCGCTAAAAATAATACCAATCAGTAAAGTATAGTTATCAATAAGATGCAGAGTTTTCTCCGCTGAATGCGTCGTATACCAAAAGCTGGTATAGACAAGACTTGAGCTTGTCACAGATATACGTGCGATCACCATAATTAGTAAAATCGCTGCAAGCACCATTGATAAGAGACCAATAAAGCGTAAGCGCTGTGAACGTGCAGCAAAATGCAGACTCCCTGTAAGCGGCTTTTTACTTAAGAATCCAGAGATGGTTTCAGAGACAAAAAGTGGCATGCTAATTAGTATCAGCATAACTGCATACGCAAAAACAAAGGCAATATTATTGAATGCTTTTGGATAGCTACTGATCTGCCAATAGACAAACACGCCAATACTAGCAGCGACAATGCTTAAAGCGTAGAGTGCTGAACGTATCGTTGTAGTTGGGTTCATATTAATTCCAGTCATTAGAAAATAAGCTTATGATAACAATAACATTTTGCTTGTCATCTAAAACCGTGCAATATTTAGCGCTATACTGTTTACATAACACTTAAGGGAGGTTTATTGCGATGACCAATTTGCTTTATAGTAAACGTTATTCATTGATCAATGCATTAAAGGCAGTTGTTGCTAGTGCTATTGCTTATTTGGTGGGGCACTTATTGGGTGAGTGGCTTAATATTTCTCAGATGTATGCATGGATCGTGATTACTGTTCTGGTGGTCATGTCAAGTCAGCCAAACTTAGGGGGAGCATTAGAAAAAGCCAAAATGCGCTTTTTAGGAACATTAATTGGATCATTATGTGCGATTATTATCATTTTAGTCTTTCCACAAATGTGGATTACTCAGTTCATATTAGGGCTAGCCATTATTGCAATCGGTGTCTTTACGGCAACAAACTCTACTAAATACACCTATACTGGCGTTTTGGGTTCAGTTACGGTTGCAATTATTTTGTTTAGTAGTGATGTCAGTTTAGCCACAGCTTGTTATCGTACACTTGAAGTGCTGATTGGCATTACCATTGCGATTATGGTTAACCGCTACTTTTTTCCTATTCATGCTTATAAACGCATTAATCAGTCCTTTTGTGATACCGTTAATTGTATTGCTTCATTAAATAATCGACTTTTTGCTGGAGGTGACTATGATGATGTTTTGGTTGAAATCTTTAGTCATTTTTCAAAGCAAATCGCATTACAAAAGGAAATAATACATGAGAAACCAAATATGGATCTTAAGGTATTAAAAGCGATAACGCGCCATTTGCGACAGTTATATCGCTATACCAGTGTTGTCTATGATTATATTGAAACCTATCCTGAAAAACGTGAGAAATTTCAGCAAAACCCAGCGTTTAAGGCGTTATATGATGAGATAAATCATGCTTTTAACGTTATGAGTGTCAGTTTTAAAAAGAGTGTTTTTAATCAGGACGAGTATCAACAAATCATTACTAAGTTAGAAGGATTGCTTGAAGCGTTTAGTCAGTCAATGAGTATTCAGAATGAGTTGCGTCATGCCAGTGTTGTGATGTTCTCATTTAAAAAGCTTATTGATACAGTGCAGATGATTGAAGAGAATCAAAATGTTCTTAGTGAAAAACGCTATTAATCAGTAGTGCATAGATAAAACAGCTAACACAGAAAAAAACAAAACCGCAGATAACGGCGTTAAGATACCGATCCTTTTTGGTGAGTGACTGACCTTTTTTTATATTTAGTCGAAATAAAGCGCGCGCAGCAAGCCAAGTAATAACCGTTGAGGCTAATAATGAAATTAAAAAGCTAATGAGCATATGATTCCTTAGGCTTTTGATGAACATAGAAATTTAAGGTGATTTACATGAGTGCGTAACTCCAGTTATTAAATCATTCTTCTTTTATATTTGCTTGCCATAAACATAATAATTGCCGCGACGAGCGCAAACAAGCCAATTTTTAAAAATGAATCGCAATATATGGCTAATGATTGTGATTTGATGATTTTTCCTTCAGGTAATGCCATCATTGATGCAACATAACCACTTAACAAGTTACCAATTGATAAGAAGACAAACCACATACCCATTACAAAGCCTGAAATGCTTGCCGGAACAAGCTCTGCAACCATAGCTACTCCTAATGCTGAGATCATAAGTTCGCCTGCAGATTGTAGAAAATAGCTAAGCACAAGCCACCAAGAGGAAACAATCGAATTGGCATTAGCAAAATATTTAGCAATAAACAATACAAGAAAAGCTAAAGCACATAATAGCATGCCAGTAGCAAATTTATTATAAATACTAAAATTAACACCATTTTGTTTTATTTTCACGTAGAAGTAAGACAAGAATGGGCTAATAACAACAATCCAGAATGGATTAAGTGATTGAAAGCTTTGTGGTTGAAGGTTAAAGCCAAGAAGGATGTGAGTCACATTATTAATGGCAAAGAAATTTAGCGAAGTTTGCATTTGTCCGTATAAAATTTGAAAAATAATTGCCTCAGACATTAGTATAACAGCTAGTAGCATTCTTGTTTTTGCTTTGCCGGATTGTTTAATCGTGATACTTAAATACCAGCTGATGACAAAGACGGCCATGCCCCAGAGTACAATTTGCGCAAAAATAACATTCTTTAATAAGAAAGATACGATAAATGTGCTAACGATAATGCCTATTATAACAATAGACAATGCCACTAAGTTAACTGGGTTGGCACCTGCCTCTGTAGAGATATGTTTAAGACCAATACGTGAAAAAGAGAAGGAAAAAAGTGCAAGGAGAATACCGATGGAACTTCCTAAAAACGAATAGCTAAAGCCAAATTTAGCGCTAATAATTGGAGACAAAAACATCCCAAGTACACTACCAATATTAATAGCCATGTAAAAAAGTGTAAATGCATTATGAATTAATTCAGGCTGATCTTTATCGTAGCATTTTGCCAGGAGACTTGAAGGATTGGATTTAAAAAGACCAGTACCGATACAAACAAGACTCATTGCAAAATAGACGGTATTGATAGTGCCAAATCCTAGCAATAAATAGCCGGATAACAAGGTTAATAGGCCTAGTGTAATGGTGCGCTTAGCGCCGAGTATCTTATCGCCAATATAGCCACCTAATGAGATAAATGAGTAGATGAGTGCAGAGTAAGAGCCAAATAAGACAAAGGAATTAATCTCGGAAAGTCCAAGCTCTTTAACAAAGAAAACGGCTAGAATTGAAATTACAGAGCTGTAACCAAATCGCTCCCATATTTCGAGCATAAAAATGATGTAAAAGGCTTTGGGATGTTTGAACTGAGTTGTTGTCATATTATAATTGCGTTGTAATTAATCAAGGGTTGGCAGTATACCTAGAGTTCTGGTAATGTAAAATCAAAACATAGACTTACTTGCCTTAAGTATTTAAGCTTTTATAATTTTCAAGGTCTAATTTACTGAATAGTTACCATAAATGTGTAACCTAGCTTAGAGAGTAATACAACTTAGCACCAATCCCACCATGTTGTTTAAGAAGATCAGCGGCTTTTCCTGTGACAAACTCAATGCTGGCACCACCGGCAACAGCGTCAACTATGAGCTCATCAAACTGCTTTGAATCAATAGGATATGGTAATATAAGTTTTTTGACGTTGTGATTTGCTAATGCGCGTTTAACATCTTGAGCTTCAATGATGGCAGGTCCTCGGCGGTTATGACGAGAGATTAGCTCTTCAACTGCTTCAAGATCATGTTCAGCTTCATAAGCTTCCATGGTAGGTAGCAGATCTTTTGCAATGTCATGTGCATTTGTTTTGTGATCAATAGACTCAATAGCAACCACTGCATCTTGTACACTATGATGTAGTGCATTAACGATCGCGTGTGCTTGCCGATGATTGCCACCGAAGATGATACGTTCACAATCATCATCTTCTGCAAAATAGTGATTGATTGCATCAGCAACTTCTTTGGTAAAGCGTCTTTCTAGCTCAGGCGTCATTTGTAAGTTAGTAATAGCCGCTTCTTTTTGACCAAATTGTTGTGCAAGTTTAGGTTCCACTTCAATTGAAAATTCATGGTTGGCACGTGTTAAGAATATTTCAATAAAACGTACATTATGTCCGGAAGGAATAACGATTAGATATTTTTTATACTGATCAATAGCAAAAAGCAGCTGCTTAATTTGTGGTATCCCATAATATAGTTTGGTCTGTGTAGGAATGGGCAAGGGTAACTCAATCACGTCATTGTGATCAGAGAATAAAGCAACTGATCTGCCACTAATGTTGCGAGGCTCAAGACTTTGCATGATCATTTCCTCGGTATTAGCCCATTTTGACTGGACACAATAACGCTTTAATTTATCAGCGGGGAGGGTGTCCATTAATTGTTTGTCTTCATTTTTAAGCTCAATTTGCCAAGCAGGCGTTGCCTTTTGATTATTTTGATCTCTAGGGTCAATATTGACGTAGGCGGAAAGTATTGGTGTTTCTTTATAATCATGAGTGGCGATAAAGTTTTTCAGTGTATGTAATACATTGTTAAGTTTTGATTTCATAATATCCATATCCTTTTTTGGTTAAATGCAAATGTGAGTATAGCAGCAGATGAAGTGCTGTGAATGAAAAAGTAAAAAAATTAGATTAACGAACATATTGAGTAATATTAATCATCTGATCATTTTGAATCTGCTTGGCATTGTGGCGCATGAATTGGAATGACGCATTTTAGGGAAGGTGCGCAATCTCAGTCATAAATAGTTTTAATATAGCTATAAGCTAAGCAAATTTCCCTCAATCACAATATTAGGATACATTTTGCTCAGTAAAAGGTTTTTTCTTACCAAAATACAACAGGAGCAAACATGAAATCTAATCTGAAACATCTCTCATCATTATTTGCATTAGCCCTTATTGGCTGTGGTGGTGGAGGTTCATCAGGTGGTGATAGTCCAGCACCATCGCCAGTCAAGGCACAACTAAAAGCACAAGAAGCCATTAAAGCACCTGAGGTGATTCAATCTGGTAAAACAAGTGTTCTGTCTTATACCGTTACTAATCCTAGTGTTGAACAGATGAAGCTTGGCGCTATTGGCAAGACGACGAGTAATACAGCTGTTGAAATTAAAGGTTTTGAGACACCTGAAACAGGTGGGGTCAAGCTGACTTATGATTTGAGCTTACCACAAAATACGTGCTTTGATGATAAAGGACAAGGTCAAGTGCTACAAGCAGGCGATCAATGTAATATTGCATTTCTAGCAAAATTAGATGATCAAGTCGATCATGAGACCGATAAACATTTAACCCTATCAGTAAAAACATCCGATAACGCAGAAGATCTAAATATTCAGAAAGTGTTAAAGTTTGTACCTCAAAATGATTCACGCTTAATTGATTTATCACAATCGACAAAAACAAGTGATTATCTTAAGCCAGGTTCAAAGATAACAATTGATGTGCATAATAATTCATCAGTAACAATTAATGCACTGGATATCCAATTACCGCAGTGGTTAAAAGATATTGCTTTAAATCTATCTTCTCAGCAAATAGATGAATTGCATAGTGGAGAGGATTTCAGTGTCACTTTTGATTTAGCTATCGATCAAAAAACGATAGATACATTAAAAGCACATCAAGATGATACGATTGATATCATTATTGAGGCAGCTAATGCCAAAGAGAATCACGTGATTGATATGAAAGTTTCAACGTCAATTGTAAAGAGCAATGATGTCACATTTGAATCACCTGAAATACACACTGTAACATATACTAATGATACGGATGTTAATTTACAGATGGGTGTTTTTACATTTGATAATATTGCTGATAATAGTGTGATGATTGAAAATAATAACTGTCAACAAACACTGGCCGCTCACGCATCATGTGATATCACCTTAAAGGCGAGTGATAATGCGCATGTTGATGACTATGCAAAATCTGCATATATGACGCTTCACTATGCTACAGATAGTGGTGTTGAGTTAAGTGCTCAAAATATGATAATCATCGACTCAGTTAATGTTGCCATTGAAGAGGATGTGCAGGCAAAACAAGGTGAGAGTTTTGAGATTAATGTGACAAATAATGGACCATTTAGTGCCTATTTGCCGGAGATGTCTTATTTCACTATTACACAGCAAAATCAAAATGTGGCAGGTTTAACGATCGATCCTGCATCGAGTTGCTTTAACACAACACTTGTCGCAGGTGATTCATGTCAAGTGAAGATAAACACAACAGAAGATGTGATGCCAGGTGGATATATTTTGCATATTGACCAAGCAAACAATATGGCGTCATCAGTGAGTGAGTCGTTTTATATCAAATCTTTAGATGTTAGTCTTATTGTTGAAGCGGATGAAGGTTCGTCACAGTCAAATATGGGGGCTGTCAAGTTGACCAATAATGGTGAAATAAAGATCGATAATATAACGCTTGATCGAAATGCCTTGCCTGAGAATGTAATGCTATACAATGGTGCTAATGGAACCTCAAGCTATGGGACAACATGGTGTACAGCAGAGCTTTGCCCAAATTACTGTGAGGTAAATGATGGCATAATAAACTTGGCAAAAGGCAAATCCTGTTCCTTGTATATGTATAGCCCAAATGATGTGGATATAAATCAATCTAAGCTTACCGTTAATGCACTAGGTCAAACATATGATTTTAATCTCACAAAATATAAAGCCTTATATGTTGAAATGCCAGATATGTCGAAATACTATGAGCTTTATCATATGAACAATAATGGCGTTAATTCTGATAATATTAAAAAATATTTACGCTCAGGTCAAATTGATCAATTATATTGGTTAGAGAATGACTCTGATCATAATACACTTGCTGTGATAACTGAAGATGGGTCTCCTTGGGAGAGACAAAAGCATTTCGAGTTATTAAAAAATATTAGTGGGACTTGGGTTAACCTAAATTTCCCAGACAATAAATATAACTACCTTGGTGTTAGAGCAATAACAAGTAATCAAGGTGACATTCATGTGTTTGTATCAGACAAATCATTTAGCAAGCTTATTATGCTAGTTGGCAAGCTTGAAGATTCAACTTATGCATGGCATGAAGTTTTTTCGATAGATGAAGCGGTAGAATCGATAGATGATATACATGTTTGGTTAGACCAATATAATAACCATTATATGGTGGATCATAAAAATAATGCATTTACTAAGATTGATGCGTTAGGAGGGATGGCGCCGCTATACTTATCTGAAACGCCTTTAGAGCAAAGCCTTTATTTTAAGCATGATGACTATTTGGCTGTTATAGATACTGAGAAAATGGATTCATCACAACATCGTATTAGCTTAGTTAATTATCAAACGCAGCCAGCAGAATATGAAGGAGACCAGATAATTAATCATCCTGCCGCATCTTATTTGTTTCCAAACTATTACAAGACAATCGACTCAGTGCAAGTGATTCCAGAGAGTATGTCTTTTTATGCCTTAGTTGATGCTGGACATATGCATAAAACACTTGCTCAATGCGATATTGACTATGATTATGGACATTTCGGTGATGAGATGCATTGCCACGAGTTAACTGATATCCCAGCAACAGCAGTGACGGCTAATGAACTAAAAGTTATTGATAACTCAGTCTGGCTCATTGGCGAGAAGATTAAAAAAGGTAGTTCAGATGACAATCAATTATCACTTTTTGAATATGTTGACAGTCAGTGGCAAGAGCACAATTATTCGTCGCCATCTTTTACTAAAGGCTATCAGATCACTCAGTTAGGGTATCAGTACACTTATCCAGTGGTTCAATAGTTAACGTTTGCTTTTTATTCCCATCATAAATCACAAAATGATTTATGATAGGGTATTTAATGAATGCGTGATTTCTGTACTTATGTTGCAAAGATAGGTGACAGCTTATAATTTTAATAGTTTTTTATTAAATCTTTGATATGCTTATCGGTCTATATTAGTTATCAGGGAATTTACATGACGCACATTGAGACTCAACCAAAATCACTTTATTATGCCATTGCGCTTAACGTTTGGGAGTACTTTAGTTACTACGGAATGCGTGCGCTATTGGTGCTTTATTTAACACAAAAATTATTATTTACTGACAATCATGCTTATGCACTATATGGTGCTTATACAGCACTTGTTTATGTCACACCTATTATCGGGGGTGCGATTGCGGATCGTTATTTGGGATATTACTGGGCAACCTTTTTGGGTGCTGCAACCATGGTGGCAGGACATCTAGTGCTTGGCTTAGATGGTGGCGGTTTGTATTTTGGTTTAGCACTTATTATTTGTGGTTATGGTCTGTTTAAAACCAATGTATCTTGTTTGTTGGGTGCAACATACTCAAGAGAGCACACGAAGCGCGATAGTGGCTTTGCATTGATGTATGTTGGCGGCAACATTGGGTCTTTTATTTCACCGATTTTATGTGCATGGGCGGCACAAGTGTGGGGCTGGCATTATGGCTTCTTATTAGCGGCGATTGGCATGGCAATTGGCTTGGTGATATTCATAACAGGGCGTAAGCACTTTGTTGCAGGTAATGATCCGCAGTGGAATGCATTAAAAGAGAAAGGAATATTAAGCATCAAAGTGCTGCCGATTACGGTATTATTAATCGTAATTGCTGCGGTATTTTTTAGCTTTGCTTTGTATTATTTATTTGCCGGTTGGATATTGTTAGCATGTGTTATCGTCAGTCTTTACTTCTTGTTTTTCTTATTTATTAAGCTTGATGGTAAAGATAAAAGATCATTGTTGGCAATTTGCTTTTTTATGATATTTGGCTTGATATTCTGGGCATTTGATCAGCAAGGTGGTAGCTCGATTAGCTTATTTATTGAGCGTAATGTCATTCGCGAGTTTGATGGATTTACCATTCCCGCTGCGGCATTCCAATCGATTAATCCCTTTGCGATTTTAATCGGTGGTGTGATTATGTCACAAGTTTGGTATTGGCTGATCAAAGCAGGTGTTAGATTAAGCGCGTTATTTAAAATTACGTTTGGCTTATTATTTCTAACCTTTGGCTTTTTTATGATTATGATGGGGGCGAAAATTGCAGCGGCAACCGACGGTCATGCCTCAATGATTTGGGTGATTGTTGGATTGTTGATGATAGGCTTTGCTGAGTTGTTTGTTGATCCGGTTGCATTATCTGAAATCACACGCTTAAATCCAGGTGGTTCGGTCGGCTTTCTAGCGGGTCTTTATATGTTGATCACCGGATCTATCGCCAATTATGCCGCAGCCGAAATTGCCACCTTAACAAGTGTTGAAACAGTTAAAACCGCGGGTGACTTTTTAGTTAAAAGTGCTAGTAATTACTATAATGTTTTTGGTGCGATTACCAAAGTTTCAGCAATTGCTTGTATAGTATTGATCATTATCTCTGTAGTAATGTATTTCATCAGAAAGCAAAATGCCTAAAGCAGCTAAAAACATCTAAAAATTATTGCGCTGTATTTGCAATCTGAGGAGTCATCTCATAGAATAGGTCAACTTCAATCAAGGTGATTTTTCATGATTCCAGCAAAGCTTGTTTTACAGACCGGGGAAGTATTCGAGGGCAAAGTCCCGACATGGGTTAAAGGCGTTAATTACGGAGAGATTGTATTTAATACTGGCATGGTAGGATATACAGAAGTATTAACTGATCCTTCATATAAAGGGCAAATTGTCTGCTTTACCTATCCGATGATTGGTAACTATGGTGTTGAGGGGCAGGCTCACTGGGAGTCTGATCAGATCCATGCCGCGGGTATTATCGTTTCAGAGTTAGCACCTTTTTATGCGCGTGTTCAAGGAGAAACATCATTGCAAGCATGGTGCGAAAAATATAATACACCAATTATTGCAGATATTGACACACGTGCCTTAACTAAGGTCTTGCGTCATCATGGTGTTGTTTCAGGTGCTATTGTCGTAGGTCAAGATCTGCCAAAAAAGTATCCCAATATTAGTGATCTTGATTTAGTTGCTGACGTGACGATTGATAAGCCTGTTGTGCATGGCGCAGGTGACAAAACAGTCATCGTTGTCGATTGTGGTATGAAGGCAAATATTTGGCGTTATCTATGCGAGTATTCTAATTTGACGTTGAAGCGTGTACCTTATGATTATGATTACACCAAAGAGTCTTATGATGGTGTGTTTATCTCAAATGGTCCAGGCGATCCAGCGCGTTGTCAAAGCACGGCTAAAGTATTAAAAGAAGCAATGGCAAAAGCGCCACAAAAGCCGATTTTTGGCATTTGTTTAGGTTCACAAATTATGGGTATTGCGATTGGTGCGAAAACCTATAAGCTTAAGTTTGGGCATCGTGCGCAGAATCATCCTTGTTTATTAGAAGGAAGTAACCGTAGTTATCTAACCTCACAAAACCACGGCTTTGCAGTAGATGAATCAACGATGCCTGAAAATTGGGAAGTTTGGTTTAGAAATCTTAACGATAATACGATTCAAGGAATTAAACACACAGAGTTGCCATACTCATCAGTGCAATTCCATCCTGAGGCGGGACCGGGTCCCGTTGATACGGCATGGCTCTTTGATCGATTTGTTGAGCAGCTGTAGGTGATGATATGACGCAAACGACGATTGAACTAAAGTTACTACGACCTGAACTTTTTGCCGCACTCCCTCAATATGGTACAACAGGCTCTGCAGCGATTGATCTAAGAGCTGCAATTGAGCAAGATATTCAATTAAGTCCAGGACAATGTGAGTTGATACCAACAGGTATTGCAATCCATATTGCAAATGCGGGACTTGCTGGCATGATTTTGCCGCGATCTGGTTTGGGACATAAAAAGGGACTGATCTTGGGCAATAGTGTTGGCTTGATTGATTCGGATTATCAAGGCGAACTAATGGTTTCTTGTTGGAACCGATCAAATGATGTCATCACCATTGAATCATTAATGCGTTTTGCGCAATTAGTTATTGTTCCCGTGGTTCAAGCAAGCTTTGTTGCGGTTGAAGAATTTGGTGGTCAAAGCGTGCGCGGTGTGGGTGGTTTTGGTCATACTGGGGTGTAAACAAACTTGTCGCAAGCTAGGTGCTTTGTTACACTAATCGCGTCAGTCAATAAAAGGATTAAACAGAGATGATCTGGACAGTACCAAATATATTAACCATGCTACGGATATTGCTTATTCCTTTTTTAGTCGTGGCATTTTATGTGCCTTTTCCGCACCATCATGGGGTTAGTGCAACTTTGTTTTTATTAGCAGCACTAACTGATTGGTTAGACGGCTTTCTTGCTCGTTACTTTCAGCAGACGACAAAGCTTGGTGCCTTCTTAGATCCGGTTGCAGATAAGTTAATGGTGGCAACTGCACTTGGACTGTTGATTGCACTTTATCCGTATCCATGGGTGGCGTTACCTGCGATTATTATTATTTGTCGTGAGATTATTGTGTCAGCATTACGTGAATGGATGGCAGAAATTGGTCAACGCTCAGTGGTTAAGGTCTCTTTTGTTGGTAAGGTAAAAACTGCAGCGCAAATGGCAGCGATTTTTATTTTATTATTAAAGCCAAAAGATCTCGGTAATATCTGGGTTATTCTAGGGTTTATATTATTATATATCGCTGTTATTCTAACGGTTTACTCTATGTGGTTATATCTATCAGCTGCCTACAAGGCGATTAAAGCCAGCGGTGCTATTAAAGATTAGCGCTCAACTGTATTAGGTTAAATCTCGAAAAATTCTAATAGATCAACACTAGGTGTTGAATATTTCTTGAAAATAGTGCATGATTCACACGCTTATTTTATTGGGTGCTTATAAAAGCGCTAAAAGTTGAAGATATAGAAGATATAGAGAGATTTAAACAAGCAATGGCAAAAGAAGATTGTATTGAATTAGAAGGTACGGTAGTTGAAACATTACCAAACACCATGTTTCGTGTTGAGCTTGAGAATGGGCATATTGTTACGGCACATATTTCAGGGAAAATGCGTAAAAACTATATTCGTATTTTGACAGGGGATAAGGTCACTGTTGAAATGACACCTTATGATTTAACTAAAGGTCGTATTAAGTTCCGTAATAAATAGCTGTCGCAGTAGACTGATACCCAATCATAAGCGCCTTTGTTGGACATTATAATTATCTTAATGATTAATTAATCGAATTAAGTATTATATTTTTCGCTTTCTAGTGTTATACCTTTGTATAATTTAAAAGTAAGCGTGTCCAAATATCATCTTTTAATTCGCTCTTGCTTGTATACAAGCGTATGCCTAAGTAATATTGCTTTTTAAACAAAACATCGCTATCGGTGTTTAATAATGTTAAGAGAGTGTATAAATTGAGTTTGACTTTGACTTTACTGATTGTACTTATCTGTTTGGTGGCACTTTTAGCTGGATTTGTTTCCGGTGTATTTGGAGGCGGTGCTGGTCTTATTAATGTTCCTGGGTTTTATCTATTGATGCAATATGCCTATCCAACCAATGACCATTTAATGCAAGTTGCGATTGCATCAGGTGTGAGCTCTAGCGTATTACTAGGTTTTTTTGCAACGTTTAAACAGCATAAATATAAGCAGATTTGCTATCAGACACTACGCTGGGCAATGGTAAGTGTGCTCTTGGGTGGTGTTTTAGGTGTGTTTCTCATGACCACGATCAGCAGCAATGATCTCAAGATTATCTTTGCGCTGATTGTTATCGTTATGGCGATTTGGATGTGGCGCAAGCTTAAGGTTGTATTAAAAATCTGGCAAGCCCCACTACCATTAAAAGCACTAAGTGCATTTCTAGCAGGGATGTGTACCATGCTCTCAGGTGTATCGGTTTTCTTTGTCCCATTTTTAACAAAATGCGGCTTAGATATCCGCAAAGCAATTGGTACATCAACGGTGATTACCATGGTGTTATGTTTGGTGATGTCTGGCTTTTTTGTGCTATTTGGTTGGCATGCTGATAATTTACCACCGTATAGTATTGGTTATTTGAATTTAGTATTCTTTTTAGTAGCTATGATACCGAGTGTGATTGGTGTTAATATTGGTGTTAAAGTAACAGCACTTATTTCACATAAGTATTTACAAATTATCTATATTATTATGATGCTAATTGTTGCCATCACCATGCTTGTTTAGAAAAAAGGAGAACAGTATGAAAAAGGAATATCAAACGATTAATCCAAGTAATGGTCAACACTTAAATACCTATCAAGTGCTTCTTTTACCTGAAATAGATCAAACGATTGAAAAAGTCAAAAATGCGCAATTATTATGGCGTGATCATGCGATAGATCAACGCGTTGAGTGTGTGCAAAAAATTAAAGCATTGCTATTGCAAAAGACTGATCAATATGCGCGCTTAATCACAAATGAAATGGGCAAAACATTGAAAGAAAGTATCGCTGAAATTAAAAAGTGCGCTTTTTTATGTGATTATTATGCAGAACACGCAAAAGAGATATTAAGCTCACAAAAGATTAATTATCAAGGGTTAAATGCTGAACGTGTTTTCGCGCCATTGGGTGTGATTTATATGATTATGCCGTGGAACTTTCCTTTCTGGCAGGTGTTTCGCGCAGCAATCCCCAACATCTTAATTGGCAATGGTATCGTATTAAAGCATGCAGAGAATGTCATTGGCTCAGCGTGTACGATTGAAGCGTTGTTCACACAAGCAATAGCATTACCATTGTTAAAAAATGTCGTCATTGATCTTGCGCATTCTGAGCATATTATCAAGCATCGTGATATTGCCGCAGTAACGCTGACCGGTAGCAATCGTGCAGGGAGCATTGTTGCCAAAGAAGCCGGAGAAGTTTGCAAAAAAACTGTATTGGAGCTTGGTGGATCCGATGCTTATATTATTCGCAAAGATGTTGATGTTGAGAGCGTTGCTAAAGAGATAGTTCATGTCAGAATGCTCAATAGTGGGCAAGTGTGTATTTCACCAAAGCGATTGATTGTTGATAAATCTATTAAAGTGGCATTTGAACAAGCGGTACTTAATACGATTGACGAGGTTGTTGTTGGAGATCCATTAGCAGAGAATACAACGATGGGACCTATGGCAAGGGTCGATTTGCGTGATAATTTACATCGTCAGATTGAACAAAGTATTGCCCAAGGTGCGAAATTATTAACAGGTGGACATTTCTTGGAAACAGATAATGCAAAGGGTTTCTATTATGCGCCAACGGTATTAACGGATGTCACACCATCGACGCTGGCATTTCAAGAAGAGCTGTTTGGTCCGGTCATTGCGATTAGCTATGTGGACAATGATGAAGAAGCAATTGAACTTGCAAATAACTCAAAATATGGCTTAGGTAGTGCGATTTTTACCAAAGATATTGAGTATGCTAAAGAAGTAGCAGAAAAACGCATTGAAGCGGGCATGTGTTTTATTAACCAGTGTGTTGCCTCGCATCCGGCATTACCGTTTGGTGGTGTCAAGCAATCAGGCTATGGTCGAGAGTGTTCACAAGAGGCATTACGCGAGCTTGCTAATGTTAAAACGGTGTTAATTGGATGATAAACTTAATAACTGAAGTTACGCACTTTAGAGAAAACTATGAGTTTTATAAACATCCCGTCAGCCTAGGGTTACTTAAGCTTGCGAGGCGAGGTGTTGAAATAGGAAAAGTATGTAACTCCAGTTAATAACAATCAGAAAATTTTGCTGCTTTTTTTAGAAAAGTCGCTAGAATGTCACAAACTCATCAAATCATGTACGCGGATGCAAAGTAATAAAAATATTGTCATCATTGGTGTTGTCGGCGGTTCCGGTTCTGGAAAAAGTCTATTATCTAATACAATTGTTGAGGAGCTTGAGGATTTAGAATCTGCAAGAGTAACGGTATTATCTGAGGATCATTACTATCGTGATAATAGTCATTTATCAAAAGCACAGCTAGATAGGTTGAATTATGACCACCCAGATGCCTTTGAACACAGTTTATTAAAAGAGCATCTAGAGTCACTCATTGCTGGTCAAAATATTGAAGTACCGTTGTATGATTATGCAACACATAGTCGAGTGAAAGGTCAAACGCTGCCGATTAGTGCGCAAACGAGCATTTTGATTCTAGAAGGGATTATGCTGTTTACTGATGAGAATATACGAAAGCTGATGGACATTAAAATTTTTATGGATACGCCGATGGATGTATCCTTCATCCGTCGTTTGGTGCGTGATCAGAAAGAACGCGGTAGAACAGTCGATAGCGTAGTGACACAGTATTTAGAAACAGTACGCCCGATGTTTTTACAGTTTATTGAACCTTCTAAACGTTATGCTGATATCATTGTGCCGCATGGTGGTAAGAATAAAATTGCGATTGACGTGATTCGTTCAAAAGTTCGTGAGTTATTAAGACATAATCACGCATGACAAAGTGTTAATACACTTATTTTTTCAATATGATTGTCTGAAAAGTTTTGAATACATGTGATAAGCGCCTTAAGGGTTGCCCCTGTCGTATAGACATCATCAATAATTAAAAGGTGCTTTGCTGTGATCACACGCTTTTGTTTAAAGACATTATGCATTTGGCGTTGTCGTTGTTCATAACTTGATTTGGCTTGGGGTTTGGTATATTTGTGGCGCTTTATCGAATGTAGATCAACGGACCGATTAACTGAAGCTAAATGTCTTGCTAAAATTTCTGCTTGATTAAAACCACGCACAACAAAGCGCAAACGATGGCTTGGCAGAGGCAAGATATAATCAATATCAGCAAGTGAATGTAAGCGTTTAAAGCTTGTTGCAAGATATAGCCCTAGCGCATTACCCGCAATATGATTGTTTTGATATTTAAATAAAAAGAGCAATCTGCGTGTTAACCCTTCAAAATGATTCAATGCATAGAAGGTGATAGGTTGTCCATTAATCATCAGTTGTTGGCGTTTATTCGTATGCGCCTCTTTAGAAAGTGCTTCTTGGCAATCATTACAAAGGCCTTTGTCTGTAATCTGTTGACAAATAATGCACTGGCTAAAAAAAAAGATCGTTTTAAGCTTATGTGCATAATCACGCAAATACATTTATTTCTCCAGCTAGTTTGATGAATCCTATACAACATACTCCCCAGTTAAGCAGATTTTTGGGAATATACATTGTTGCTGATCATGTATCAAAAATGATACTGCAGAATACTCTGATGAAACATCTATTCTGCCAAGATAAGTGTAAAATTCAATCAATGGCGTGATTAATGGTAGATGTTAATCATTAAATAAAGAATCAAGGAGAATAACAATGGGCATATCAAACACAACAAATACCTCGAGATGGACTAAATTTGCAGAAGGTTATAAAAAGTACTGCAACCACCAGTCTGAGATGGCGCGTAAACGTATGGGCGTGTAGCTTTAGTTGGATTAAGAAAAGTATTTAACTTTAGGCAAGTGCCAGTTTTTATAAATGGCGCATAATCTTAGGCTTAAGCCAATCGCAATAATAATCAGCGCACTGATGAGATTATCGACTTTAAAATACAGTGTTAATGCGTGGAGTATGCCAACCAATGCTGCAACAAGGGCGTAGAGCTCCGCTTGAAAAACAAGGGGAACATCATTACATAATACATCACGCAGCACCCCGCCAGATACTCCGGTGATAATTGCCATTAATACGGCAATGATGAAGCTACCAAAAATCATAAAATGGTCATTGCTTACCGCTTGCTGTGCGACACTATAGCCAATGTCACTGCCTAAATAAGCAAAAGTAACAAGGCCTAATGCATCAACAATTAAGAAAAACTTATGACGTTTAACAATGTGGCGCGCGATAAAAATAGCTAAGATAGAGGCGATAAAAGTCACCAGAATATACTCAGGATACATCACCCAAGTCAATGGGTAATACCCTAAAAGCACATCACGTACGGTGCCGCCACCTAATGCGGTAATGGTTGCAATGGTGACAATCCCAAAAATATCCATATTTTTCTTGCCGGCAGAAATCGTGCCGGACATGCTTTCAGCGGTGATCCCAATCACATAAAGGATTTGAAAGATGATAACTTTATCAACAAGGAAGTACATTATTTATTAAGGAATCATTTCAGCTTAAATTAGCTGCGTATAATACCCCTAGATAAGCCATAGGAAAAGCTTTTTAGAAAATCTGAAGATTAATTTATGGTGTGTCGCTAAATGGATCATAGGCTGAACATAGTGGTTTACTTAATGTTAACAATATCATGCGAATACTTCCTATTTGGTTACACAAAGAAAAATGCTTTGGAATAGTATGTCCCTATCCGAAAGTTTTCTGAAGTTATTGATGTGATCAGATGTGCGCAGTCAGGGGGAGTGTGCAGGATCTGAACTGAGTTAATGTGCAGTAAGTTTTGATTTTTTGATGGTAAATAAACAAAAAGCAAGGGGAGAAGGATGAAAAAAGTCGTTGTCATAACAAGTGCGCTATTGTTTGGTGTCTCTAGTGCATCATATGCAGCTAAAGGGGCAGTAGATCAGACAAGTCATGCTGAATTGCAGGCACAAATCGATCAGCTAAAGCAAGAGTTAGATCACTTAAACACAAATCAAAATGGTGCTCGCAAAGATCAAAGCGATGCAATCTATGTAACAAGTGATCAAAAATATGGTGTGTTTTCAGATTATGATCAACCATTTGCGAAATATTCAAGCTCTAGGTTGCCGTTTTCAATATTGAGTCATCGCAATAAATACAGTGATGGCGCATTAATATTTGGTGGTTATATCGAAGCGGATGCAACAGTGTGGCAAGGTAATGAATTAGATACTTTTAACGGTGCACACAATGGCAATGCATATCAGGCAACAAGTAGTTATGAGCAAGGTTGGGATTTAGCCATTAATGAGGCGGATTTATATATTGTTGCTAACCTTGGGCACTATGTTCAGGCATCAACTGTTTTCACTGGTGCCAGTTATGCTGATCCAGTGGTTAGAGATGCTTATGTCACTTTTGGTAATCTTGATAGCTCACCAGTTTACTTAACCGTTGGTAAAAACAGATTATCATTTGGTTCGTTTGCTGATGGCGGTCCTTGGATCGGAGGGATTACGCAGGCGATGTTTAGACCAGGGCACGACACGGTATCGGCGAATTTAGGCTTAAGTTTTGGTGACTTATACAGTGCCTCACAGAGTAAAGATCACTTCAATGTCAATGCCAATTTGGCAGTCTTCCAAGGTAAGAGTGACAGCAATAACAAAACAAACTTCATGGCAAGCCTATTTGCAGACTATGATAATAATACCTATAACTTCGGTGGTACTTTGGGCTATATGTATAACTGGATTGGTACGGGTATGGGGGCGACGTCTTTGGTTGTCAGCAATACAAATTCACCAAACCTTGTTAATGATAATAGAAATGGTATTGTCAATGCCGAAGTACATGCCGGTGTTGACGCTTATTTCAACTTAGGATTAGGTTGGACTGGTTCGACAAACAAAGAAGTTTATAGTAATAACACGCGCTTTGGTGCATGGTATATCCAAGCAGATACTCCGTTGCCAGTATCTGGTGAGATCATTCAGGATCTTGATTTAGGTCTTGGTATGCAGCATGCGTATAATACCAATAACTTGCCATTTACTATGCCAGGTGATGAGACCAACAAAACTGCGCCCAATGTGCTTGGCGTGCAAAATGAATATCTGGCATACCTAAGCTCACATGTATTCTCTAAGAATAATCTTGTTAGTCTAGAGCTTGGCAGGTTAGATTTATATAATGGCAAAACCAGTTACGAAGCAACATTAGATCTTTCTACTTATTTCTAATGGGCTTAGCTGATTAAACGCTTACATGCTATTGTCTCTTTAGTTACAGCTCTGACGCATAAGCCTATCAAACTCTATAATACAAGGATTTTATACTTT
>JAHDDB010000016.1 GCA_020629575.1 Caedibacter sp. | reverse complement strand
AAAAAGGAGTTTGAGCATGGGCTTAATTAGCGGTGCAGTACAATTAGCGACATTAGCCTCAAATGCAGGTAAGGTGATCGATGGCTACAATGAGGTGCAAAAGCGTTTAAGTGCCAGTGAGGATATTGAAACCCAACTGGCGGTTGCTGATTATGATACGGTGGTGATTGTTGCAAAGCCGGCGCAAGCGCAAGCTTATCGTGATTTCTTTAATGATAAAAAACTAGCACTTAAGAATATGGTCAGCTCTGGCTATAACGAGCGCGCTTTCGATGTCGCCGTTAAAATGGGCGCGCAAGTTAGTAAAGAGCAGTTTGACAAAGTACAGGAAAAAACCTCCTTTTGGCAAAAGACAAAAATTCGTTTTGCAGATTGGTTC
Organism: Caedibacter sp.; assembly: GCA_020629575.1. Taxonomy (GTDB): domain Bacteria; phylum Pseudomonadota; class Gammaproteobacteria; order Francisellales; family Francisellaceae; genus Caedibacter. Next base: position 23,212 of record JAHDDB010000016.1, on the reverse strand, counting down.
CAAGGCAAAAATGCTTATATTACCGATTGCTTAAATCCACGGATGTTAAAAAATGTGCTGACATTTAATTATGAAAACCTAGAAAGTGATAACTTAAAGCTGATTGCCAAAGTGCTAGAGTCCCTCTATCACGAATATGTTTCTTATTATGAATGGTTGGCAATGAATGAGGATGCCAAAAAAGTCACACAAGAAGATGATGAGAAACTGTATGCTGGATGCTACTACTCCGAGCAGAAAAAGCTGTGGATCATCCATGATGAGAACTTATGGAAAACAGCGGTAATTGTGACACACTTGGTTAAGATCTTAACCTGTCCAAATGTACAGTGTCATAATGACAAAACGCTTGTTTCAGGCAGCTTTGGTATTGCTAGTATTGTGCCTATTGCGCTTTATCATATGCATTTCTTAAATGAGTTTTTACAAAAAGAGTATCGACGTCCTGAGCATGATCAAGAGATTAAAGATAAACGCCAAAAGCTTGCAAATGATGCCAAAGCGGTTGTTGAAAAGCTTTCAAAGACAACATCCAAAGGCACCTTGGTCAAAAAAATGGCGGATTATGCCAGCAATCGTGAAGCCTCGGCAATTACTGATACCGAGGTGGCAAACTTACTAAATATTAAAGCACTACAACTTATTAGTGATAGCTTAAAAAAGTCTCAGCAAGCTTCAAAAAGTGGGGTTTTGGGCAGCTTTAAAGAAAGTGAAGCCGTGGTTGAGTTTCAAACACAGTTTGATGAAGTATCTAAGGATTTGGTTCAGGCACAGAAAGCACATGCTGAATCCGTCAAAGCGATTCACGATTTGCAGAAGTCAGCGCAACAGTGTGATGTGTTTGTCGATAGTGCATCACTGGGTAATTTGTTTGGTATTTTAAAGAATAAGCGCCAGACGGTGATATCAAGCTATTTTAAGTTACATGATTTTCAAGGGCATTTACGTGTTTTCCAAGACTATATTGTTGCGGTTGAAAGCTTTGCACAAAAGAGCTTGCCCAGTGATCAAGTGTCATTAATGCTTGCTGATAAATCACTTGAATATCTTGTCAAAAATCTGCCATTTCAATTATCAACGATTATTTTCCCAAGTTATCCTGTGATTGATAATGGCATCTTTATTACCACCTGCAAAGAAAAATACTTTCAACAAATGACCTCATCAAGCTTTGAGTTTTTAATGGTTGAAGAGGATAAGTTAACAACCGCGGATGTGGATAAATTAGATCAAGTAACTGATGCGTTAAAATTAGTAACAATTGAATATGTAGCGCAAAAAAATACTCTGACATTAACTCATAATCAAACTGCTAAAATTCCCCAAGTTAAAGAGCTGGTGATAAATTACCAGTTAGATCAAAAAGAGGAAATTAAAGGCAAGAAAACACTCAATGAATTGTTGGGCTGCTTTGCGCCTGAAAGTAAAGATCTATTTGCACAATTTATCCAAGCACGGCATGAGGCTTTAGAAGGATTAAAAGGCTTTCTAAAAGAAATTGAAGCGGCATTTTTAACAAAAGAAAAAGTCATTAGTGTTGATGCGAGCCAGAACTATCGTGAGGCATGCTATGGACAGATGACGGCATTTATTAATGAGTTTGTATTTGGCATTAATCAGTCACATATCAAGCAAGTGTCTGAATTAACGATGCAGATGTTTTCAGCCTCTTATCCAGAACAGATGCCTTTTTTACAGCACATGTTTAGAACGCGCATGGGCTTACTAAACGAGTTTGCTAAGTTTAGTAGCTATGACATGGTGGTGCATTGGCAATTAGCACACAGTATGCTGTATTTCTCAACCCAAGAGTTATATGGTAAAGGGGCGATTGAACGCGGTGAAATTGCACAAGAAGATCTTAAAGCAAAACTATTTGATTATTTTCAAGGTAAGACACCTAATGTTGGTGAGGCGGATTTGTTTTTGGATCAAAAAACTGCATTGATTGAACAGATTGCTAGTTTAAGAGCAAGTGAGACAGACTTTCGTTTTCTGATTTCGCTATGTGTTGCAGCTTTAATGGTTGAATATGATCATTTGGTTCAGCTTTATTTAGTGCAGCAAGCGCTAAGACAGCTTGTTGGGCTTTATGGTGAAGAGTTTATTAGAACAGGTAGTTTTCAGCAGATTATTGCCAACTTCACTAAAGTATTGTCTGAAGTTTATAAGAAGTTTGAGGATAGTTCGCGTGCATTAACCAAAAGTATCGATGCATGGAAAGAGGCTTTGCAAAAAGATGCAACGCGTGTCAAGGTGCATGGTAATAGCTACCAAGCAGCTCGTAAAATTAGCAAATTAAGAGAGCGCTTAGATGTTTATAAGGAGTTGGTGACCAAAACCAATGAGCAGGTGAAAGCTATTGAAGGTGCGCAGGAATGGGCAAAAGCCCCAGGCTATACTGGTTTCTGCCAAGCCTTTGTTGAGGATAGTAAGGCTCAAATCTATGCGCCACAATTAGAAGAGAATCTAGATACATTTTATGATGCGAATGTGATCAAAGCCGCCAGTACTTTGAAAGATAAGCGCTACAAAGATTTCCAAGATTCAATGCACGCCTATTTAGAACAAGGTGCCAAGATCTTAAAAGATTTGCGCCTTGATAATCAACAGCCAAAGCTTGTCAGTATGGTTGTTGAGGATCAATTAACGGAAATTGCACTAGGGCAGAAACTGGGCAGCAGACCTTATAACTTTACTGCTGTGGCACAAGATGTTGCTGCAGCTCAGGACATTCCAAGTCAAATCATGAATGGATTCAACGCTGAGAGTAAAGCGTATATTTATATGCAACTGGTATTATCTAGCAGTAGCTCAACCTTGAAAAATAACGTGAATATACGTCAGTTAGTATCTTTTGTCATTAATACCGAAGACATGGTGAATCTCTATGGTTTATTTAGTCAACTCAATGAGCTAATGCTTAAGATGTATGCTCATGGTATTGGTGATAAGCCGATTTATCAGGGTGATAGCAAAGATAAAGTGCTATCAGCGCGAATGAAGGCTACCTTAGGGGAAGGAACAGCGCAAAGCCGCTATGCCCAGTTATGTAATACCGAGTCAAATGTTTCTTTGAGTGAGTTTATCGCTAAATATTTAGACCTTATCTCTGTGAGTGAATTTAAAAACCAAGAGAAAGAAAGGTTATTAAATGATGACAGTGTTAGCTTTTACACGGTTGCGGCTGAAATTATGCATGCTTTATTGCAAGCCTATGTCAAGGTTGCGATCAATATTGAATATGCAAAACGCAGCAGAAACTTCAGTGGCAGTGAGCAAAACCAACTAAGCGTCTGGGCAGATGATGTGATGACTAAATTACAGATCAAGCGTTTTGATGATAATGGTGATGTGCGTTATCAAGGGTTCTCGCCAGTGTATAAAGTGGATGATCTAAAAGTAAGCTTATTATTAAAGGCAATGCTATCAAATACCAGTGAGCGCCAAAAGGAAGCCGTTGGCAGTCTAAGCACACAGCGCACAACAATACAATTAGCCGTAGAAGAGCAGCTAAAAAACACACAAGCACAATTTTTAGCACATATTTATAATTTAACAGGTTCAGCGGCAGGCAGAAAAGATCGTCAGTATAATGCGCTTATCACGAGGAAAACCACACGCAGTGGTCAACGTAAAACGCCGGTTTATATGAATATTCTTACGAGTATGGAGTCTAATACAAGCTTGCGTGCACTATCAAACTACACATTTAAGTCAAGTCATCATATGCTTGATAAGCAGACTTTTACTCAAGATAGTATTGTTGAAATTGAAAAGTATAGACTGCTCAAAGGGGTGATGATTGATCCGAAATCGCAGCGAGAAATCGCCTTTCAAAGCTTTGGTGGTTTTGATCAAGATGTCATGGAGTATTTGTCACAGCCTAAATCAAGTATTGACGAGCCTGCCTATGCCAATAAGAAAAACACATGGTTGGCAGTCAGAGGTGTATTTGATGAAGGAAAAAAACAGGCATTACTTGCGCAAGCATATTTGATTCTTGATGAACCTGCTAAGTTACAAAGTTTAATTGATGCGTATCAGACAAGTGGTCAATTTGATTTGGTGTTGTTAGATGGCTCTGCAGTGACTTCCGTTACTGATGCGAGCAAAAAAGATCCTAATAGCCATGAATTTTATCCCAAACGTCAATTTAAACAATCAGTGGCAATATAAGGAAGAAGTATGGGTGCGGCAACAATAGATGAAAGCACAGTGCTTGATGATGAGAGTAAAAGTACAGTAGAACAAGGGCAAAAGACATCTGAAACGAAAGATATTAATGTGCAATTGGCAGACATCTTAGCCGAAGTTTTGCCGAATTTAAGCTTAAGTTCAGAGCGTTTTTCCTATATCTCACATGCGTTACTGGATGTATTAACCATTGCTGTGATTGATGAGTTAAACGATCAGAGTATTGATAAATTAAAGCTATTGCATCAAAAGATTCTAGGCTTAATCAAAGCCAAACAAAAACCTGGGTTTCGTCAAAGTATTGCTTATGCCCGTGTGCTTGATTTATTATCTGCCGGTGTGCTATCACGCTATGTGATACGCCCTTTTAAGGTGTATTTTGAAAAATTGACTTTTATTAATCTATTGGATGAGATCCTAGAGACAAATTTTCAAAATACATCGAACATGCTTGAGAATGCACGTTTAATGTTGGATGAGCTTGAGACTTTATTGGTTGAAGAAGTGCTATTGCAACTTGATGGTGTGGATATTTTTAAATTTAAGCAGGTGGTGAATAAACTATCACGCTTTTTCGCACTTAGCATTGTCAGTAAAAACGAGTCACGCAAATTGTTCGCACTTCTACAAACCAAGATTCGTCCAGTGATTGGATATGACCCGTTTATCGTTGAGCAAGTTATCACGATTGAGCTTAATCCATTAGATGAAAACCTAGCAACAAAGCCATTAACATTAGTCAGTAACAAGTATCAAAATCAAACAGAAAAGTCACAGTTTAAAGGTTTGATGTTGGCTAATTATCATATTACCGAGCTGGATCTTGAGCTTAAACGCTATGGTTTTGATGGTATGCTTAAGTTTCAAATTTCATATGATGATGGCGTGCATCCAGATTATGCATTTTTGTATCAGAATGTTCCGTTATCAATGGCGATTACATTAGAGAATACCTATGTTTTTGACGATCCTGATAAGAAAAACACCAAGTATCAGACTAAGCTGCAATTACAAGCAATTGCTTCTATGACAAATGATGAACATTTGCATTTTGCCGATCCTTTGGTTGAACAAAATATTGATAAGCAAACGAGTAAAATTGCCTCGATGCTGCCGTTTTTCAGCTTGAAATTTAGCGATCCTCTAAAGGCATTCTGGTCACAACATCAACCTATTTATGTTGATTTTGATAAATCATATATCGATGTGTTTAATGACAATAATTTCTTCCAAAGTTGGGTGCAGATTGATGCAGCCAAATGCAAAAAACTTGCAACCAAGCAAAAACAAATAATGGTATCCGCTTACGCACGTAGTTTCTATGATTATTTTATCGAGGCTTTGGATCATTACAGTGTTTATTTGGTGTATGACTATAGCAAACTCACAAAGGGCAAAAGCAGCTATGTTTTATATGATGCACTAACCAGTGACTGGCAAAAAAAGCCAGAGGGCAAGGGCACATTAACCTCAAAAGATTTATTTCAAATCGATCATGCACACTGCCAAGTACAGCCACTATGGTCAAAAATACAGAATATGATGAATCTAGCTGATATGAATACGGATAGAAAATCCTTGGCAAAAATTTATAATGAAAAACAGCCATTAATCAAAAGTTTTACACTTGATCGTGTTCAATTCGTTGAGGATCCGAAGATCTACACCAATGCCGAGCAAAAGATTACAAATGATTTGCAAAGCATGTTGGCTTGTGTGGCTAAATTTCATGTGAATTTGCGTGAGCTTATGCCTTTTTTCCCGATAACACCAGGTTATGACTTGATCGCTTTGGATAAAACACAATGGCAAAACACCTTTGTCGGGCAAAGCACAGCAGTGATCTTAAGCATCCAACGTTTTCAATTTGTGCAGAATAGGGCAACGATCGAGTTTGTAAAGCGTAAATTAACCGAGCAAAATTATGAATCAGAAACGGACAAGGATCGCTATGAGAAGATCACGATGATTGGCTCATCTGCGGGCATTACTCATTTTGTGCAGCTTCAAAGTCAATGGTTGGATCAAAGTGCTAAGGCAAATGATTTACCTCAATATCAATCGTTTGTGACATTTCAAGCACAAGGGGTGATCACAATTGGTAAAGATGTTGATGATAGTGTCAAATATGCTTATAAGCTTTATAAAGGCCAGTCTGAAACTGAAAGCTCGTTTGCTGACGATCAAGGTACGAAACTCACTGATTATGTCTATGCCAAGCAAAGCGAGAACTTATTAAGCTATGCGTGTAATTTGCCAAAATCTCTTTATAAAGATCCGAGTAAATCTGCACCACTGTATGTACCAGTAGCAGGCTTTAGCGTTACAGCAAATACATTTAATCTATTACGAAATGGTGATGTTGTGTTATTGCAGTTTAACTCGGCAGAAACCGTCAAAATTAAATCCGTTAAACTAAATACAGCAACGATTGAAGATAAAGCATCACAAAAAATAGCACAGCAAACACTCTATGGTGCACAACAAGAATGTGCACTTAGTTATACCCAAGACGCGAATGATCAACAATTTAACTTAAAACAATCAACAAAAAATGGCGAGGGGACTAACGCCTTAGCATTTAGTGATAAACAGGGGATTATATTAAGCTTTAGTGATGAAAAGGAGTCAAAATGAGTCTATTAACCAGTAAATATGCCGTTATGCTTTTTGGCACAATGGGTGTGGCTGCTTTTTTGGTCTTTATTGTTTGGTTGATCAAGACCTTAAAGACTGAAAAAAGCAAGGCAACGTCAATGTTTGGTCGCTTGAAAAAAGCAGCACCGAAAGCCAAGAAAAATAAAAACCCATATGCAGACGCTCAGCTAAATATTCAAAAGCAGGCAAAGCATTCATTTTGGCCATCCTTTTTATGTGTTTATGAAGGCAATATGGAGCATGCCTTGACGTATCTTGGTGGTTTGATTGATTTAGATGCCTTTGAGATTACTATTATTGATGCGAATCAATCGATCATCGTTGGGCATGGCAAGGTGATTGTTGTGATTACCTTAGAAAGTACCAAGCAATTAAATGTCCCGTTGTTTAATGGTTTTTTGAATAAGCTTTATCATCGTGGTGCAATTCAATTACCTGTCGTGCTGCTAAAGGCGACAAGTAATGACTTTATCTCTAGTCAGTTTGCGATGTTTCAAAAGTTTATGGCACAAATGCCATTATTCTCACATGGGAATTATCAGATACATTTATCGGTTGCCGATTTTGCGCTGGATGAAGAAATAGAAGCACTTTTTGATTTGTTGAAACATGACACTAAGATAAGCTTTGAAGCGCCAAGCTCTGCTGAGGAGATTAAAACAACCTTGGATGACGAATTTGCCATTATCCGTCATCGAATTTCAGTGAAGTTGAGTGATTTAAATAATCATACGGCTGAAGTTCAGCGTGCGCTAACGGCAGCTTATCAAATTGAGCGTGCGACTTTGCCAGCAATACAATTAGTCTCTGAGTTAACGCAAGGCGCTTATGGCCAAGTGCCTGCCAAAGCGATTCATCTTGATTTTGGTATACATGCTAGAAACTATCACAGTACGTTCTTTGATTTTGGCTCCAAAGCGTATAAAAATGCATTAAAACCAAGGCATGTATTAGTACCTGCGGCAGTATTTATTTCGGCATTCTTTAGTACGGTGTTTGCCTATAATGCCTATCAACAATATGAGTTTAGTGAATTTATTCAATTGAAGCGTCCTTTTGTGCCATTAGATACAATGGAAACAGAGGCAGCCGCTAAGACTTATGAGCAATGGGTGAGCTATTATCGCAGTCAATTATTATTGCCTTTTTTATATAATGCGCATGGTAATAAAACACTAAACCGCTTATATGCTAATTATTTGTATGAAAACGTACTATTACCGAAAATATATCAAACAGAAGACTATCTACATAAGGCAATTTATCTATCACTTATTGCCAGTACTAATTCAAGTAAAGTTGCAGATGTATTAAAAGATAATTTATCTCTTATTTCTTTGATTACTGGATTGTCTTCTGAGCAGTTAGGCATTGTTTATCGTTATGGCAGTAACAACAGCAAACTGGTTTCACATATTCCGAGCAATCTGTATAACGCAGAATCTGATGACTCTAAAATCATAAATTCAGCAAGCACTATTGGTTCAGGTAAGATGTTGAGCACTTTTTTTGATGGTGATTACTTTCATGCGACGAATGATCAGTTAAAAGAGTATATCAGTCGCAATGTGATTACTCATCAAGAGGTGTGTTTATTACAGCAAGTTGTGCCAGATATGTTAACTAACGATGTGCTTAATAATAATTCAGGCGTTAGCAAGTTCTTGGCAAAATTAGGCAGCGCTTTACCGCAGGATCAGTCTTATTGTAACGGCAGCACGGCATTGATTGATCTGCAAAACCTTATTCCAGCTACGCAAAATAATATCACAAGCTTTGCAGATATTGTTGAGCAAATGTTTCACTATAACGATAAAGTGAATGCCTTCTTTAGTAAGCGTTCAGTCGATCAATCAAAAGAGCAGGTGTGGAAGCGCATTTTATTGAGTGCTGAGCTTAACTCTATTTTGGTCAGTGTGCTTAATCGCAATCAAAATACAATCAGTTTGCTCGATGACAATGATTACTATAAATACACTTTCAAAACGGTCTTCTCGCGTAACGTAACCGCCGTGTCATTAGTCTATTCAAAAAACACGTTGATCAACTCGGTATTACCGCTATTAAAGCGCTATGAGAGTTTGGTGAAATTACTGCAGCAATACAATATCAACTATGGCGCATTTGATCGTTTGGAAAAGGGGGCATTAACACATTATGCCAGTCAATACGTGCAGATGTTGAATCAAGTATTGGAAAATTCTTTGCCAACCAAGGTGTCGATTGATAACTTGCAGATGTTTTTGATTGATATTACTTCGGATAATACGCCATTTAGCAATATGCTTGATTATATCAAGACCAATACAAGCTTTGGGAAAGGGGAAACGCTGCCTGCTGAGCTGCAAATTATCCCAAATAATTTCGCACGATTAAATGAGTTTGTAGCGTCTCCAAAATATCAAGATTATAAGCAAGTATTGTCATCCATTAGTAATAATCTCTATCAACGTAATCGTGAAAATTACACTCGTTTATATGAAGAGATCAATTCAACCAAAGAAGATTCATTATTAGCTAAGCTCAATGGTTTAATCGACGCCTTAGGTGTGCCAAATAATGAGGCATATCAATTACTTAAAGTGCCCGAGAGTATCATTCGCTTGAGTGTTGCGCAGTATCTTATTACTGATTTGAAACAGCAATGGGATCTTGATATTGTGCCAAAAATTGCACTTGTAAAAAGTAAATTCCCATTGGATTTAGGCTCCAGTAGTATTATTAGCTCAGATGCATTAAATGACATGTTTGGACCTAAAGGTACTGTTTATAATGAGATGTATTCACTACTTAAAGGCTTTATTCATTTAGATGCGATTAGTGGCATTTGGCAAGTTGATAATAATTTAACCCAAGAGCAGCAAAAAACGCTTGTGAGCTATATTGATTCATTTAATTACTTCTATCGTTTGCAAAGTGATTTATGGACAACAGATGGCAAGCCGCGAGCGGTGGATATGTTTGTAGCAGCAACACCTTTTAAACAGGTTTCCCTAGATGGCATTAGCAAAATGGTGCTGTCATTTATGCAAATTGGTAGCAAGGATCGTGTATTGGGCTTAGATACCTATGACCAAAGCAATCACCCGGTTGTTTATGATTGGCAACTGCAACCAACCGTATCCATTGGCTGGTTAAGTAACAGCAATGTAACTTATCAAAAAACCTATCAGGGTGAGTGGGCAGTCTTTAAGATGTTGGCGGATGCTAATTGCAATAGTGATTGGTTGTGCAGCTGGAAGATTAGTAGTGATAACAGTAAGGTAGCCCCATTTGTCGTGAGCTTTCAGTTAAAGTCAGACATTTTGCAACTGGTTAAGTATCAACAAGACAATAATGCGGATAATTTTCAGGCGTAGATTATGATTTATAAACACCCCACCTCGCAAGCTCGGCACCCCTCTTGAGAAGAGGGGAATACGGCAATGCCCCTTGTTATTCCCTTCTTCTTAAGAGGGGTGGCAGCCGTAGGCTGACGGGGTGTTTTTTGGGAGTGAGGTTTGGTTGGAAATAAAAAAGAGTTAGAGCAGGAGTAAAACAATGGCAAAAATGATGAAATATATAACAATAGTGGCAGTGTTTTTAATGTTAAGCGGCTGCTCGTTAATCCCTTGGTATCATTCGACAACAATGACGGTGAAGGTCGACATGTCAAAAGATGCCAATGATAAACAGCCAATCACAATGTTGATTAGTCAACCGGCAGACCAAAAGAGTTTTGTTACCGCAGATTACGCAACCATTAGCCAAAGCGCGCTAGATCAGGGCGTTACCCGCTATGTATTTATGCCAGATCAAGGGGCACAAAAGATCTCTTTAGATGTGAGTGATACGCCTGTTGCTATTTATTTTATCTTAAAGCATCAACCGGTATCTGGGTGGAAGTATTATATTGAGAAACCGCAAGGTGAGAGTATGAGCTTCACCATTAATCAATTTAGTGTTAAAAAGGACTCATAATGGCAAAGCACGCAATCGCAATGAACAGCGACGGGATTTCGGTTGCTGTCAAAGGTAAAGAAGAAAAAGAAATCTGCAATATTCAATATAAAAGTGCGGGTGACGCAGTATTGCAAATTGGCAATGAATATAGCTTAAAAGCAGAAAAAACAATTGCATTTGTCGTTGGGGATATCACGGTTAAAGTGACTACGGATGAAGTGTTGATTCAAAAAAGTAGCACGAGCATTTCACTGAAAGACAAAGATATTAAGCTTGCAGTGGGTAGCAGTGTGATTGAGGTCAAAGACGGTGAGATTACGCTTAATGCGGATAAAGTCAGTATTACGGGTTCCAGTTCACTGAGTTTAAAATCAACAAGTAGTGCAAGCTTGCAAGGTGGTAGTGTTGCTGTTAAGGCTACTCAAGCGGCCTCTGTACAAGGGATGACAGTGGATATTAAAGGCACGACAAGTACAACGGTAAAGGGTTTAACCACCTCGGTGGGTTAAGGATTGGCTATGGCAAATGAATTGGCATATTTCCAAAAGTTTATCGAAAATTTATCGATCTATAATGAAAGTGAGACACAAGGCTTAACACAAAAAAGCAGTGTTTTGCAGCGCAATTTAAGTGCATTGAAGCAGTATGCGAGTCCTGACTATAAAGCCAGTGGTCTTGAGAATGTTAATCTCGATCAAACACAGAAATTAATTGCGGATTTGACCTCCAGATCAACTCAAGCACCAGATGCTCCAAATATACAAAGTTTAAAAGCGGCAAATGATTCATTAACCGATGCAAGATCCGCTGGTGATATGTCAAAAGTTGCTAAAATATCCGAGAATTTAAGCCCGCAAGTAAGTAATTTTCAGCAAAGTGAAAAGGAAGCTCTATTAACGAGGCAATCACAGCGAGTTAATGTTGATCCGCAAACCATGACACCGAGTAGTGAATATATCAATGCCTTGGGTGATCAGCTAAAGAAAAGCCAAGCACAAGCACCCGCAATAGGCGCTACTAATGTAGCAAACGATAGCAATCAAAAGACAAGTTTGCTACAGATCCATAAAAATATTCTTGGCTTAAATTCAGAAAGTAGTGTTGAAGATATCAATAGCCAGACACAGGCGTATGCCCAGTATCAAGAGAATCTATCAAAAGAGTTAAGTGATTTGAGTAATGGGAATAAAGGCAATACAGGCAAAGATGCAGTAAGTGAGATTGCAAAAAAGCAAACCTTAGCTGATTTTATGGGGTACCCCAATGCCTCATTCGATGCTAAGACTGCAAATACAGCTGTTTTACCCATGAGTGATCAAATAATGATGAAAAACACAGATTTTTTGCAGCAAATAGGACAAATAAAACTGCCTGAGAATGACGCTGAAACGGTTAAATCAATCGTTAGTTACCATGAAGAAGCTGCCAAAGCACAAAACGTGCAGCTAGGAGATCCAAATACGGCATCAGCACATGTGCAAGATCTGGCAAGTAGTACGCAAGATACACAAAAGCAACAAGCATTGAATAAACTAAATGGGCAAGTGCAAAGTTGGTCGGTGTTTGTGGTACCTGCTGGTTTACCACTTGTAGCTGAAAATGTCAGTAAAAAGGCACGGATGTTAGGCGATGCGCAATCAACAGCGGTCAAGCAAAGTCAATCAGCAGAAAATCGCAAGATGGAGGTTGTTGCTCGTGAGGGTGTAGTGATGGTGTTAAATGATGATAGTACATCGCATCTTATTGGCAGTGATCTACAAAGCGCTAAGCAGGCACGTTTCGAGCAAGCATTTGCAAGTATGCCATCGCAACAAGTGACACGCTTGCAAAGTGATTATTTGACGAGTGTTGCTAAAGTGACGCCAAGTTTACTCATTGCTCAATCACAGGTAAGCGCATCACCATTATCAGAATTAACCAATGCGCATGCTGCGGTTATGACAGAATTCTCGGGATTAAAAACAAGTGCGTTGGCATGGCAAGGAGATCCTAGTAGCGATGAGCTCTTAGCCAGTTATCAAGCACATTTACAAAGCACAACAGCGGCGTTAGATCAGTTTAAGCAACAAATACCAACGGCTTTGGCATTTCAATCACAACTTGCTATAAATGCTAATGCATTACATGATTCACTTTGTCCATGTGTACCTGATATGAGCTTCAATGCACAAGAAATGCTGCCAAAAATGACTGAGCTACAAAGCGCATTAGATCATTTGCCTAAATTACCCCAAGGTGGAAGCTTTGATAGTAGCGCTATTGTTGGACCGTATACAGCAAGTTTAAATGCAATGTTGGCTGAACAAGGTAATGAATCATTGGCATTGCAGGCAAGTATCAATGCAGAAATTATGAAGCTTCAAAATCTATCACAAAATCTACCCAAAGTGCCTACGGCGAATATGCAAATGGCAAGCTGTTTGTGTGATGAAGTGTTGGATGCTTTTAGCCAGTTAAAATCGCTTATTGCCAAGATCAGTTTACCTAGTGTTAATACGCCAAGCTTGGCATCATTGCCTGATCTGGCAAGCTTTTTGCAAGGCATAGATCTTAATACAATGTCATTGCCTGATGTGTTAAGCTTGCTTAAGCAAATTCAAATGGAACTTGATGCATTATGTCAAAATTTAGCAAATGCGATGAGTTTCTCGATGCCGCCCTTGATGGGAGTGCCAAACCTACCTCCGCTGTCGGTTGATCTATTATCTCCTTTACAAGACTTGCAAAATTGCTTGTCAATGTTGCTCAATAAGGAGGTACCATTACCTAGCGGTTTTTCTATGGCGAGTGTGGCTAATCTTAATGACATCTTAGAGCCAGTACTTAATTATCAGCGTCAATTTATGGCATTGGATCAACAAAATTTTATCAATGCCATGGGGAGCCCATCGCTACCTAACATGCAAGCCTTGTTAAGTGGCGCGATACCGAGTATGTCAACATCTGGTATCCCGAGTGTCAACGATTTAATTCCTGAAACACCTAAGCTGTTGAATCAGCTACAAAGTTGTGAGAATTTAGCGCATATTGAAGATGAAATTAATGAGATTAATAATGCCTTAGCCCTAGCCGCAGGCGAGATTGGCTCACATGCGCAAAAGTCAAAAAATGCGGCCAAAGCGTTAGATGAAATGCAGGCAAAAACGATACAGATGCAAAATGTGATCGCAGTTCAGCAGCGTAACATTCAAAGCGCACAAACAGCAAAACAGCTTGCTGAGCAAGCTGAACTTGAGGTCGCTTTAGCAAACTTAAATAACTCGATGAGTAATACAGCCGTATTAAGTGGTCAAGCAGCAAGTGCATTAAGTGCCAGTAGTGGCTCGCCACAAGCAACAATGGTTACTTGTACAAGCTCGCAAATGTTATGCACTTTTGGTTTGGGTCCTGGGATGTATAGCACGTTACGTGCAACCGTGCTGATTAATAACAAGCCTGCAGCTAATATCACCGATGCGGCACCTATGGTAAATATTTTGCCAATGCCAAGTTGTACAGCAGTGACGAATCCGGCATGGAACCCATTAAAACCTATTTCGCCGTGTATTCCAGCAGGACAGTTTATCCCAACGAATATTATGACGATGGTACAAGGCTCTCCCATTAATACGATGAATAATAAAGCGATGTGTACGACGGCAGTTGGCGGAGTTATTAGCTTTATTAATCCATCACAAATGACAACAATGACAGGGTGAAGGGTATGAATTTTTTCGATGAAAAAACGGCTTTTGTCAGCAAAAACTATGATTTATCCGATGATCATTATCAGGTATTGACCCATTTGTTTGAGGCATTGGGTAAGGATATTCAAAGCAACTTGGTGGCACAACTTAGAAGTGAGCGAGATTATCGTTTATCGCGTTATAATCAAAATCTGTTAATGCAGCTGCCTAAGCATATGCTCATTGCGGTTAAGTCAAAGATTAAAAAAGCTTGCTTAAGCCTTGAGCCAAAAGAGCGTTTTGATGTTTATGATATTCAGGCAAAAAAACAGTTTCATTATAGTAATTTAAGCGAAGTTAACTTGACGTGTTTTAAGGTTGATCATGTCGATTTAACAACGACCTCAACGCAAGTTTCATTGCAGACTGATGCCCCAACAGAGCTTAATCACAATGTCTTTGATTTGTGGATCAATCCTTTGTTGTGGAAACAAGCCGAGTTTAAATTATGTCAATTAAAAGAAATGTTGCTTAAAGAGAATAAAATTAAAGTGCGTGTCATCTATGATGATGGTACGCAAAAGGAAGTGTTAGCGACGGTTTACAATAGTGATGCATATACCTTGGGTTTAAATGATAAAACGCGTCTAGATTTATTGTCACCTGAGTTTTCTTTAAAATTAAGCATTGAGCTGTCGCAGATTCCGGTGACTGAGACGACTGCCAAAGTCAAAGAAATGATGTTGATGTTTCCCGTGGGGATATATGATAGAGCAGACTTTTTTGAGCTCATTAGCCAGAAGGATCGATTGTTTATTACTAATGTTATCCCGCTATTTAATCTCTTTGAAGCCTATTCAACATCACAAAAAATTGATGAGCGTTACGATAAAATCCCTTTACTACATCCTGAGGATCCAGAGGCTCGCGCTTGTTATGTTCATCAAGTATGGGTTAATAACCAGCCGTATAAAGATTACTACAATCATACGGTCAGTGAATATGTCTTTCATAAGCATGTTGGTAAACTTAGCTACTCTCCTAAAGATATCAATGAGGCGCTGGATATTGAGAAAAGGATTTTTGCCAAAGTAGAATGGACCCAAAAAGCCGAACACGGCAGTTTGATCAAGGTAAGCACCAATAGCTTTACCACTCAAAGCGCGCACTTTGAGTTGATTGCTTTAAAGTCTGAGCTAAGACTAAATAGCTTTCGTCATATTGATCGTGTGGTGCAGGTTTTTAGATCTTTTTCCGATCTGGATATTCGCAATAATGATGGGTTTTTATTGGCATTAAAATTCCTGTATGGTGAGGAAAATGCAGAAAGATATCAGTTTTTTAAATCGGTGATTAAAGCAGTTAATTATGATCATGTGAGCAATGTACTTGTGATTGAGGCAGCTTATCCGCATTATTATGCTTATGTGCGATATGTGGCTAATGTTGTGACGCGATTTTTCTATATCAACTCACCTCAAGTAGTCGAAGTGAAAGTGCTTGTAAAATAAAATAAAACAAGGGTTCTATAGCACCTTGATCTGCCCCGTCAATTTGGCACACGGTTTAACATTATTTGAGAGCTTTTCTGTGTCTCTAACTGTGGTTTACAATATGGGCGGTATAGTTATAAATTCTGCGCTTTGTGCTGCAAATAGTGATCAACAAGGACAAGTGCTAACATCGCCTCAGCGATGGGCACACCGCGAATGCCGACACAAGGGTCATGACGCCCCTTGGTAATGACTTCACATTGATCGCCATGAATATCAATTGAGCGACCAGGTACTAAAATGCTTGAAGTGGGTTTAAAGGCAATGCTTGCTAAGATATCTTGTCCTGAGGAAATCCCACCTAAAATGCCACCGGCATGATTGCTTAGAAAGCCTTTATCTTTAATGTACTCATCGCGATGCTCGCTACCTTTTTGGCTCACGACATCAAAACCATCACCAATAGCTACCGCTTTAACAGCATTAATACTCATCAATGCTTTGGCAATATCGGCGTCTAAACGATCAAATACCGGTTCACCCAATCCAACAGGGATATTACGTGCGACAACATTAACCTTGGCACCAATAGAATCTCCTTGTTTGCGAATGGACTGCATCAATTCCTCAAGCTGTGGAATTTTATCAGAATCAGCACAGAAAAAAGGGTTTTGTTCAATAAAGCTTTGGTCTTTAAGCTTAAGTTCAATATCACCAATCTGTGACACATAGCCAAATATTTCGCTATTAAAGCGCTCTTTTAATACCTTTTTGGCAATCGCACCTGCTGCCACACGCATCGCTGTTTCTCTTGCTGATGAGCGTCCACCGCCGCGATAATCACGAATGCCATATTTATGAAAATAGGTAAAATCAGCATGTCCTGGGCGAAATTGATCTTTGATTTCTCCATAGTCTTTGGATTTCTGATCGGTGTTTTCAATGATTAAACCAATTGGAGTGCCTGTTGTTTTTCCTTCAAACACACCAGATAAGATCTTGACCTGATCGGGTTCGCGTCGCTGTGTGGTAAACTTTGACTGCCCTGGTTTACGTCGATCTAAATCTACTTGTAGATCGTTTTCACTTAATGGCAATCCTGGCGGGCAGCCATCGACAATCGCACCTAGTGCCAAACCATGACTTTCACCGAAAGTCGTGACTTTAAATAAGGTTCCAAACGTATTACCTGGCATCTTGATAGCCCTCTGCAAACACTGATCGATAAGTCACAAGTTCATCATAGGTTAATAAGAATACACCATCACCGCCATCTTCAAAGTTAAGCCAAGTGAAGGGCACGCTTTGAAAGGCTTCTTGTAACGCATATTGGCTATTACCGACCTCCACAATTAACACACCATCTTCATTCAGATAATCAAGTGCTTCAACTAAGATCTTACGGGTGATGTCTAAACCATCGTCACCTGAGCCTAATGCCAATGCCGGTTCTTTCAAATACTCTTGTGGCATGGATGCTAAATCATTCATGTCAACATACGGCGGATTAGAGATAATCAAATCAAACTTCTGGTCAGTTAGGTCTGCAAACAAATCCGATTGTACGGCAGTAACACGTTGTTCCATATCATGCTGCTTGATATTGCGCTTAGCCACTTCTAGTGCATCTTCTGAGATATCACTTAATACCACTTCCGCATCAGGAAATACATGTGCTGTCGCAATACCGATACAGCCACTTCCAGTACATAGATCCAACACTCGTTCGACATTATGATGATTAACCCATGGCTCAAACTCATTGCGAATCAGCTCACCAAGCGGTGAACGTGGCACGATAACGCGTTGATCAACATAGAACTTCATTCCTGCAAACCATGCCGTTTTTGTAAGATACGGCAATGGCACACGATCAACCACGCGTCTATACACCCATTTAATGACTTTTTGACGTTCTACATGCGTCAAGCGCGCATCCAAAATACGGTTATCAATATCTAATGGTAAGTAAAGTGCTTGCAATACTAAATGCACTGCTTCATCCCATGCCGAATCTGTACCATGTCCATAAAAAAGCTCTGCCTCTAGAAAACGAGATGTCGCCCAACGCAGATAATCACGGATTGTATGTAAATCCTGCGCCAATGCATCAACATTAACATCACCACCAAATATATCACTCATCTTTTACCCTCGTTTTTACTTTACGTGCTTTACGCTCTTTTCCAGATTGTGCCCGTTGCTGAGTCCTCAAGCAATACACCTTGCTCTGCTAACGTTTGGCGAATCTGGTCTGCTTTGGCATAGTCTTTATTCTTTTTCGCATCAATACGCTCAGCAATCATGGTTTCAATCACATCATCACTTAAATCATCAGCACCACTATGCTTAAAATAGCTCTCTGGCGAGTGCTTAAGGATACCTAATACACTAGCAAGCTCCAATAACAACTGAGCAAAGCCAACTGCTTTTTGTTGATCATTTGTGCGATATTTATTGATCTCTTTGGCAATGGCAAATAACACTGGCAATGCTTCTGGTGTGTTAAAGTCATTATTCATCGCTTGTTTAAAGTCATTAATATATTGCTTTGCTTCTGCTATTTCTGCTGTCTTTTCAGTAATCTCAATGCCACGCAATGCCGTGTATAAACGCTCAATTGCTGCTTTCGCCTGATCTAAATTCTCCTTAGAGTAATTGATTTCACTGCGATATTGTCCTGAAATCAAAAAGAAGTGAACTACTTCAGGGTGATACTCAGATAATACCTCTTTGATGGTGAAGAAGTTATTCAATGATTTAGACATCTTCTCATCATCAACCTGTACCATGCCAGAGTGCAACCAATAATTAGCAAAGCTGCAACCATTAGCCGCTTCTGATTGTGCGATCTCATTCTCATGATGCGGGAAACGTAAATCTGAACCTCCCGCATGAATATCAAAATTATCCCCCAAGAGTTTTTTAGACATTGCTGAGCACTCAATATGCCAACCCGGGCGACCTTGCCCCCATGGCGAATCCCAACTTGGCTCACCGGCTTTGGCAGCTTTCCACAATACAAAGTCTAGGGGATTTTCTTTTTGTTCATTACTTTCAATCCGTGCACCAACACGCAAGTGTTCCAAACTTTGCTTACTTAATTTGCCATAGTTATTAAATGCTTCAACGCGATAATAAACATCGCCATTGCCCGGTGCATAAGCAAAGCCTTTAGCAATAAGATTTTCAATCATCTGGCACATTTCAGGAATCGTTTGCGTGGCTCGTGGGTCAAAATCAGGTCTTAGGATATTTAAACGATCTAAATCGTCATACATGCTTTTGATTGTGCGCTCAACGAGTGCATCGGTTGATTCACCATTCTCATTGGCACGTTTAATAATCTTATCATCAATATCGGTGATATTGCGCACATAAGTTACATCGTAATTACAAAAGCGAAAATAACGTACAATAACATCAAAGGCGATCTGGGTGCGCGCATGTCCAATATGACAATCATCATAAACCGTCATGCCACAGACGTACATTTTTAATTTTTGTGGGCTAATCGGCTGAAACAGCTCCTTTTTTCCAGATAATGAATTGTATAAATAGATACTCATGAATCTTGCATTGGCATGGTTATAATAAGCTTATGTTACCATCGCCTTAGCAAGGTTGAAATACACAATTCACAATTGTGTCATTTTATGCTTTAAGCTCTGGCGTCGGCTGACCAATATCGTTATAAAATTCCTGCACAAAATCCTCAAAACGATCTTCATCTAGCGCGTTACGGATATTCTTCATTAAACGCTGATAGTAAGTGATATTGTGAATTGTATTTAAACGTGCACCCAAGCTTTCCTTGGTTTTATCCAAATGATGTAAATAGCTTCTTGAGAAATTCTTACAAGTATAACAATCGCAACTTTCATCCAAAGGTGAGGTATCTGTTTTATATTGACTATTGCGAATACGGATAACACCGCTTTTTACAAACAAATGACCATTGCGGGCATTTCTTGATGGCATCACGCAATCAAACATATCAACCCCTCGGCGCACACCCTCAACCAGATCTTGCGGCTTACCAACACCCATTAAATAGCGTGGTTTATCTTCAGGCATTTGATGTGCTGTATGATCTAAAATACGAATCATATCAGGCTTGGGCTCACCAACAGACAAACCACCAATTGCGTAACCATCAAAGCCAATGTCCGTTAATGCTTTTAAGGATTGATCACGTAAATGCTCATACATCCCACCTTGGATAATCCCAAATAAAGCCGATGGATTATCGCTATGTGCGATTTTGCTTCTTAATGCCCAGCGCATCGACAACTCCATCGATGCCTTTGTTTCAAGCTCTGTTGCTGGATACGGTGTACACTCATCAAAACACATCACGATATCAGATCCTAGATCACGCTGAATCTGCATTGATATTTCAGGATCTAAAAACACTTTTGAGCCATCAAGTGGCGAGCGAAAGGTAACCCCTTCTTCGGTAAGCTTTCTAAGTGCGCCTAAGCTAAACACCTGAAAGCCACCCGAATCCGTTAATATCGGTCCTTGCCACTGCATAAAATCATGCAAATCGCCATGCATTTTGACGATCTCAGTGCCTGGACGCAGCCATAAGTGAAAAGTATTGCCAAGTAAGATTTCAGCACCCGTGGCTTTAACATCTTCAGGTGACAAAGATTTGACTGCACCATAGGTGCCTACTGGCATAAACGCAGGCGTTTGTACCTGCCCACGCTCAAACGTTAAAGTGCCGCGACGCGCTTTGGCACTTTTCTTTAATAAAGTAAATTTCATGTTATGCGACCACTATCGACAATAAAGGGCTCATAGTAGACAATTCGCCCTAAAATAAAAAGCAAAAAACGTCAAAAATGCCACTTTGATAACTATTCTAAAATAGCGATCATATCCTCCAAGGGACGTGCAATGGCAGCTTTGTCCCTCGTCTCCAAAATTGGGCGCTGCATTAATTTAGGTGTTTTTACTAAAATTTCTGCAATCTCACTATCTGAGCGTTTCTCAACATCATTGATATTTAAAGCTTTGAAATCATCATCACCACTACGAATAAGCATGTGTTTGGCAACAGTTAACTTCTCTAAAATTCGCAATATATCTGCTTGAGATAACGGTGTATTGAGATACTCAATCACTTGAACGTCATAATTATTTTGCGTTAAAAACGCTAATGCCGCACGCGATTTACTACAGCGAGGGTTGTGATATAGCTTATACATATCAATTATCCAAATGAATTTTCTAATGTTGCTAATACTAATTTTATTTGGTATCGCAAACAACAATTTTTAGGTCTTTTGAAGCAATATGCATACGTTAAATTGAATTATTATCTAGCTATTGTATAAACACTCTCGCGATAAAGCCCCAAGATACTCTATAATCACCTAATAAATTCAAACTCTAGTGTTCCGTATTCTCAAGATCACGTTAACTTCATTAACACAACCTGCATGACAATTTCATTTTTTTTGTGTATTTTGCGGCAATGATATTTTCATATACTGAAGTGAGGGAATTTAAACATGCTTAAAAAAGCCACATTAATTACATCTTGCATTGTCTTTGCGTTATTCGCGCAAATAACAGTTGCCAACACACATAGCACATTAAATCCGGGCGTTACAATGAGTGAGCTCAGTCAGCGCATGCCAGTGCATTGGGTCTCTGTTGAGCAAATTAAACAGAGTTTAGCCAACACCAAGCCCATTAATGTCGGCTTTGATGTTGATGATACTCTGCTATTCTCAAGTCCTGGTTTCTTTCGTGGTAAGCAGGAGTTCTCACCAAAGAGCAATGAGTTTCTTAAGAATCCCAAATTTTGGCAGAAAATGAATAATGACTGGGATTATTTCTCCATTCCCAAACAATCAGGATATGCACTTATCCAAATGCATCTTAAACGAGGAGATCATATTTACTTTATCACTGGAAGACCTAAAACAAAGACAGAAAAATTAACGAGTATTCTGCAGCATGATTTTGATATTCCTAAAGATAAAATGAATCCAGTTATTTTTAGTGGTCCTAAGCATGGCGCGAAAACGCCTTATATTAAAGAACATAAAATCACGCTTTATTATGGCGACTCTGATGGGGATATTAGCGATGCACGTGCGGCAGGTGCCAAAGCAATCCGTGTCCTGCGCCCTTTAAACTCAACGCATAAACCGATGCCACACAATGGTAAATTTGGCGAAGAAGTACTTATTAACTCTCAATATTAAACTTAATTTGAACTTATTTGCATATTACGCTTGATTTTAAACTTTTTTAGAACATAATAAGCGATATACCACTCGTGAATCATTTTGCGTTGTTTAATGTCAAAGAACAAGAAATTCAATGGCAGAAAGACTGTAAAATGGTTTGCGGGCGGTATAGATCAACGGCAAGGAGATAGGTTCATGTTAAATAACAAAGAGCAGCAAGTTTTAAACATTATCCAGAGTTTTCAGGCTGAAAATGGCTACTCACCTACCTTTAGTGACATTGCAGAAGCTTTGAATCTCAAATCAAAAGCCACAGTTTCTTACTATATTAAAGCGCTCAAAGAAAAGGGTTATATCCACATCCCTAAAGGTAAGCGCAAGCATATTGAAATCATTGATCAAACAGATAATGGGCAGCATAATCTTCTTCATTTACCATTGGTTGGCACGATTGCCGCAGGTTTACCGCTAGAAGCTTATGAGGTGATCGAAACCATTGATTTATCAGAACTTCTGAATATGCCTGATCGCTATTTATTAAAAATATCGGGCAACTCAATGCAAGAAAGTGGCATTTTAGATGGTGATCTAGTGTTGATTCAAAAACAACATATTGCCCGCAACGGTCAGATTGTCGTGGCATTAATCGATGAAAAGGAAGCAACATTAAAAGAATTTAAAATGCAGGATAATAAAACTGTAACACTTATCCCCCACAATGAAGACCTCCCCCCGATGATCTATCCTGCGCATCGCGTGAGCATTCAAGGTGTTTACTTGGGAATGCGCTTGGATAGGTCATTTTTGCTATAGAAAAAGAGAAGGAGAAAACCATGCTGAAATTTAACGATCAAATCAGTTATACTTTGCAGCTAAGTAAATATGAACAAAAACATTATGAGCAACGCCGCCAAGCGCTCAAGCAGCGTCTTTATCAAAGCGTATAATGTCAATTTGTTAAATTAATTTAAATAACTGAAGTTGTGCATTTTGTAAACACCCCGTCAGCCTGCGGCTGCCACCCCTCTTGCAAAGAGGGGAATTAGGC
>JAHDDB010000183.1 GCA_020629575.1 Caedibacter sp. | reverse complement strand
AAGTTTTGTAACCCTTTGTACCTGAACTAGTTAGTACTAGCGTAGGAAGTTGTTATAACGATTTGTATTTTGTACTGTGCTCAAAATGATTGGCGCGATATATCACAGAAAGTTTTCCTACGCATGTAAAAGGCAAAATCTAAGGAGCCATACATGCCACAGCATAAAAAAACAGCATCAACTAGCGACAAAGCGTCATTGACCTTATCGGCTGATTTACAAGCAGCTTATCCCGCATCGAGCAAAAAATATCTTAAGACGGATGACGATCTTCACGTGCCTTTTCGCTATATTGCCCAGAGCGATACGCTAACCGAGCAAGGGCGCGTGCAAAATCCTGAGATTGCGGTATATGATACCTCCGGTCAATATAGTGATGAGTCTTATAGTCATGATTTAGTTGAAGGCTTGCCTAAATTGCGTCAAGCATGGATCAAAGACAATAATGAAATTGAAACATTAGAAGACTTTAGTGCTGAGTTTACCCATACACAAAAAGATTTGGCATTTCCCAAGCGTGCTAAGCCATTAAAAGCAAAGCAAGGTAATAATGTCACGCAAATGCATTATGCGCGTCGCGGAATAATTACCAAAGAAATGCACTATGTTGCACTGCGTGAGAATCTCAAACGTGCAAATGCGCATATTCAAGATCCTGTTTTACTTAAACAACACCCCGGTGTTGATTTTGGCGCAAACATTCCCAATGAGATAACGCCTGAGTTTGTGCGCCAAGAGATCGCTTTGGGACGCGCGATTATTCCAAGCAACATCAATCATCCAGAAATGGAGCCGATGATTATAGGGCGCAATTTCAGTGTCAAAATCAATGCCAATATTGGGACATCTGCGGTGAGTTCATCGATTGCTGAGGAAGTCGAAAAAATGGTGATTGCAACGCGTTGGGGTGCCGATACAGTGATGGATTTATCAACGGGTAAAAACATTCATCAAACGCGTGAGTGGATTATTCGTAACTCACCTGTACCCATTGGTACGGTGCCAATTTACCAAGCGCTTGAAAAAGTTGACGGTCAAGCAGAAAAACTCACATGGGAGATTTTTCGCGATACCTTGATTGAGCAAGCTGAGCAGGGAGTGAGTTATTTCACCATTCATGCGGGTGTGCGTTTGAAATATATTCATCTAACTGCTAAGAGACTAACAGGTATTGTCTCGCGCGGTGGCTCAATCATTGCCAAATGGTGTATTGCGCATCACAAGGAGAGCTTCATCTACACACACTTTGATGAGATTTGTGAAATTATGAAAGCCTATGATGTTGCCTTTTCTTTGGGTGATGGCTTGCGTCCAGGTTCTATTTTAGATGCCAATGATGAAGCGCAATTTGCAGAGCTTGAGACTTTGGGTGAGCTAACCAAGCGCGCGTGGGATCACGATGTGCAGGTGATGATTGAAGGACCAGGGCACGTACCGATGCAAATGATTAAAGAGAATATGACCAAAGAGCTTAAGGATTGCTTTGAGGCACCGTTTTATACCCTGGGGCCCTTGGTGACGGATATAGCACCTGGTTATGATCATATCACATCAGCGATAGGTGCTGCACAAATTGGCTGGTATGGCACGTCAATGCTTTGTTATGTGACACCGAAAGAGCACTTAGGCTTACCCGATAAAGAGGATGTGCGCGAGGGTATCGTTACCTATAAGTTAGCAGCGCATGCAGCAGATTTAGCTAAGGGTTTTCCTGCGGCACAAATTCGTGATAATGCCTTATCAAAAGCCCGTTTTGAGTTTAGATGGCAGGATCAGTTTAATTTAAGCCTTGATCCACAAAAAGCACAAAGCTTTCACGATCAGACATTGCCAAAAGAAGGGCATAAGCTTGCACATTTTTGCTCGATGTGCGGTCCTAAGTTTTGCTCGATGAAAATCACTCAAGAGGTGCGTGATTATGCTAAAGAACATAAACTTGATTTAGCGGATGTTGCAAGCAAAGGCATGCAACAGAAAAGTGAGGATTTCTTAGCGCAAGGCGCTGAAATTTATCATGTCGAATAGCATGCGTGTTGCGATTGTTGGTGGCGGTCTTGTTGGGCGCATACTGGCAATCACATTGCTTGAGTCATTTGCTGACATTAGGGTTGATCTATATGACAAAAGCGCTGATTTTAGTGGTAAATCAAGTTGCGGTTATGCGGCAGCTGGCATGATTGCACCTGTTTCTGAAGCATTAGATGAAGGGCAAATGATCTATGATCTATCATGTTCTTCAGCAGAGGCTTGGCAGTGTATAGACCGATGGTTATTGGGTGGTATTTTCACTCAAACAGGAACTAATGTCATTGCTCACCCTTTGGATCTGAGTGATCTTGAAACCAAAATTGCGCGTGCTCAAGGATTGAAACTACATGAACATGCTTATGCACAAATTCCATTAATAGATCAATATAATCAAGGTAAGCTTGCTCATCGCATGCTCCATATTGAGAGTGAAGGTTGTGTTCATGTGCCGCGATTTTTTAGCCAATCAACACTTTACTTAATGGATCATCCACGTGTCTCGTTACACTTGACACAAGATGTTTCCAAAGCTCAATTGCAAGATTTGCAAAGAGATTATGACTATGTCTGTGATACACGCGGGCTGAGTGCTAAAGATAGCTTCAATGATTTATATGGTATTCGTGGTGAGGCTTTAGTGGTTTATGCCCCTGAGGTGAACATCACAGGAATCACTAGATTGTGCCATCCGCGCATGCCGCTATATATCGTGCCACGTGGCCGTGGAGTTTATTATATTGGCGCGACGATTGTCCAATCAGAGGATATGAGTCAAATGAGTGTGATTTCACAGCTTACTTTATTAAGCGCTTTAGTAACTGTTGATGAGGGTTTTGCCGAAGCGCGGATTATCAAAAACTTCACTCAAGTACGCCCGTGCTTTAAAGAGGGCTTGCCAAGGCTCATCCAACAGAATAACCTGATAACACTTAATGGTTTTTATCGACATGGTTATCTTTTAGCACCCATCTATGCGTTAAAAGTTGTCGATAAGATAAAGAATGATATAAAAATGACGGTGGAAAAAGCATGATAGAGATCGTATTAAATGGTGAGAAAAAGCAACTGAAAACTCAGCAATCATTACAGGCGTTATTAACTGATATCGGCTTTGCTTCAAGCTATGCTGCAGTTGCGGTTAATAAATCAATTATTGATCACAGTGCTTATGATACAACACAAATTAAACAGGGTGATGAGATCGATATTCTCACACCCATGCAAGGTGGTTAGATGGAGCAATTACAGCTTTATGATATGAATCTTGATTCACGCATGCTTTTGGGGACAGCGCTATACCCAAGCTTGGAGAGTATGTGTGATGCGATTAATACGTCACAAACGCAAATGGTCACCGTGGCATTGAAGCGTGAGTTACATGGTGGTAAAAATAACTTTTTCTGGCAGAGCATACAGCAAAGTGGCTGCCATGTATTACCTAATACTGCAGGCTGTAAAACAGCAGATGAAGCGCTGATGATTGCTAAGGCAGCAAGGCAAATTTTCAATACTGACTTTATTAAGCTTGAAGTCATTGGTGATAATCATACCTTGCAACCCAATGTGTTTGAGCTTGTTAAAGCAGCAGAAACTCTCATTGATCAAGGGTTTAAGGTGCTACCATATTGCACTGATGATTTAATCGTCTGCCAGCAACTGGTCAATTTAGGCTGTGAAGTGATTATGCCACTAGGTTCTTATATAGGCAGTGGACAAGGTATTGTTAACCCATCGGCATTTAAGCTGTTACGTTCGCGCTTAAAAGATACTACACTCATTGTTGATGCCGGTATTGGTACACCATCGGATGCTGTCTTAGCCATGGAGCTTGGATTTGATGGCGTACTCTTAAATAGTGCGGTGGCATTAGCTGAAAACCCGCCACTGATGGCA
Organism: Caedibacter sp.; assembly: GCA_020629575.1. Lineage (GTDB taxonomy): Bacteria > Pseudomonadota > Gammaproteobacteria > Francisellales > Francisellaceae > Caedibacter. Next base: position 5 of record JAHDDB010000183.1, on the reverse strand, counting down.
GATGC
>JAHDDB010000182.1 GCA_020629575.1 Caedibacter sp. | reverse complement strand
CCTGAACGGTTAAAACTTGAGCTTTAGGGTGACACAGTTGAGTGAACAGTCTCTTCAATATTTTCAAGTAACTTTTGCTTGACTAGCGAAGAAACAAACTTTCCTTGTTCATTTTTATCTGCCACTACCTGTAGTTTACTTGTAAAAGCGTCATTATTAAAAATTATAGGTAACCCTAAACCATTCGAACCTTTAATTATAAGACTCCCCAAAGAACCATTATCTTTTTCCTTAACAAGACTTCTAATAAAGGGAAGTAATCGTTTTTTACTTCCTTTTTTATAGCCAAGCTTAAGCAAAAAATCACCAGGAGAGTCATAACCAAGCAAATCAGTAAGAGCCTTTCGCTTAGAGCTATCATTGGAAAACAAACCATCCAAGCTTGTAAAAGAGATTTCATTTACTTCCTCTATTAAACGAATAAACTCCTCAACTGAAACATAAGTATCATCAATCTCAAAATTAGTCTTATTCTTGGTAATTTGTTTTAAAATATTTTTGATGATCCATTTTTTATTTGAGTGTGACATATATAATATCTTAGCCTCATAAAAATACATGCAAAATACTTGGGAACAAAGCTCAACTTGCTCCAATGTGCGAATATTATCCTCTTTATGACCTGTTTGCGTATGAGTAATAAAGTCATCACGAGGGTGAGGTTTTCCGTACTCAATATCTAACCACAAATATTTATCTTCATTAGTAATTCTTACTTCATGATATGTATCTGAAATATTACCTTTATATTCAGACAAGACACCTTGAAAGGAATCTCTATCAGCTTCAATATAACGCAATCCTTTTTCGATCTTTTCTTCAATCAATCTAAACCTTGTAAACTCCATCTTGTATACCTCTACATACTCTTAATATTCTGGCAAAACTAAAATCATACTGTATCTAGTAAACTCCAGCCTATAATCAACTCCACCAAACACTACTTGTCATAACAAACTCCCTTCACAATTGATTTCCAATAAGGATTTTACCACATATAACGATTATTTATAGCTATGATTGCCCATTGATAAAGTCTAGTATCGAAGAAATTTTTGATGCTTTCAGGTAAGTGATCAGCCTGTAGGTAATAGCGACTATTAACAGTTGAGATTACCCGCAACAATCAACTGATCTAAATTGTAGCCTTGTTGAATGGCTATATTTTTCATCAAATCTAACTGCTGTTGACTAATATACTTTGTGCGACTTAGAAACCACAGATATTCTCTGGAAGGTTCGCCAACCACAGCATATTGATAATCATCAGAGACGTATAAGATCCAATACTTACCCGTAAATGGCCAAAAGAACCTGACTTTAAGCTTACTATTATCATCGGCATTAGATCGCCAAGCAGTTGCTGTGGCTTCTTTTAACTTGCCATCTTTATAACACGCATTGGTGACTGAAATTTTATTTTGATCAAGCACCTTATATTCAGCAGTAGAGCAATGACAACCTTTTTGGAAGCTATTAGGCAGGCGAGCTATCTCATACCACTTACCCATATACTTTTGCAGATCAACACTCTTTGCTGTCTGCATGGGTTCATACGTGGCACATCCGGCAACTAACAACACCATTGAGACCAACCACCACTGTTTTATCCTTTTCATAATACCGCTTCCTTATAACACTTTATAATACTTTTTCAACACCCCAACCACCTCTTCCATCTGATTCGCACGTGAGCCCTTAACTAAAATGCGTGAGCGTTTATTTTGGTTATTGTTAAGATCACTTTGTAAAGCATCAATTAACGCACTTTTGTGCTCAAAATATCGTGCATGATCTCCTGCTTCTTTAGCCAGTAATGTCATCCATGCTTTATTGCCATACAAATAGACATAGTCAATGTTTGATTGTTTAATCAAGCGACCAACCTCTTGATGATAATGCTCCGCATGCTCACCAAGCTCACCCATATTACTAAGCACAAGATACTTCTGACCCTTAAATGTCGCTAAATCATTAATTGCTGCTTTAACCGATTGAACACTGGCATTATAAGTGTCATCAATGAGTGTCACATAATCATTTAAAGTTACTAAAGAGAAGCGTCCTTTATAAGGCTGATACTCTGCTAATGCATTAAGCGCTTTGTAAATATCTAATCGCAAGGCATAGATAAACGAAAGTGCCGTTAATGTATTTTGAATATTATGCTGACCAATAACATTCAATCGTGCTTCGTAGTGATTCTTTGCCACGCTCACTGTAAAGCTCAATGTTGTTACTGATTCTGTTTGATCATATAAATAAATATCAGCTGCCGTGTTATTCATCGAGAATGTCACTTGATCAACTGCTAAAGCTTTAGCAAAGGCATTAATTCTTGGATCATCCAAATTAACAATTGCTTTACCCTGTGGCTGTATGCCTTGCAGTAAGGCACCCTTTTCAATCATTACACCATCTAAAGATTTTAGCTTTTCCAAGTGTGATGCTGAGACATTGGTAATGCCGGCATAATCTGGCTTGATTAACTGTGTTAAATGCGGGATTTCACCTGGGGCATTGGTGCCCGCTTCAATTACCACAAAATCAGCATCTTGTGGCGTTGATAGCACTGTCATCGGCACACCGAGATCATTGTTAAAATTACCATGACTATAATGCACCTTACCAAATGCTTTAAGCATAGATACTAGCATTTCTTTGGTGGTTGTTTTGCCGCAACTTCCCGTTATTGATAACACGGGCATATTAAGTGTTTGGCGATATAAAACGGCTAAGTCAAACAGTGCTTTACGCGTATCTTTGACGATGATTTGTGGCACGTCAAGATCAGCTTGTTGTTGTGTCACTAGAACTGCAGCTGCACCATTTTGTATGGCATGATCAATAAAATCATGCCCATCACGTTCGCCTTGTAATGCGACAAAAAGCTGTCCCTGACTAATCTCTTTTGAGTTAATATGCGCACCAGTAATTGCCACATCCTGCCCAATGTACTGACAATCATTTAATTGCAAAGCCAGTGATTTTAATGACTTAATCATTTTTTCTCCAAAACTCCAATACCACTTCACGTTCATCAAAATGTGTTTTTTGATGGTTTTTATCTAAATAGGTTTCATGCCCTTTACCGGCAAGTAAAATAACATCATGAGCATTTGCAATGCTTAATGCATACTCTATCGCCTGTTTACGCGCTTCAATTACGATAAATTGAGTAAACTCATCGTTAAATCCCGATGTAATATCTCGAACAATATCCTTAATATCATCCGTGCGATTATTATCCTCTGTCACAATCACAAAATCAGCATATTGTTGCGCTGCTTTTGCCATTAATGGGCGCTTGCTATGCTCACGTGAGCCGCCACAACCAAACACACAATAAAGCTTACCCTTTGTTTGCACACGCACGGCTTGTAAGGCTTTAGCTAGAGCATCTGCGGTATGCGCATAATCGATAACAACAGTTGCTTTTCCATCATGTATAAGCTTTTCAAGACGTCCTTTGGGATTCTGTAAATCACTTAAGGTTGTTATCACGTCATCAAAGGGATAATCGTTTGCCAATAAAGCACAAACGACTGCGGCAATATTGCTGATATTGTATTCACCCATAATAGGGATTGTAATAGCTAATGCCTTGTTGTTTTTAAAAAGTATATCAACCACAAAGCCTTGCGGCGATATTGATTGTATTGGCATACAACAATCGGCTTTACTATTAACGAGGCTAAAACTAAAAATCTCTTTCTCTTGCTCTTCAATCAACTCATCATACAAACGCCTACCATAGTCATTATCAATATTAATCACACATTTCTTGACACTTGCTAATTTAAATAACTGACGCTTGGCTTGAAAATATTGCTCCATCGTCTGGTGATAATCCAAATGATCGATATCAAGATTACTAAAAATCGCCGTTTGAATATTGACATTGAGAATACGCTGCTGACTAATGGCATGTGATG
>JAHDDB010000181.1 GCA_020629575.1 Caedibacter sp. | reverse complement strand
GTGCAGTTGATGTACTGTTGGACAACTGGTAATGGCTGTTATTATGGTAAGGTGTCTACAGAAACATTGGCTAATGGCAAAACAAAGCGCTATAAATATGATGATAAAGGCAATATCTCAAATTACATTGATGAAAACAATCATAGCTATGACTATAGGTATGATAATGGTGGTAGACTCGTTCAGTCATCTTCATCTGCAGGAAACTATACCTATGATTATGATAGCTCTCAATATAGTTTAGTGAAAACCATTCAAACAGCAGGGCTAACCTATGGATACAAATTGCGTTATGAAACAACGGATATGTCTGACATTATTTATATAGATGAACTGTCACCCAATTCATCTCCAAAATTACTAGCTACTTATAGCTATAAATATATTGATGATCATAAATCAAAGTTAAGCAAAGTGACACTTGTGAATTCACAGCAAAATGAACGTTATGAGATAGAGTATCATCATAATCAATATGGGTTGCGCAGGATCAATATGCCTCATGGATTTTATAGCGAATATCGATATGATGATTTGGGACAACTGGTTGAAGTAAAAACACACTTAAATAAGCTTAAACGTTATCAATATAAATATAATCCAACGGTTTATAATCAAGTTATTGCGCGTGACACCATGATTGGAGTGGGGGCGGATGTCTCACATACGGATAAATATAGCTATGATCGTTTGGGTAATTTGATTAGCTATAACTGTGAGGCATATGACAAAGGGTATTGCCCAATATTGGAAGATGGCAAAAATATGATCTCTCAACGGGTAGTACTTAACGGCTTTAATAACGTTGCGCTAGATGTTATTCAAACCTATGATAATGAGCAAAGAATATATGAGTATCGTTATGATAGAAAGTACCCAGTGCAGATCAGTGAAATATTTAATCATTCTGAAAAAAAAGCACGTAAACTTGACACGCTAGAAGATGCGCTTTATGCCATGAAATCAGCAGTGCTTGGAGAAAGCAAAGATAAAGACGACTTGCATTTAAAAGATGCTAATGGTTACATTGCTAAAAGTATAAATAATCAAACTAATGAAACCATTGTTCATGTGGTGACTGAGTCAGGTGATCCATTAATGCGTGTAAGTCAAAGTGCAGATGGTTCGCGTGAGTATACCTTTGAGCTACCGGGTGCTACTATTCATAATGGACGATTTGAAGGGAGGCTAACGGATGGTAGAAACATTGTAGGTATTTATTCCGATGCGGGAGAAGTTAATCGAGAATGGTTAGTTTCATTAACCGGGTATGAATATGAGTTAGTTAAGCCTGGAAATTTTGTCGATGCGTTTGTTAATACATTTGATAAAATTTTATTGTTGAACCCTTTATATTATGCGGCAAAAGTAGCCTCTAATAATGATATTGAATGGGGGGTCATGGGTACAAATAAATGGTTCCAAGGAATGAAGGGTTTTTATGGTAATGCAGCTAGGCAATTAGGTACCACTGCCTACAGCATGACAAGTGATTTTTATGATATGGCTCGTCACGCTAATTTATTTACGAAATATATGCTAGGCGATGACATTATAACCGATTATTCAAGTCCAGCCTATGTGCTTGAACGTGTGGATCACGCCATGAATGCAGCAGCAACAATAACCATGGGCGCCAATTTCTTTTACTCAAGTAATATGCTAATAGGTAGTAACTTTCTGGAAAAAGGTATTAATAATGCTTTAGTTGCTCCCCAACTTGGGGAAGTGTTTATGTCGATCCAAAAAGTAACTTCTTTGGTTGGGCAGCGTGATACATTAACCACAATGTATAATGTTGGTTATGCTCATCACTATGGCAATCATTCACAAGCGGGATATTTGGTTGGTCAATATCTAGGGGATGTGATTGTTGCAAAAGTAAAATCACATGTAATGGAAAAAATTACTAAAACGATTGAGTTGGATAATTATCAACAAATGGAAAGTTCAAATATCAGTGATGTAAAGATAGAGAGTAATAATGTAGATAAAACCACGGTGAGTCAGATACAACATAATTTTGATGAAAAAATCAATGAGATCAAAAATGATATTAATGAAGCAGCAATAGCAGCCGCAGAAAGTAAAATTAAGACAGTTGAAAATACACAAAGCATAGCTGATATGCAAAGCAAAGTTATCGGGATAAGTAATGCGGCAAATGCCTTTAAGTCGGGAGCGAGTGATTTGGAGAAAAGGGAAACTTTGTGGGGCTGGGCAAGTCAATTTATTCCATCACCACTTACGATCATTAATAAACAAATCTATGGATCTTACTATGAAAGTGCGGGACATGGCCTGCCTTTAGATGTAATGAAACAAGAGATGGTCTTTAAGCAAGTTAGGGAATCAGCGTTAATACAAAACACTGATAAAAAGATAAGCACTAAATAGGCGCGCTGCTATATTGTAAAAATGATAGAAGATGCTGTTATTTCCTTTATAAAGGTGAAGTATTTTCTTCAGTGGCAATTAATTTCACCGTAATGCACAAGCCTTGCTCATTAGAGCTTGCTGAGATTTCTCCTTTGTGCAGTTCAATAATTTTCTTGCAAATAGCGAGCCCCAAACCATGACCTTGACTGTTTTGTGTGTTATGCAAATTTTTGTGATGTGCGAGAAATAGCTTGTCGATTTTATCTTGAGGGACGCCAGGACCTGTGTCTTGAAAGCGTATAATTAATTTGTTTTGTTCTATATTGCAGTCAATGCTGCAATGCGTTGCATATTTAATTGCGTTATTGGTGATATTGCTAAAGGCACGATAGAGTAGCGTCTCATTGCCGTGCACCATATAATCTTGTGTTGAGTTAATACTTATTTTATCAGGGTGTTGCTGTTTAAGGCGGGCAAAAGTCGTATTGATCTTAAAGCTTGTATCTTGGGTGCTCTCTTGATAATAACTCACTGTAGCCTTAATAAGCTCATCAATCTCATCTAAATCAGCCGGTACTTGATCAAGTTCATATTCGGTTTGAAGGCGCACTTTAGCGCGCGCTAGAGGTGTCTTAATATCATGAAAAAGTGTGGCAAGAATCATGGTTCGCTCAGCGATAAGATCTTTGACCTTTTGTTCTAAGGCATGCTTGGTTTTGCCAAGGAATGATCTGTTGTTATTGCCATTACCCAGCTCATAAATGGATTGTCTAAATAGCTTTAAACCACTATAAATAATCAAATAAATGACCATGAACATAAAAATGAAGCGTAATATAACGGCAATAATAACTAGTGGATCCAACCACGGATTCTGTGGTTTGAAGCTGAAAAATACCCATTGGTCAGCATTTGGATAGTATTGATCAAAAGATATTTGCTTGTGTATTTTGAAATATTCAATCATCTGATTATAGGTATGCAGCTCTGGGTGGTCACTGGTATGCGAATGTACTTCAATAGATATGGAATGTCGCGTAATTTGCTCATAAGTTTGAATGGCCAGCTCAAGTTCACTGGCATCTAGCTTTGCCATAGCGTCGCGGATAGCAATAAGATCCTTAATAACGCGATAATGATGTTTCTGATCGATAGCATCTTTATATAGATTCCTTACCATCAGTGAGCTTTGAATAACTAAGATTATGCAAGCACCTATAAAAACACATAGCATCCAGATTGAGTAGCGTTGCTTTGGATTTGACATCAGGCTTCCTTGTGATCGTGTTATAAGTGATTGCTCAAGTCTAGCAGGCTTTAACGCAGATGGGATTAATATATGTAAACAAATCGTTACATAAAAGGGCTATTCATGCATGAATGCGAAGTGCTAATATGCTCAAGTGAAAGCGCAGGGGGTGTGGTGTGTGAGGTTGTTACTTGGCCTTGCGCACCACAGGTGGGTCATATACCGTCCATCAAAGTATCTAACACCGCAAAATGATTTACGGGGAGTGTTCATAAAACTAAAACTGTGTCAATTTAAATTTAATATTGATGTAGTGTGTTATTGCTAGAATAA
>JAHDDB010000015.1:2674-24166 GCA_020629575.1 Caedibacter sp. | reverse complement strand
TAAAGATACAATAACTGTTGCCACCGGCTTTTTTACAGTCTCTGATTGCCATATCAGTATATTGCATCAATGTCTCACGATCACTCGCATGCTCTGGCGATATTGCTGCACCTATACTTGCCTTAAGACTGATGGGGTAATCATTGACTAAAATTGACTGGTGAACAACTGAAAACAAGTGATTGATTACCAATTTGACGTCATCGAGTGTGCGAATATCTTTAAGCACAACAACAAACTCATCACCGCCAATGCGCGCAACAAAGTCACTTTTGCGCACACTGGACTTTAAACGTGTGGCAATCTCACGCAATACAATATTCCCGAAATAGTAGCCAAAGCTATCATTGATGTTTTTAAAATGATCGATATCAATATGCAATAGGGCAACCTTCTTATTGCTAGTTGTTTCGTCTATAAGAATTTTCTCAAACTCGGTCTCAAAGTATCTGCGACTTGGCAATGCAGTATGCTCATCCTCGTTCAATAACTGATAAAATCTGCTGTTCTCAACGATGACTTTATTGAGCATCGGGCGTAACAAAAGGTATAGCAATAAGATAAAAATGATAACAAACCCAAGAATTGTTAGTGGAATATGTGACAAATTTCGCCAGACATTTGAGGCAACTGTTTTTTTGTTGACACCCAACGCTAGTACTTGTTGTCCATTAATGCGTTCAAAATAGTATTTTTTATCTTGAATCAAGAGATTGGAATGTTCTTGTGTTTTTAATTGTGTTAATACTTCGCTTGGCAATGTTGTGAGGTTGTTGGCAAAGCCTGAGCTTACTGCCTGCCATGAGCCACCAATCTTGATAAACCAGTAAAAATCACGCTTCTGTGTCAGATTTTCAGACTCAAACTTATTCAGTAGCTTACTTAAGTCAAAATAGAGTCGATCATAACCTATAACCTTTCTATCTTGTCCAATCTGTGTGTAGATTGGACTGGTCAAAATTGCAGTAAGCCCGCCATTTTCAATGACAAACGTAAGCGCTTTTTTATCAAATCGTTGATGTTGTTTGGTACCCACTTCAACCAATAAATGTCCATTACTTTCAAAACGCTGTATAGATTGTAAAGCAGCACTTGAGACAAGGGCGGATGCCAAAATTTGTCTTAAGGCATTCACCTCATCGATAATGGCATCACCATATTGGTATTTACGCTCGATTTCCTCGGTAAGCCATGCCGCTTGTGTTCGACTACTTACTTGTAATGCAACGCTTCGTGCCTCTGATAAAGACAGTTGAATTTCAGTTTTATATCCATCCAATACTTCTTCATAATAGTGATTAATGGTGCGCTGTGTTTGTTGATAAAAAGGATAAAATGACAAAACAAAAACGGTTAAAGATGCGAGGGTAAGCAAAATAATAGTACTGATCAACACACGCCAAAATATTCTTTTGCCAATGAGTTTAGTGACTTTGCTAGCCTCTTTGTTTTTTTTGGCTTTTTTTGATTTTTTGAGTTTTTCAAATGTTTTCAAAATCCGTCATCCTTGCCGCTGCCAGTTACCGTTACTTGTGTCGTTTTCCCAGTATAGCGCTAATAATTTATTTTTCGAGCGATCAGCTGAACATTTCATATATACTAATAATCGAAAAATTAAGTTGCAGAAACGATTACCTCTCCCCCATGCGGGAGAGGTCGTGCAGCGTGAGCTGCGCGGGTGAGGGGCAATTGAAGCCCACTTTATGTTTTATCATCTACATAGCTAATTTCCTCGCTGTAAGCTATTTGGTGATTTGGTAATTTTTTATATCGCAACAATAGCGCGGTTTGTTATGATGACGTAAGTTCTAACACAGCAACCTAGAAGCAATAAATTATCATGAATGTTGATCAAGCTGAAATTAATAAATTTAGTGCATTAGCGCACCAATGGTGGTGTGAGGATGGTGAGTTTCGCACATTACATCAAGTCAATCCCTTGCGTGTGCAGTTTATTGAAGAATGTGCAGGCGACTTGGCGCAATTAAATATTGCTGATATTGGTTGTGGCGGTGGCATTTTGACAGAAGCAATGGCTCAGAAAAATGCAAACGTTACGGGTTTGGATCTTGCTGAAGCCTCTTTGAGTGTTGCTAAGCTTCATCTGTTAGAGTCAAAGCTTACCATTCGCTATTTAAAAGACTCAGTTGAAAATCTAGCACAAGAGGAGCCGCAAAGCTTTGATATTGTCACCTGCATGGAAATGCTTGAACATGTGCCTGACCCTGAGAGTGTGATTCGCTCATGTGCAGAGCTCTGTAAAACGGGTGGTTGGGTGTTTTTCTCGACGTTAAATCGCAATCTAAAATCTTTTGCGTTATCCATTGTCATGGCGGAATATGTCATGGGGCTTATCCCTAAAGGCACGCATGAATATAGCAAGTATATTAAACCACTGGAGCTGATTAATACTGCCAGGAAATATGGACTTCGAGCCACTAAAATCAAAGGTGTACATTATAACCCATTAACTAAAAACCTATCTTTAGGAGGTAATGCTGATGTTAACTACATCGCCGCATTTACCAAAGAGTCCTAAATACCCACTTGATTTGTTGTTATTTGATCTTGATGGCACCTTACTCGACTCATCAGATGGCATTTTTGATGCGATTAAGCATGCCTTTATCTATCATAATCTAGAGATTGACTTTAATGCTGACATGCTAAGGCAGCACGCCGGTCGCGGTGTTGAGTTTCTATTAAAAAAAATTAATAACCAGCTTACTCGTGAGCAATTGAATACCTTAAAGCATAATGCGTTTATGCATTATCAACAGCATGCAGCAGATATGACGCACCCCTTTATTGGTGCGCATGAATTAATGAATACTTTACATGAGCAACGGATTAACTGGGGAATTGTTACCAGTAAGACGCGTAAACTAACTGAAGCTGTAATTGCTAAAGTACCACAATATCAGAATGCTAAGATCGTGATTTGCGCGGATGATTTATCTTATAAAAAGCCGCATCCTATGCCAATCATACATGCACTTAAAACGCTTGATAAAATGCCACAGTATTCAGCTTATATCGGCGATACCAAACCAGATATGTTAGCTGCCAAACACGCACATTGTTATCGCATTTTTGCTGATTATGGTTATGAAGCAAATGCGATGAATGACAATGACTATGATTTAAAAATTTCAAACTTGGAGCAATTACGCCAGTGGATTATCTCTACGCTTGTCTAAGCGAAAACACCCCAGAAGCAGGGTCTATTTATTATTATGCTTATCGCCATTGCTCGGAAGATAAGACAAAAGTTCTTTATGCCTTGGATCAGTTAAAATATCAATGGCTTAAGGCATCAGAGCTATACTCAGAACCCTATCCTAGTCTGCAAAAACTGCAATGGTGGCAACAGGCTTTAACCGATTTAAAGGATCGTCGTGACCATCCATTGCTAACTGTTTTGTATCAGAGTTTTGAGTTTGATGCGTTGCAAGAATGTTTATCAAGTGACTTGGATTATGCCTTACAAACGATTGCTGAAGGTCGTAATTATCAAGACTCCCTTGATCTAAGTGAAAGCTTTCTTGGTATTGCTAAACTTAAAGCACATGCACTTCAATTTAATGAACTAGAGCAAATCAAAACATTAAATCACATCGATGAGTTATTGCGCCACATATTGATGATAGGCAAACATTTTTCACGCAATATTATCTTGAACGATACGCTCACACCTCAAATTACGACAGAAAACTTTCAGCAAGTAATGGATAAATTAATGCAATATATTCATACGTTGAAACAAAATTTAAATCTTACCGCGGCGCAAATAAAGCAACTTAAACCTTTGATTGCATTGCATAAGCAGCAAATGCTATGCGTTAAAAAGTTTATCAAAAAAGTGGACAACCCTTTTACCGAGAGTATTTATGTTTCGTCGTTTGCATTATTATTTACAAGTGTATCTGCATCAAAACTTTAACCTGTGGTGTTTTTCTTATACAATCATATGTAATTTAAATCTGCTGCATTGCTGCTATGAATAGAAAACATTTAATCTTATTGCTGAGCTTAGTGGCTAGCCATGGTGTATTTGCTAACGCTAATCCATCCAAGTCGTTAGATAAGAATGATCCCTTGTCGGTTAAACCTTTGCTTAAAGATTTACTTATGCAAAACCAACAAACGCTTAACCACCTGATGAGTGAGGTGCAAGCATTGCAAAAGACAAGGCAAAAAAATGTGCCAAACACCCCCAAAAAAGTGGAGAAAACTGATTCACCAATGGATCGTGAAGCGATGAATAGTCCAATCTTCTTACCTGGCGGCGCACCAATGCCGGAAGGGTATAAAAATCGATATAAAGATCAACAAAAGCAACAACAACCAAGCACACAAGACAATAAAGATAAATCTGCAGATGATGCTGCGCAAACAAAAAATCAAAATAATGACAGTACGAGTAGTAGCTCATCCAATTATAACAACCCTTATAACAATTACTCTGGTGGTTATTACCCATCTACTTCAACAAGCAACCCACTATTACAATTTAGCCCACAACAGGAAAGCTATACTTATACCATTGCTAACATCAATAATAATGCCGATGGAATTTCCCCATTTAATGAAGCATCAAGCAGCAATAGCATTAAGATTAGTTATAATTTATCAACCTATAACCGCATTTCATTTTGCACTTCAAGCAGCTTTAGTGATTGTAGCCAAACATTTAGTCTGCCTGTAACAATTACTGATAAGTCAACGATTACTAATATCAGCTACACACCCCAAACAATCTCCGGTCAGCCAAGTGGTAGTAAATATTACATTGCCAATTTATATGTTCAGTTGACTAACACTAATAATGCTAATAGCAAAAGAACCTCTACAATATCCTTTCCGATTAATTGCACTGCACAAAGTGATGCAAACGCTAATTTAAGCTGTTCAATTACTAGTACAGTGAGTGTAGGCGTGTAATTGTAAGCAATATGGTTACCCTTAAACAACGAAACCATTAATCAATGACTAACAACATTGCTGAAGCTTTGATTCATCGTTACAATGCCTGAACCTTAGATTATCCATTAGAAATAATTATGTCGTTATCTTCACGCGGATTTGGCTCTGCTATGATCATCACTGGCACAAGTGTTGGTGCGGGGATGCTTGCCATTCCTGCTACAGTTGCTGCTTGTGGCTTTTGGTTAGCAAGTTTGCTCTTGATCGTTGTTTGGTTTGTTATGATGCTCACCGCTTTGCTGTTAGCTGAAGTTAATCTTGCCATGCCAAATGGCACGAACTTTAGCCGTATGGCACATGCAACTTTAGGCAAAACAGGACAACTTATTACATGGGTTTCATACCTATTATTACTTTATTCATTAACAGCAGCTTATAGTGCAGGTGGAGGCAATCTCGTTGCCAGTGGTTTAAATAGAGTAGGACTATATTTACCTAATGCAGTAAATAGTGCGCTTTTTATTTTGATTCTTGGTTTTTTTGTCTACATTGGCACACGCGCCGTTGATCATGCCAATAAGGCATTAATGCTTATTAAATTTCTGGCATTCTTTGCCTTTGTTGTTGCGATCGTGCCAAGCATTCAGCAGACTTTGCTTGAGGTTGAAACACGTTCATTTAATTTTATCTGGATTACATTCCCGATTTTAATCACCTCCTTTGGTTTTCATCATATCATTCCAACACTGCGCAGTTATGTTAATTCTGATCGCGCAACTTTACGTAAAGCCATTATTTTTGGCAGTTTTATTCCCTTAGTCATTTATCTTATATGGGTATTATGCACACTTGGATCGATTCCTATCTATGGTGCTGAAAGCTTCCAAAGCATCATTCAAAGTGGCAATACCTCGGCAGGTATTGTTGGCAGCTACCACAGTACACATATAGGTAGCTTTGCCTATCTATTTGAATCAGTTGCAATAACCACCTCCTTTTTGGGTGTCACTTTGGGACTGTTTGATTTTAACCGTGATACATATCGGTTACAACGACCAACACATATCAATAAAATAGCTGTTTTCGTGATTACGTTCTTGCCTCCATTTTTATTTGCTGTTTTTTATCCTCAGGGTTTCATTATTGCACTAGGCTACGCCAGCATTTTTGTTGCTATTTTGTTAATTGGATTGCCTGCCGCAATGACCTGGATTATTCGTGCGCGTCAAAATAAAAACCACCTCCTAAGTAAAACTTATCTTGGGATTATTTTACTAATCGCTGGCGCGATGATCCTGCTTGAAATATTAACGTTATTTAATGTATTACCAACGCTCTAATGCAGCGTTCTGTTCTCACTACTTAATACCATATCGTAACTATAGCTATTGGTTTTTCCAAGCTCTTCATCAATGAAATCTTGCCAGTTAAGCAAATCATCGATTTCGCCTTGAACCGCAATAAACTGTTGATATTCGTCAAGGTAGTAATCAAGCGCTTCATCAAGATCCGTTTGATGATCTTTAGCATACATGTATAACTGATATACTAACTCCATTTTTTTGTAGAATTCATCAAGTGTCAATGCGGTAAACACTTGACGTTGTTGGCCTTGATAAAAGACATTCACCGCATAAAGGACAACTTTTTTCTTGTCATCAATGCAGCATTGCGCTTGTACGTTATAGCCGAAATAAGACAAAGCTAATTCAAAATACTGGCAGCAACTGTCGAAATGAATGCGTTGTTGCTTGGTAAACAATTGATCGATTGACGTAGTCATAGCGCATCCTCCTATTGTTGGTTAGCCGCATGGCCCTGCGCCGCCTGTTAGCCCTATGCTTCCAGCGCAGCTAACACCTTACCTATCCTTAGTATAGCAGCATATCAAAATACGCAACCTCCTTTTTTATCTTTTTTGCTTTTTTACAAAAAAATATCTTAATGCGTGCTTAACTACTGCTTTATTGTTGCTTGATTGAGTTATATACTAACCCCATAGCTTTAAGGACAGCAGGGATATGATGACAAAGATTGCAATCGCTCAAATTAATGCATGTATGGCAGTTGGCGTTAACTTGCTTTGCTTGAAACGGATGATTGAGCGCGCAGCTGATAGTGATGCTAAACTGATTATCTTTCCTGATCGCTGTGCACTGTTGTCAATGAACTCATCAGACTATGAAATCAATAAAGAGATTCTAGGCGAAGGACGTATTCAAGATTATTTACAGAAATTAAGTCATGATAATAATATTTGGATTATCGCTAGCGGCATCCCCATTGTATCGGAATACAGCAAAGAAAAATACTACTTAGCAAGTGTCGTTTATAATAGTTCTGGTGATTTATATGAAGTCTATTATCACTTAGCCCCCACCTTGCCTTGTGCCTTTCAATGGACGCATAGCTTACTACAAGATCAAGAGTATGGTGAAATGGTTAAAGTGATTAAAACGCCATTTGCCAATATTGGTTTAATTTCCACTTATGATTTGTTTTTACCCGAGGTCTTTCGCTATTTGAAGAAACAAGGTGCCGATATATTCGCAGTGAGCGCGGCGTTTACTCAAGATATGGGCGCACATGCTTGGATGACACTTCTTAAAGCACGTGCACTTGAAAACAGTAGTATGATTCTTGCCGCCAATCAAAGTGGCATTCATGAGGATGCAGATTTGCTTTTTCATGGCAATAGTATGGTTATTGATCACAATGGACAACTTGCACAGCGCATCGAAATGGGAGAGCAATTACTCTATGCCGAGATTGATACAAAATATTTTAAAAATATTTGTTTTGATCAAAATCCATTCCAGTTACAATACCGCAGATAAAATTAAGCTCAAGGTATTTATATGCAAGTAACCATGCCAAAAATTGGCTTTGTCAGCTTAGGCTGCCCTAAAAATTTAGTAGATTCTGAACGTATTATTACAAAATTAAAAACTGACGGTTATGAGATTGCTGCTGATTATAGCCATGCCGATTTAGTCGTTGTAAATACCTGCGGTTTTCTAAACTCGGCTATTGAAGAGTCGCTTGAGGCAATAGGTGAGGCTCTTGATGAAAATGGCAAAGTCTTGGTGACTGGCTGTTTGGGCAAGAAATCAGACATGATTCGTGAGAAGTATCCCAATGTTTTGGGTATTTCAGGTCCTCAAGATTATGAGAACCTTGTCAAAGCCGTGCATGATAATCTACCGATTGAACATCATGCCTTTACTTCACTGGTCCCTGCTCAGGGCATCAAGTTGACACCAAGGCACTATGCTTATCTTAAAATCTCTGAAGGGTGTAATAATAGCTGCACTTTCTGCATTATACCCGATATTCGCGGTAAGCTAAGCTCACGAAAGCTTGATGATGTCATGCTTGAAGCAAAACGCCTTGTTAACGCAGGCGTCAAAGAGCTTTTGGTCATCTCACAAGATACTAGTGCTTATGGTGTTGATATCAAATATGCCGAAGCCAAGTGGAATGATGAGACGTACCAAAGTCGTTTTATTGATTTAGCGCGCGCCTTATCAACCTTAGGTGTTTGGATTCGCATGCATTATGTCTATCCTTATCCACATGTTGATAAAGTGATTTCGCTAATGGCTGAAGGTAAAATCGCACCCTATTTGGATATTCCTTTTCAACATGCCTCACCACGCATTTTAAAACTGATGAAGCGTCCTGCAAATGCGACAAACACGCTTGAGGCAATTAAACGTTGGCGTGCAATTTGTCCTGAGCTTACCATTCGCAGTACATTTATCGTCGGCTTTCCAGGAGAAACCGAAGAAGATTTTATGACGCTATTAGACTTCTTAGAAGAAGCTGAGCTTGATCGCGTGGGTTGCTTTACCTACTCTGAGGTTGAAGGTGCTAAAGCTAATGATTTACCTGATTTAGTTCCAGAAGAGGTTAAACAACAGCGCCTTGAACGCTTTATGACAGTGCAATCAAAAATCAGTGCTAAACGGTTGCAACGTCATGTTGGAACTATTCAGAAAGTCATTATCGATGAGATTCGTCATGATGAGAATATTGCATTAGCACGCACACAATACGATGCACCAGAAGTTGATGGTGTTGTCATTATTGAAGATATTAATGATCACAAAGGTATTGCCAAAGGTTTGTTCGTAAACGTTGAGATTTTTGCTGCTAATGAGCATGATCTGTTTGCAAGATTGAAGGCGGATTCGTAATAAACTTCTATAACTAAAGCAATGAAGCACTGTTTTTTATATATCAATTAAATTAAAATCGCAAACAGGTTAGTTTTCAAAACAAAAGCCTATTTGTTTTTATTAATAAACGCCACAAGGAGATATTATGCGCTTTTTAAACACATTACTGATGCTACTGACGATTATCGGCGGCTTTAACTGGTTTACTTCATCAGTTTTTAACTTCAATATTATTACTAGCATTTTTCATAGTTCACCAAACTGGCAAAAAATCGCTTATGTGATTATTGGTCTTGCGTCACTGTACTGCTTAAGCCTATTAAAACAAATTTATAAAACCAAATAATCCAGAAATTCTGCATAATCCGTTTGAGCTCATTATCTATTGTGTCTATACTCTAGAAAATCATGCGATATGGAAGCTATCTTATTATGTGGAAAAAAAGCATTGTTACTTCACTATTGGTGACTTCGTGCTTGGGCGCGGCGTTGGCGGATGATGTCTCTCTGCCTTCGACAAACTTTAATTTTGATGTCAAAACGGTCTCCTCAGATTCGACCTATAAACCGATGTTGGGCTTTGTCGATCAAGGTAAAACCTATATTAAATTCCCACCAACAGTGACAAACCATAATATGCCGTTGATTCTGGTTGATCAGCTAGGTGATGGTGATGCACCGATTATTTCATGGGATCAAGGCTATGTTGTCATTAACCAGCCATCAACGCATGTAAAGATCTATAATCCGCGCACAAAGAAGCTTATTTATGATTTAACTTTCCCTGATCAGTTTAACTATAGCAAAGTACCACCTTCACCACGAATATTGCCTTATGAGTTTGCCGGATTCTTTATGGGTGCCACAGTTGGGATGTCCAATATTGGCAGCAAAGGCAACTCAGCCTCAGGCGGATTAAAGCTTGGTTATGATTGGCATTTCACCAAAGGTTTCTTAGCTGGTTTTGAGCTTGGCTTTAACTATGATGGTAAAGTCTCAAAAGATTCAGTAGATTATAAAAGTTGGAATATAAATGCGATGCTTAGAGCTAAATATCTATTCCAATCTGGCTTTAATGTGACTGGCAAGGCAGGGGTTGCTTATGTTAAAAACAGTCAGTCAACACCGGTTGGGCAAGCGACAAACAGCATCGGCAATAGTATTGCTCCGCGTATTGGTGCTGAGGTCGGTTATCTATTTACCAATGGTATTGGTTTAAATCTGGAATATGATCACCTTTTCTCAAACTCGAAAGTACTATCCGTCAACACTTTCCAAGTCGGTATTTCTTATATTTTCTAATGCTTCAAGGGGTTAATTAACACCACTAGAAATAATGCACAAATCCAATATCAAATAGATTCATTGTCCCTCTAGTTTTTGCTGGGATGATCTTGTAACCGCTAGTGCGCCAGCAAAAACATAAGCGAAAATCTTTGTACTCATAACAACCTATCCTTGTATATCAATTTAAAGAACAGGCGTCATTGTGCATATAAAAGCTCATTAAATCAAGGGTGAATTGATCACTTGTTCTATACTGTTGATCGTTAGTATCTTTTTATCTGTTTATTGGTTCTGCTTTACTAAAATCATATCGTTGCGTTTTAAATGCATAGCAATCCAGTTTTGTCATAAACGACAGCTTTAGAGAACTCAAGCTATGACTATTCCTAAGTCATGCGTTCTTTGCTACACTCTATGTCAGTAATGGTTTTACTTAAAGACATAATGACGCATGAAAAAATTACCGATTGGCTACTCAACTCTGGCTGAAATGATTAACGGCAATACATTTTATGTTGATAAAACCAAACACATCCATGAAACAACTTCTCAGGGCAAATATTATTTTTTATCTCGCCCACGACGCTTTGGTAAGAGTTTAACTATTGACACCTTAAAGCAGCTGTTTCTTGGCAAGCATGAACTGTTTAAAGGCTTATACATTGAAGATAAATGGGATTTTAATGAAGTATTTCCCGTGATTCATTTTAGCTTTGGTGGCTCTAAGGCAATCAATAGTGAAAAAACCTTACTCGAAATTATTGACCAAACGTTACTTAACACAGCTAAGACCTATGAAGTTGAACTCCCCGATTTAGAGTATAGTGCTCAATTTGACACATTAATCAAAGCATTAAAACATAAATATAATCAACGCGTTGTATTCTTAGTTGATGAATACGATAAACCTATTCTTGATGTCATTAGCGAGTCTGATCAGGCGCTGCGCAATCGTGAAATACTCAAAGGGCTTTATAGCGTAATCAAAGACAACGACGCCTGTTTACGCTTTGTCTTCTTAACCGGGGTATCTAAATTCTCTAAAGTAAGCTTGTTTAGCGGCTTAAACAACTTGGAAGACATCTCCTTTCAAGCACAATTTGCTGATCTATGTGGCTACACCCAAGAGGAGTTAGAAAGCACCTTTGGTGACTATCTACACGATGTTGATCTTGGCAAACTCAAAGCATGGTACAACGGCTATAATTTTGCAGGTTCTGAAAAGCAAAAAGTCTACAACCCGTTTGATATCTTGCTATTTTTCAGAAATCAACAATATCAAAGTTACTGGTTTGAAACTGGCACACCCACTTTTTTAATCAAGCTCATCAGCAAACGCCGTGACATAATTCCTAAGCTTGAGAATTATGAAGCAACACCTGATGCGTTAAATAGTATTGATGTTAATAATATTCCAATTGCGGCATTAATGCTGCAAAGTGGTTATCTAACGATAAAAGAGCAATTTTATTTTGGTCAAGACCTTTGGTATCGTTTAGGCTATCCAAATTTTGAAGTGAAAACAGCCCTAAATAGACAACTGACCAAAATTGGGATTACTCAGGAAGATGCCACCGCCAATCAGCTTGCCATTAACCGTGCGCTATTGAGCGATGATTGGCAGCAATTTGCCAAAGCCATTCAAAGCTTTTATAGTAGCATTCCTTATGATTACTACACCAAAACACCATTACATCGCTATGAAGGTTATTATTGCGCGATTATCTACAGCTATTTTGCCGCCCTTGGCTATGACGTTAAACTAGGAGATCACACCTCTGAGGGTCGTATTGATATGTCGATTATTATCACGGGTAAAAAAGTCATTATTTTTGAGTTTAAGGTCAGTCAAGGTGAAGACTTAGCAGCTAAAGCTGTACAGCAGATTATCGATAAAAGCTATGCATTGAAATTTACCCATCTTGAGTTGCCAATCTATCAAGTTGGCATTTCATTTGACTCTAATTTACGGACAATCAATGGTTTTGAGGTTATTGAAAAATAATCAAAGCTTTTACATGCACAATAACCTAGCGCACAACAGCAAGCCAAGAAACGCTGTAAAATAGCTTCTTATGGGTATATACTGCCTAGCAATAATAAGCTTCGCTCATTTATCTTATGCATAAAAAACCACACGATCAAACCACACACTTTGGCTTTGAAGAAGTCAACTGGGAAGACAAACAGCAAAAGGTTGCCGATGTCTTTCATTCGGTGGCAGCAAAATATGACATTATGAATGACGTGATGTCATTCGGTGTACATCGTTTATGGAAGAAAATCGCCATTCAAAAAGCCTCAATCAAGTCAGGTCAAAAAGTTCTTGATCTAGCAGGTGGTACGGGTGATTTGGCTTACCAATTCACCCAAAAAGTTGGTGACAATGGCAAAGTAGTATTAAGTGACATCAATGCGTCAATGCTAAATGTTGGTCGTGAGAAATTAACCAATCGTGGTTGTGTTGGCAACATCGAATATGTGCAGGCCAACGCTGAATGTTTACCCTTTGCCGATAATACCTTTGATTGCATCACGATTTCATTTGGTCTTAGAAATGTCACCGATAAAGATGCGGCATTAGCTTCAATGCAGCGTGTATTAAAACCAGGTGGCCGTTTATTGGTACTTGAGTTTTCAAAGCCGATCCTGCCATTATTAAGCGAGATTTATGATCAATACTCTTTTAAAATTCTACCATTTATGGGACAGCTTATTGCCCAAGATGCCGATAGTTATCGCTATCTTGCGGAATCTATTCGCAAGCACCCAGATCAAGACACACTAAAAGAGATGATGCTAAATGCGGGCTTTGATAAGGTGGATTATCAGAATATGACCGGTGGCGTTGTCGCACTACATATGGGTATTAAATACTAAGGTGATCAAATGAATGAACAAATGATCATTAAATCAATTAACCTCATACTCGATAAAGTACTTAGCTTAGATCCACAGAAAACCTATTTGCTCGAAAAGCTGAACAACCAGCCTTTTTATATTGCTATTAATGATCTTAACCTATGTTTTTGTTTTGAGCCCAGTGAAGATAAGCTGATATTTGAATTAGCTGAAAGTACGCATTCAGCCAATCTACTGACAGCAACCTCAGGAACTTTAATCGCAATGGCATTAAGTCAACATCCACAAAGCTATATTCAACAAGGTGAGGTTAAATTTATTGGTGATATGCATGTGCTTGAGTATTATCGCGACTTCTTCAAAGCGATTCGCCCTGATCTGATCTTCACGCTAACTGCAGGTCAAACGACTTCACTAAATTCTTTTTTAGCCAAACCGCTTGATGTCATTAAAGCATGGTTGATGGCAAGTAAAGAGAGCCTGCCGCATGAGTTCAGAGAATACATTCAATATGAAAAAGAGCTTTTCCCATGCAAAGAAGAAGTCGAGGATTTCTTCAGTGACATTCAGCTGTTAAAACAGGATCTAGAGCGCATCACGACCAAAATAACTCGCCACATTAATACCAACGGTGATCAGCATGACTAAACTTAAAAAATGGCTACGCCTGATCTATATTGGTTACGTGCTAAATAAATATAACGTCACCACGATGATGGCTGATTTACCCTTATTGCGCACACTTAAAATCACGCTTATCTTTAATCCTTATTACTGGTTTGCACGCAATAAGCTTGATCGCGGTACTCGCCTGCGTTTAGCACTGGAGACATTGGGACCTATCTTTATTAAGTTTGGGCAAGCATTGTCAACACGTCGCGATTTATTACCACATGACCTTGCGAACGAACTTGCGAAACTACAAGACAAAGTACCTCCTTTTTCGGGCGAATATGCACGTAACGTGATTGAAAAGGCATTACAACAACCGATTAGTGACGCCTTTACACAATTTGACATTAACCCTTTAGCATCGGCATCGATTGCTCAGGTGCATAGTGCCATGCTCGCCAATGGTCAAGAAGTTGTGGTCAAAGTTTTACGCCCAAATATCGAAAAAGTATTAGTGCAGGATACAGAGCTACTAAAGACCCTTGCACATATGCTTGAGCATTATGTACCAGCAACTCGACGCTTGCGTCCCGTTGAAGTCGTGGCTGAGATTAGTCGTAACCTTCTTGATGAGCTTGATTTGCAGCGCGAGGCTGCCAATGCCTCACAGCTGAAACGCAACTTCAAAGGCAGTCATATCCATTACGTGCCTGAAGTGTATTGGCAATATTGCCGAAGCAACCTATTAACCATTGAGAAAATAAAGGGCATTCCTGTCTCTGATATTGACACATTAAAGTCACTTAACACCGATCTTAAACTCTTAGCTGAGCGTGGCGTTGAAATCTTCTATACACAAGTTTTCCGTGATTGTTTTTTCCATGCCGACATGCATCCTGGCAACATCTTTATTGATGCAACCACTCCGCAAGATCCTAAATATATATCTATTGATTTTGGCATTGTTGGCACGCTTACTCGTGAAGATCAGCATTATCTTGCTGGCAATTTTCTAGCTTTTTTTAATCGTGATTATAAAAAGGTAGCTGAGCTTCATATCGAATCTGGTTGGGTTCCGCATGATACCCGTGTTGATGAGTTAGAATCAGCCATTCGCACCGTCTGCGAGCCTATTTTTGAAAAGCCATTAGCTGATATCTCATTCGGTTATACCTTAATGCGTCTATTTCAAGTGGCAAGACGCTTTAATATGTCCGTACAACCACAGTTAGTACTATTACAAAAGACTTTATTAAACATAGAAGGCTTGGGACGAGATCTCTACCCTGAACTTAACCTATGGGCGACTGCTAAGCCATTTCTAGAGAAGTGGATGAAAACGCGTGTCGGCTGGCAAGGTTTTGTCAAACGTTCAATGGCAAGCATTCCTGATTTGAGTGAACGCTTGCCAGATGTGCCTGAGCTATTATTTGACTTATTAAATGCCCAAGTCAATCAGGCAAAGCGTGATAGCTTAGCACCACCAGATCAAAGCAAACAGGTCAAACACTCTAAACGCCATGGTGTTATGATTGGCTTTGGTATCTCACTCACCACACTTGGTATTATCTCTGGGTTTCAGGGTGAGCTATTAAACACATTGCACCAATTTATTGACAAACATTATGCTGTGATTGGTGGAATTGGTGTGGCACTATTGCTATACACTTTTTTCTCAAAACAAAAGGACTAGATCAATGAGTGATTGTATTTTTTGCAAAATTATTAATGGTGAAATCAAATCCAATAAAGTCTATGAGGATGCTGATATTTTGGCGTTTCATGATGCTTTCCCTGTAGCCGAAGCGCATGTGCTTGTTGTCCCTAAAAAGCACATCGATAGCTTAAATCATCTTGAAGATGGGGATATTCCTCTTGTTGGTAAAATTAACCTAGCGATCCCTAAGATTGCACAAACACTAGGGCTTAAAGCTGGTTTTAAAACTTTGGTGAATACCGGTAAAGCAGGCGGGCAAACTGTCTATCATCTGCATTATCATATATTAGGTGGGCGCTTTACCAAAAAGGATGCGCTACTGCACACTTAATTTTCTTTGGTAAACTCAGTCGTTGTAGTGATTTGTGCCAAACGCGATAAGGCGCTTAAACTTGCCTCATGAGACTCTTTAGTTGCAGCATTACATGCATCACTGATAATAACAACTTGATAATCACGATCATGCAACTCGCGAGCTGTCGCTTCAACCACATAAGTCGTTGATACGCCACAGATAATAACGCGTTCAATTTTATTGGCTCTTAGTACAGGTTCCAAATTCGTGCCATATAATGCACTCACGCGATGCTTAGTAACAATGACATCTTGAGGCTCGACATCCATTTTTTCGTGAAATTCCGCTCCCCATGTCCCGAGTTTCAATACGCCATATTCTGGCGCCTTACCAAACATCGGCGAATGCTTGGGACATTCTGGGTAATTTGCTTCAAAACCTACTTTAACATGCGCAATTAGCACGTTATGCTTTCGCGCCCAAGCAATCACCTCATTCGCCTTTTCCATTGTTTTATCTTCAATAATACGTGCCGCATTATGTGCACCAAAAGCACCTTTTGGATCGACGATTTCATTAATAAAGTCCGCAACTAAGACCAATGTATTCTGCATAATAAACTCCTTAAGTTTTATGATATTTCATTTAGGTTTAGTGAGTAATAGCGCATATTTAGCTTTCTCAAAATATTAATCTAACAACGAATGACAAATGAATAATGGCTTTGACTTTGCTCAGCCAACGTTCGTACTAATAAGCTCACGTGTTTATAACAACACAACTCAACGCCACTTAGTCTAATTCAAAATAATACTAAACTGCTAATGATAAAAACTAAATAGCTTTATAGAAACTTTAAAGATTACAGCCATCCAAGGCACAAAATTCCTTATATCAAGAATATACCCATCGTAAATGCTTGCAGTGTTTGGTTGCAAAGAAGTTTGTGATAGGTATATACGATTACACCGCTAAATATTTATTAACCAAACCGACAAAGTTCGCTGGATCTTCAAGCTGAGCACCTTCAACCAACAAGGCTTGTTGGTATAAAAGATCTGTCCAATCAGCAAATTGCGCATCGTCTTGCTCTTGTTGCAAATGCTTCACTAATTTATGATCAGCATTGATCTCAAGAATTGGCTTACCACCCATGCCAGGCATCATCATTTGTCCTGCATCTGCCATCATTTTTTGCAAATGCATGCTCATGCCATAATCATTAACAACAATACAGCTTGGTGAATTGGTCAAACGCTTAGAAAGACGTACATCTTCGACTTTATCTTGAAGCACTTCTTTCATTTGCTTAATAATGCTTTCAAACTCTTTTTGCGTTTCTTCTTGCTGCTTTTTATCTTCTTCAGAATCCAAATCACCAAGATCTAGATCACCTTTAGCAACAGATTTCAAAGTCTTCCCATCAAACTCAGATAAGTGTGATGTCATCCACTCATCAACGCGATCGCTTAACAGCAATACTTCAATGCCTTTCTTACGGAATACTTCCAGCTGCGGGTTATTCTTCGCTGCATTAAAGCTCTCAGCAGTCACATAGTAGATAAACTTCTGATCTTCCTTCATGCGTGACACGTAATCAGCTAATGACACGTCCTGCTCGGCAGTATCTTTGTGCGTTGAGGCAAAGCGCAATAACTTAGCGATCTTATCTTTGTTTTCATGATCTTCAGCAGGTGCTTCTTTTAATACTTGCCCAAATGCCTTCCAGAATTTTTCATACTGCTCTTTATCATCTTTAGCCATTTTATCAAGCATGTCTAAGACTTTTTTAGCCGCTGCTTTTTTGATCTTATCAATTACTTTGTTATGCTGCAAAATCTCACGTGAAATATTCAATGGCAAATCATTTGAATCAATAACACCTTTAACAAAACGTAAGTATGATGGCAATAAGTGCTCATTTTCCATGATAAATACACGTTGTACGTAAAGCTGTAAACCAGATTTACGCTCGCGATCCCATAGATCAAATGGTGCGCGCTCTGGTAGATACAGGAGACTTGTATATTCGAGATTACCTTCAACCTTATTGTGCGACCAAGTCAATGGATCGGTAAAATCATGTGAAATATGCTTATAAAACTCTTTGTACTCTTCATCGGTAATTTCAGATTTAGAACGTGTCCACAAGGCTTTTGCCTTATTGATTGTTTCCCATTCTTTGGTTTCTTTTTCTTTACCTTCTTCATCATGCTCAGTTTTTAGCATTTGAATAGGTAATGAGATATGATCTGAGTATTTCTTAACAATTTGGCGCAATTTAAAGTCATCAAGCAAATCATGCTCCTCATCTTTAAGATGCAGCACAATCTCAGTACCACGCGCCTCTTTAGTAATATCTTCAACGCTAAATGAACCGTCGGCCTTAGACTCCCAACGCACACCTTCTGAAGCTTCAACGCCAGCTTTACGTGTGTTTACTGTGACTTTATCAGCAACGATATAGGCAGAATAAAAGCCAACACCAAACTGACCAATCAATTGCGAATCTTTACTTTGATCACCACTTAATGCTTCTAAGAATTTCTTAGTGCCTGATTTTGCAATTGTGCCCAAATGCTCAATCACCTCATCACGCGTCATGCCGATACCATTATCTGAGATTGTAATCGTTTTAGCATCTTTATCAAAAGAAACACGCACCTTTAAATCAGCATCATTTTCAAAAATATCCGCATTGCTTAATGCTTCAAAGCGTAGCTTCTCTGCCGCATCTGATGCATTAGAAATAAGCTCTCTTAAGAAAATTTCACGGTTTGAATACAGTGAATGAATCACCAAATGTAATAATTGTTTTACTTCCGTTTGAAAGTCAAAAACTTGCTTTTCAGACATGCTTACTCCTATTTTGATTTGCTTTATTTAAAACTTGACCGCAAACAAATGGGCGTTAAAAAAGATATTTCAAGGCGAAATTTATAAAATGTTATCATTGACAGAAATAACTCTATTAAACCTCATTCGCTCCCTAAGCATAGTCGAAGGGTACGAGTGACAATGGCTTCGACTGACGCTCAGCCAACGTTGATAAACGTGTGATGAGTCAAATTATATTTGCAATAATATCCACGCGTTTAAGCGCTTATTTTTCAGATTGGTCATCCGCTTGTTGCGGTTTAGTTGCTTCAGACGGTGTCGAAGTTAGTGCTTCTTTGGCTACTTGTGGAGCCAATTTTTCTTTCTCATCTTTCGGGATATAGCTATCACCCCAATCACCTGGCTCTCTAACCTCACGACGCGCCATTAAATCATCGACCTGCATTGAGTCAATGGTTTCATACTTCATCAATGCATCCGCCATGGCGTGCAATATATCGGTATTTTCCTTAAGAATAGTTTCCGCTCTTGAGTAGTTTTCATCGATCAAGCGACGAACTTCACCATCGATATCAAGCGCTGTTTTATCTGAGAAGTGTTTTGGATTTTTGCCCATGCTTTGCCCTAAAAACGGCTGTTGATCATCTTCATCAAATAAAATCGGTCCCATCTTGTCGGACAAGCCCCATTTGGTCACCATGCTGCGAGCGATATTGGTTGCTACTTGAATATCATTGGAAGCACCCGTAGTTACCTTGTCATAACCAAAAATGAGCTCTTCAGCAATACGCCCACCAAAAATACTTGATAAACGACTTAATAGTTGTTCACGAGATTGACTGACCTGATCACCATCTGGCAAATACATTGTCACACCTAACGCGCGCCCTCTTGGAATAATACTGACCTTATACACAGGATCGTGATCAGGCACCAAACGCCCAACAATCGCATGTCCAGCTTCATGGTAAGCTGTTAAGCGTTTCTGCTCGTCACTCATTGCCATCGAACGACGTTCAGTTCCCATAAGAATCTTATCTTTAGCTTTCTCAAACTCTTCCATGCCAACGATCTCTTTATTAACACGTGCAGCAAATAACGCTGCTTCATTCACTAAATTTGCAAGCTCAGCACCTGAGAAGCCCGGTGTACCACGCGCAATCCAATCAACGCGCACCTCATCGGCCACCGCAATCTTACGCATATGAACTTTTAGAATTTGCTCACGGCCTTTAACACTTGGCAAACCAACCGTTACTTGTCTATCAAAACGACCAGGACGCAACAATGCAGGATCCAACACATCCGGTCGGTTAGTCGCAGCAATCACGATAACACCTTCATTATCGGCAAACCCATCCATCTCAACCAACATCTGATTTAATGTCTGCTCACGCTCATCATGTCCGCCACCTAGACCAGCCCCACGATGGCGACCCACGGCATCAATCTCATCGATAAAGATAATACAAGGCGCGCGACGCTTGGCTTGTTCAAACATATCACGCACACGTGACGCACCCACACCAACAAACATTTCAACAAAATCAGAACCTGAGATTGAAAAGAAAGGTACCTTTGCTTCACCGGCAATTGCGCGTGCCAATAGAGTTTTACCCGTTCCTGGAGGCCCAACCATCAAGACACCTTTAGGGATCTTGCCGCCAATCTTCTCGTATTTGGCAGGGTTCTTTAAGAAATCAACGATTTCAGCGACTTCTTCTTTAGCTTCATCGACACCGGCGACATCTGCTAAAGTTACTTTGATCTGATCTTCACCTAAGAGCTTTGCCTTACTTTTGCCAAATGAAAAAGCACCACTCTTGCCACCTCCGGCACGCATCATTAGGAAAATAAAAAAGCCGGCAATTAATAACAGTGGCAACCAATTAAACAAAAATGCCAATAATAAACTTGGCTTTTCAGGTGCTTTCGCAGATACTTCAGCGTTTTTAGTTAGCATCTGATCAACAATACTTTGATCCAGCAGTGGTGCATAGGTAGTAAACTTCTCACCCGTATCAGTTGTCCCTGTGAAGGTTCGACCATCAACATTAATTGATTGGATGCTGCCGCTCTTTAATTGTTGCACAAAACTTGAGTACTTCATCGTTGTTGATGGATCGGTCTTCGTACTCATGTTGCTAAAAATAAACACTAAACCTACGGCAATCAAACCCCAGAATAGTGCATTTCGCAAGAACTCATTTTTCTTCATGCAAGTGTAACCCTATTGATTTTGCTTAATTATTTAACTTCCAAGCTCAAACCTAAAAGCCAATTTATTGGTTGGACATTATAGTATATCGCTGACCTTGTCGCGATGGCTTCACAACAAAATTTTGCAAACACTTAATTAAGCTCAACCTTAGCACAAAAAAATATCGCTTCACAATTGTAATTCAGCAGATATTTAGCGAATGCGCTAACTCAGCATAACGCATGCTCAGCAAGAAATTAAATATACTATTAAAATAAAATCGATAATTATTGCTTATCAAAATTACAATATAGATCCGGATTAAACTTCATAGTCTTTAGCCCATTATTAAATAAGCTAATCAGTTTGGCTGAGCCTGTTTGATCTTTTGCAGCAATTAAGTAATGCGTCTGCTGATCCGCAACAAATGCCTTAGTGAAAAGGCTTATCCCGTCTTTGATATGCGCAATATTTTCAAACGCATCGTCACCTGCGTAGACAGCAGTCACACGCTTAGCCTTCAATTGACTAAAACAATCTTGCATTGTTAATGCAGTAATACGCGTTGCTGTCT
>JAHDDB010000015.1:0-2574 GCA_020629575.1 Caedibacter sp. | reverse complement strand
TTCAATTGACTAAAACAATCTTGCATTGTTAATGCAGTAATACGCGTTGCTGTCTTTTGTGTAAACATGTCTGCCAACTTGCCATAAGCACCATAGCCTTGCGGCACGCAGACTTTCGCCCCTTGTAACGATTCGAAATCAACATGGCTTTGCTTATCATCAGTCAACACCCAAATGTAAGCCGATTTAGTGTAAAGCGCATCACTATAAAGGTATTTTTGTGCACGCTTCTTGGTATAGCTCCATGGAAATGACACGCTAGGTGAAGCGCCATAGGCTAAGCTTTTCATTGCTACACTCCAGGGTAGCCATTTAATCTCACCAAGATTCACGCCTTGACTTTTAAAAACTTTTGTCACAAATTCAGTCAAACAACCTTTGTTGTTTTCATGCTGATTAACATATGGATAATAATAATCACCTAAGGCATAATCGATCGTATATTGAGTTTGCGCACTGGCATAACTCATGCCCATACTCAGCAAAATAGCACTAAACTTTAATCCCCTCACATCGCACTCCTCTTTCGCATTATTTATCCTTAACATCGATGCTCTTAGCATAAACGTAATTAATCCAAAATGCATTAACCATAATGTCAATCCAAGGAATATAGCATTTTTTTGCCGCATACACATATTGACTTATGCCAAATCAATTTCTACGATGTGATGCGTATTTGAACTTTTAACAGATAATCTCAATCTAAGGAGAACACATGAAAAAGATTATTGCACTAACCACTGCCATGCTACTTGCTGGCTCAATCACAGCTTATGCCGCTGATGCACAAACAACTGCAGCTGCAGTTGATGCCAAGCCTGCTGCGGCTAAAACTGACGCGGCAAAACCTGCTAAAGTTGATATGAAAGAAGTAAGCTACATCATCGGTCAAGAGATGGGTAAAGGCTTCAAATCACAAGATATCGAGCTTGATGTCAAACAATTAAATGCAGGTTTAGAAGCTGGACTTTCTGGCAAAGAATCTAAGATTTCTGAAGCTAAAAGCAAAGAAATCATGCAAGCTTTCCAAATGGAAATGATTCAAAAAGCCCAAACAAAAATGAAAGCTGAAGGTACTGCAAATCAAAAAGCAGCCGATGCATTTATGGCTGACGTTGCTAAAATGCCTAATGTTAAAAAAGCAGCTGATGGTATCTACTATCAAGTAATCACTGAAGGTAAAGGTGACGTTCCTGCTAAAACTGATACAGTAACCGTTAATTACACAGGTACAACACCTGCTGCTGATTTCAACAAAGACGCTAAAGCGGGTGCGGCACAACTAGCCAAGGGCGAGCTTCTTGGTAAAGTGTTTGATAGTTCTGAAAAAACTGGCAAACCAGCAACTTTCCCATTAAACCAAGTGATCCCTTGCTGGACTGATGCTTTAAGTCAAATCCCAGTAGGTTCAACAGTTATTCTTTACTGTGCACCTAAGCAAGCATATGGCGAGATGGCTCCACCACAAATTGGACCGAATCAAGTACTAAGCTTCAAAGTAGAATTAATCAAAGCAGAAAAAGCAGAGAAACCTGCAGCAAATGATGCTTCTGCAACTGATACTAAAGCAGATGCAACAACTGCTACTAAATAATTCACTCTAACACTAAAATCTTAAGCCCGCTATTGCGGGCTTTTTTATTTACTGGAGAACGACAAGAGGGATGATTATATGAAGGTTATTTCATTTAATGCTAACGGCATTCGCGCTGCCACACGCAAGGGCTTTTTTGACTGGTTTATGCAGCAAGATGCTGATTTTTTATGTATCCAAGAAACCAAGGCACAATTTGAGCAACTCAAAGACGATGCCATTTATTTTCCTGAGGGGTATCACTACGCCTATACTGATGCCAAGAAAAAAGGCTACAGTGGCGTTGCCATCTATGCCAAACGCAAACCTAAGCGTATCATCCACACCCTAGGCATAGACTGGGCAGATGATGAAGGTCGCTATATTCAATTTGATTATGATGATTTAAGTGTTGCCTCTATCTATATCCCCTCAGGCTCCAGTGGTGACGAACGTCAGGCATATAAAATGGATTTCTTAGATAAGTATAAAGATATACTCAAAGATCAAATTAACCATAACAAGCGCTTTATCGTCTGTGGTGATGTTAATATTGTGCACAAAGAAATCGATATTAAAAACTGGAAACAAAACCAGAAAACATCCGGCGTTTTACCTGAGGAGCGTGCCTGGCTTGATCATGTCTTTGATGATATTGGTTGGGTTGATGCCTTTCGCGTAATTAACCAAAAATCTGAACAATATACTTGGTGGTCAAATCGTGGTCAGGCGCGCGCTAAAAATGTCGGTTGGCGGATTGATTATCAGTGGATTACACCTGAACTAAAAGATAAAGTCATTGCTGATAATGTTTACACTGATTCATGGTTTTCAGATCATGCACCCCTGTCAATCACTTATAAAGCTTAAGGGTAAAACTCATCATCTAATAGCTGCGCCAACGTGTAAGGCAAGTATGCTGGAAACTCACTTTCAGCCAGTCCTGTTTCTTTTTGCGCTGCCAAAATCGCATCACCATAAACATCATCAAGCATTTC
>JAHDDB010000180.1 GCA_020629575.1 Caedibacter sp. | reverse complement strand
TATAGACGACTTCATCAACAATGCGCCAGATACTTTCTAAATCATGGGTAATCATAATAATAGATAGATCCAAATCTTGCTTTAATTTTAAAATCAATTGATCTAGTTCATAAGTGGAGTGTGGATCAAGTCCTGCTGAAGGCTCATCAAGGAATATAATCTCAGGATCAAGTGCTAAAGTGCGTGCAAGTGCGACGCGTTTTAGCATCCCGCCACTTAATTGCGAGGGGTATTTAGCATAAGCATCTTCGGATAAACCAACCATTTTAAGTTTTAAGCGAGCCAGATCAATGACAATATCACGGCTAAAGTTAGTGTATTCCTGCAAAGGAAACATGACATTTTCAAGTGCAGTTAGGGCACTAAAGAGTGCGCCACCTTGAAACATCATGCCCATATGACTTGCAAATTGGCGACGTTTTATCTCATCATCACACAGGTCAGAAATTTTTTGCCCTAATAAGAATATTTCACCTTCAGTCACCGGTTGCAGCATCAATATTTCACGGATCAATGTCGTTTTACCTGAGCCACTGCCTCCAATAATTGAGGTAATACGATGAGGGTAAATTTTAAGATCTAAATTTTTGTGCACCCAAACATCATCAAAGCAAGTGCCCAAGCTTTTTATTTCAATAATGGGTTGCTCTTTCTTTTCTTGCATTTCTTGCATCACTTATACCCCTATCGCACTAAATAAAATGGAGAATAAGGCATCGGTTACAATAATCAAAAAGATCGCATAAACAACACTTTTAGTAGTTTCTTGGCCGATGCTTAATGAGTTATTTTTGACAACAGTGCCGCGATAACAGCCAACTGTGGCAATGATAATCGCAAAAAACGGTGCTTTGATTAGTCCTGTAAGATAGTTATTAAATGAAACTGCTGTAGAAAAGCGCTGCAAAAAGTCATAAAAGCTAATGCCAAGTGACACTTTAGCCATAATCATGCCGCCAATACAACTGATAATATCCGCAATAACGATGAGTAAAGGCAAGGAAATCATCATGCCAATAATCCGAGGCAATATCAGGCGCTTAATCGGACTAATGCCAAAGGTTTTTAGTGCATCAATTTCTTGTTGAACTTTCATTGAACCGAGCTCTGCGGTATATGAGGAAGCAGATCTGCCGGCGACAATAATGGCTGTAATTAAAGGTGCAAACTCACGCAATAGTGAAATACCCAGAAGATCGACGACAAAAATATTGGCACCATAAATTTTAAGCTGTGAGCCAATTTGATAACACAGTACAATTCCGATCAAAAAGCACAGTAATGACACAATGGGAATGGCTTTGACGCCTGTTTGGATAACGATATCTAACAATAGGCGCCATTGGGTAGCAAAAGGTGTGCGAATTACCTGTAAATAGCTCATTACTGTGGCGCCAATAAAAGCGATGAGATTTTTACTGTCTTTAATATAGCTTGTTGTTTGTTCACCGATCTGATAAACCTTTTCATAGGTATTTAAAGGCTGTAAACGACTGTCATAGTTGGTGTAGTTCTTATGAACTAAATCAATTAAACTTCTTTGCGTATGAGTAACTTTAATGACAGCTTTTAAAAAAAGTTGTTGAATTTTATAGATAAAGTAAGCACCAGAGATATCTAGCTTTTCAATTTGCTGTGCATCAATGTACATAATCTGCTCTTTAAGATTTTTGATTTTTGCCAAGATATTTTGATCAAGTGATTGCCAGTGCCATTGTCCGGTTAATATCAGTGTTTCAGCACTTACATAGAACTTTGCTTCGTCTTTGCTCATCTGAGTAGTTTTTGACTTACTTTCTTTTTTCATCCTTGGCGCCAACATAACGAACAACTGTTCCAAAGTATAGAGGGTTATCGCTAATATTGGAAAGATTAAAAGGGATTAATGAAAATTAAGAGAAATTAAGAGGGTTAATATTGAAATGTGCCATCAGTGCATGGTTGAGCATGATTAGAGGTAAACCAATAAGGCTGTTGAAATCATTACCTTCAAGGCGTTTAAATAAGGCAATCCCTAAGCCTTCAACTTTAAAGCTTCCAGCACAGTTTAAAACATCTTCTTGTGCTAAATAATTAAGAATTTCCTGATCACTTAAATCTCTAAAATGAACGTTAAACTGTACATGATCAATAAACTCATGATGGCTTTCTGTGTCCACAAGATAAAGGCTGGTTATAAACTTAACACACTGTCCGGAAAAAGATTGAAGTTGGCTAAAAGCACGATCTTTTGTATGTGCCTTGGTGATGATCTCGTCGTTGAATATTCCAACCTGATCACTGGCAATAATGATCGTGTTATTTGGTTTAACCCTTTCTATAATCGCTTGTGCTTTGGTTTTAGCTAAGCGTTTAACAAGTGCTTGCGGCGATTCGCTTTGTAGTTTCGACTCATTAATATCAGGGGCGTAGGATTCAATATTGGGTAAAAGTGTTTTGATTAATTTTAAGCGATAAGGTGAAGAGGAGGCGAGAATCAATCTTTTAGACATAAAATTTAGTATTAGTTTTTGATTAATCGCTACATATAGCGCAAAATAGCAGCGTTTAAAATAAAAATCGACCCCAAAGACCAAAAAAACTAAAAAGACCAAGAAGATCAAATATATGTTATTGAAAGAAGCTGACAGTTTAAACAGTGAAGTGGGTGTATATGCAGCACCTAAAGCACTTTATTCAAGGCGTGAGGAGTTTTTAAATACCCTGACACATTTCATCGGTGCATTATTTAGTATTGTGGCACTTATTGTCATGATTGTTAAAGCCGTAACAACAGGACATACCATTAATATAGTTGCCGTCACAATATTCGGGGTGAGCTTAATCTCAATGTATGGTGCTTCAAGTATTTACCATGGAGTATCTAAGCCAGAACTTAAAAAAATATTGCGCAAAGTGGATCATTTAAACATTTATTTTCTGATTGCAGGCACCTATACACCGATTGCATTGATTGCGTTATCAGGTGTATATGGTTGGATTATTTTTGCGCTTTTATGGGGTGCGGCAATTGCCGGATTTGTCTATAAAGTACTGTTTTTTGGGGATGGTTGGTTATCAACAGCACTTTACGTCATTATGGGCTGGACAGCGATTGGCTTTATTGTACAAATCGTTGAGGCGTTGCCTGGTGGCTGCTTGATGTGGATTATCTTAGGTGGTGTGCTTTATACCAGTGGTGTGGTTTTTTATATGCTGGATGAGAAAATTGAGTTTTGTCATTTTCTATGGCATTTATTCGTACTAGCTGGCAGTATTGCGCATTTTTTTGCAATCTACCTTTATATTGCAGGGATGAAATAAACGTAGACAAATGCTCAATTATATAATTTGTTAATAACTGAAGTTACGCACTTTAGAAAAACTATGACTTTATAAACACCCCGTCAGCCTGCGGCTGCCATCCCTCTTTGCAAGAGGGGTGCCGAGCTTGCGAGGCGGGGTGTTGAAATAGAAAAAATGCGTAACTCCAATTAATAATGAGAATGAGAAAAAGTTATCAATGATAAAAATGATAAATGGAATGAGATCACAAAAGATGAAGCAAGATGTTAGTGGAATGATACTGGCGGCAGGGCGTGGACGCAGAATGGGTGATATGACCAATCACACACCAAAGCCACTGATTAAAATCAATGGCAAGTCATTGATTGAATGGCAAATAGAGCGACTTGTTAATGCAGGGATAACCAATATTGTGATTAATATTGCCTATTTAGCCGAGTTAATTGTCGATGAAGTTGGTTTTGGCGAGTCTTGGGGGATAACTATTTGCTACCTATATGAGCCTCTAGATGCCTATGATACCGGAGGTGGCATTGCTCGAGCGCTACCATGGCTTAGCGACCCCTTTATTGTGGTTAACGCTGATGTAATGACCGATTATGATTTCTCGCATCTTATCCACTATAGCCAAACCATGAAATCATTAGCGCATTTAATCCTAGTGCCTAACCCTAAACATAATCTAAAGGGTGATTTTTGTTTGGATGGTCAAA
>JAHDDB010000179.1 GCA_020629575.1 Caedibacter sp. | reverse complement strand
CTAGTGCCTAACCCTAAACATAATCTAAAGGGTGATTTTTGTTTGGATGGTCAAAGCAATATTGCCGATAAAACTAATAAAATAGGGCAAAGTTATACTTATACAGGCATTAGTGTGTGCCGGAAGTCACTGTTTGCCAATGTTTATGTTGGAGAGAAGGTTTCCCTGCCAAGCATTTGGCAGTCTTTCATTGAGCAAAAAGCAATAAGTGGTGAGGTTTATCATGCCAATTGGTGTGATGTTGGCACGCCTGAACGTTGGCAGGAGGTCAGTAATGGCTACTAATAAACCGGTTATTAATAGTAAAAAAGAGTTATTTGCATCACGCTTATTCAAAGTTGAAGCACTTGATTTAACCTTTAGTAATGGTAATACACGTACTTATGAACGTATTGCACCAAAAAGTGATGGACATACTGCTGTACTCATTGTGCCGATGCTTGATGATGATACCATTTTGCTTATTAAAGAGTATTCATCGGGTGTTGAGGATTACACTTTAGGTTTTCCAAAAGGTGCGATTGATCAAGGGGAAGATCTCTATCAAGCAGCAGATAGAGAGTTGATGGAAGAAGCAGGGTTTACTGCAAAGCATTATACGTATCTTAAAGATGTTTATTTGTCGCCTAATTATATGAAGCAGCATATTTCATTAGTCGTCGCTGAAGGCCTTTCAGTCAAAACTGCTCAAGGTGATGAACCAGAAGATTTAGAAGTTGTGCCATGGAAATTATCAGATATTGATGCACTCATCATGCATCCGCAGTTTATCGAATGTCGCAGCTTTGCCGCTTTATTATTTGTCTGGAAAAAATGGCTAGGAAAATAATTGCTAATAAAAATGAAGCAATAAGTTACCTAATGCTTACCTTGCCGCTCGTGGGAGAGCTTGTGTAGCATGAGCTGCGCGGGTGAGAGATAATTGAAGTTTAACTACTTGTGATAGAGTTCGTACATTTCTTTGGCATGTTGCAGTGTTTTATTGGTAATATCAACGCCACCAATGATGCGTGCCGTTTCATTGATACGCTCTTCTTTATTAAGCTCTAGCACTTCTGAAATCGTATCATGTTCAAGATGCTTTTTGCTGATATGTAATTGCTGGTCACCTTGAATAGAAACTTGTGCTTGATGGGTAATACAAAGGATTTGCGCGTTTTTAGCGACTTGCTTAAGGAGCTTACCCACAATCTCAGCTGTGCCGCCACTAATGCCGACATCAACCTCATCAAAGATAATGGTTGGCGGGGCGATTTTTTTCGATGAAACAACATGTATCGCAAGTCCAATTCGACTTAATTCACCGCCTGAGGCGATTTTATCAATGGAGGCGGGTTGTTGTCCTGGGTTAAAGTTAATTAAAAAATCGCAGTGATCAATGCCATTGACATGCTTTGTTTGACCTTGAGTAATACGTGCGTAAAACTCACCCTTTGGAATATTTAGTTGACGAATATATTGTTCAATTTCACTGGCGAATACTTTGCTTGCCGCTTGACGTTTATTGCTTAACGTCTTGGCTTTGCTTAAATACGTTTCTTCTAAAACTGACTTATCCTTAGTTAATTGCAGAAGTTTTTGCTCATTTTGCGCATGCGCATTAATCTTTTGCTCAAGCTCAGAAATGTGCAGATAAAGCTGTTTAGGGTCAACCTTGTGTTTACGCGCTAGCTGATAGATCTCATTAAGTCGCTGATCAATCTGTTGTAATTTTTCAGGGTTAATCTCTAAGTGATCTAAAAGCTGTCTTGCCTCATGTTCAGCTTCTTTTAAGTAGACTGTAGACTCTGTTAGTAGGTTATATATGTTTTTAAACGCTGAATTGTCGCTATATGCACTTAGTTTATGTGTTAGGTTGTCAAGCATGCCTAATAGGCTTTGCTCATTATCATTGACGCATTCAACAACTTGGGCGATGGTATGAATTTGTGCTTCGGCATTTGCCAGTGATTTGTGTTCTTGATCTAGGTCACTTAGTTCATCCGCACCAAGATTTAATTGAACCAGTTCATCATATTGATATTGCATTAATGCTAAAGCTGTTTTGTCTTTTTCAATACGTTCTTGCTCTTCGCTAATGAGTGAATTGATCTCAGATAACTTTTTAAAAATTGTGCTAATTTCATCTACGTCTTCACTTAAACCAGCATAAGTATCAAGACGCATTAATTGATTGGTAGGATCTAATAAACTGTGATGAGCGTTCTGACCATAGATGCTAATTAACTGCTCACTTAATTGTTTAAGCTGTGTCAAGGTCACTAAACTGCCGTTGATAAATGCGCGTGTTTTGCCATCTTTTTGAATCACGCGACGTAATAAGCATTCATTGTCGTCGGTTAGCTCGAAGCTTTTTAATAACGTTTTGGCATTAGGAATCTTACTGATATCAAAAATAGCAGAGATTTCACACGGCTGATCATTAGTTAATGCTGACTTATCAACACGAGCACCAAGAACGATATTAAGGGCATCTAATAAAATAGATTTTCCAGCACCGGTTTCGCCTGTAATTGTGGTCATACCCGATTTGAAATGGATTTCAGAATTTTTGATAATGGCAAAGTTTTTGATTCCAAGGAAATTTAGCATTATATTAATAGTCTTAAGACAAAGTATGGTGAAAATGTAGCATATCTAGCTCTAAAAAGCTTTTAAAATAACATTGTCTTAAGCGTCTTTTTTTGTCATGATGCGTCTTAAGTTTTAAGCGCTTAAAGTATTCAAAATAACTCATATGAGCAAGTTAATCGACATTCCAGTAAAAGTTGAAAGTGGTAAAAAATACCAAACGGATCAAGGATTTTCTGCAGTCAAAGATGGCATTAAAGACAAGAAAATCAATGAGATCCGTATTCAAAAGCCTGATTGGTTAAAGGTAGCAAAGCAAGATTCAACGAAGACATATCTGCAGGTGAAGTCATTAACTAAAAAGCATAAGTTATCTACAGTGTGCGAAGAGGCAAAATGTCCTAACATCAATGAATGTTGGTCACATGGTACAGCAACCATTATGTTGATGGGAAGTGTCTGCACAAGAGCGTGTAAGTTTTGCTCGGTTGATACGGGGAATCCGAAAGGTTGGCTAGATATTAATGAACCCAAGAATGCCGCTGAAAGTGTTAAACTGATGGGGCTTCAATATGTGGTGTTAACCTCGGTAGATCGCGATGATCTATCAGATGGAGGGGCGGCGCATTACGCGCAAACCATTAATGAAATAAAAGCACTTATTCCTGAGATTAAAGTCGAAGCCCTAACACCGGATTTTCAAGGAGATACAAAGGCGATTGATAAACTTATCGCGACAGAGGTGGATGTCTTTGCGCAAAATGTTGAAACGATTGAGCGCTTGACAACTAAGGTACGTGACCCGCGTGCTGGCTATTGGCAAACGATTAACGTGCTTGAATATGTTAAATCACAAAAACCTCAGATTTTAACCAAAACAAGTTTAATGCTAGGCTTAGGTGAGACGCATGACGAAGTGCTCAAAACAATGGATGATTTGCGTGCTGCCAAGGTTGATGTTTTGACTCTAGGGCAATATATGCAGCCAACAAAACATCATTTAGCGATTGATCGTTTTGTTACACCCAAAGAATTTGAGGATTATCGTCAAATTGGTTTGGAAAAAGGATTTCTTGAAGTTGCATCAGGGCCTATGGTGCGCTCAAGTTATCGCGCTGATCGCGTTTTTAAACGTAATAATTTAGGACTATGACCATAATATTCCCACCCATTTTGATTGCGTAAACGTTGGCTGAGCGTAAGTCGAAGCCTCTGTAAAGTGTAATCTTCCTAAGTTTACCCACTTCGACTGATGCTCAGTGCACCGCTTCGACTTGTGCTCAGGGTACGGTGAGCACTTGTAGGCGAATATTTAGTCTTAGCCTATATTTAGATTTGTAATTTTACCATATGATTTCCAAGTCGATGCTCGTTTGCTAAGACGTGCGTTAATAGACAATGGTTATAGTGAGCTACCTATTCTGAGTGAACATGTCGTTGAAG
>JAHDDB010000178.1 GCA_020629575.1 Caedibacter sp. | reverse complement strand
ATTGGACTGCAGGCGATAGTTAATACTATAACCAAAGTTCAATCTGATAAAATCACGCAAAAGGCGAAGCAAGAAACTCTGGAAAATGGTTTGTGTTGGGTATATATTGCCTTTTATTCAATTAAAACAAAAGACTATTACCATGCCCGTTCGTTCATTTAATGGCAAAACACCAAGTATTGCTAAAGAGGCATTTATTGACCCAATGGCAACCATCACCGGCGATGTCTCTATTGGCAAGATGTGCTCTGTGTGGCCTAATGTTAGCATTCGCGGTGATCTCTTAAATATCACCGTCGGTTATAAAACCAACATTCAAGATAACTCGATTTTGCATACCACACAATTTCTTGACAACCCCGGTACAGGTTACGATACACGCATAGGTGACGAGGTCACCATTGGGCACAGTGCGGTTATCCATGGCTGCCATATTGGCAATCGAGTGCTTATCGGCATGGGCGCGATTATTTTGGATGGCGCGATTATCGAAGATGATGTCATTGTTGGCGCGGGCTCTCTGGTGCCACCAGGAAAACGTCTTCAATCAGGTTTTTTATATATTGGTTCACCTGCGGCCCAGTCTCGCTCATTAAAAGATAGCGAGAAAGCTTATATTAAAGCCAATGCCCAAAACTATGCTGACGTCATGCAAATACATAAAAAAGAGCTTGGGGTCTAAAGCCCATGTTTAAAAAACATATTACCCCTACTATCTCTTTATATCCTTTGATTACCTTCTTTCTTTTATTAATAACAGGTTGTACCACAATAAGCACACCTAAAGCACCTCTTATGCCAACGACCTCACCACAAACACAATGGCAGAGTTATCAGCAAAACCTACAGAAACTAACCCAATGGCAAGCATCTGGTGTGATTGGCATTATCATCAACCACAAAGCAGAGTCTGCTAATTTCATTTGGAAGCAAAACAAACAAGATTTCTGGATTCAGATTTATGGACCATTAGGCATAGGTGCTACAACTTTCTCAGGTGACGATCATCAAGTAGAACTTAAGCGTAGCAATGGTGACGTGATTAAATCACAAAGTCTTGAAGCGCTTATGCAATCACAACTTGGTTGGAGTTTACCGATTGAAGGCTTATATTATTGGGCGCGTGGTTTATATATACCACAAGTGCCTTATCGCAAAACGCTTAACAACTTTGGTCTAGTGCAAAACCTAAAGCAGCAAGGTTGGCAAATCCAATATAAAGACTATATGCTGTATGACACGCAATATCCACTTGCTGAGAAAATCATATTTCGTTATGGTGACGATTTAAAAATTACCCTCGTGATTAAATCATGGCTTTTAAACCCGTAACTTATCCCTCTTATGCCAAGATCAACCTTTTTCTGCATATCACAAGCAAGCGCGATGATGGCTATCATAATCTACAAACTTGGTTTCAGTTTATTGATCTTAAAGATTTTCTGCATTTTTCATTTACAGAAGACCATCAAGTCAATCTATCTAGCAACGTTAACATTAGCCAAAAGGAAGATAACCTAATCTACAAAGCAGCACTTGCTTTAAAGCCTTTTGCTAAAGCGCATACTGGCATCGATATTCATATTGATAAAAATATTCCAATGGGGGCTGGTCTAGGTGGCGGCAGTAGCAATGCAGCAACCACGCTGATTACCCTTAACACATTATGGCAGTGTCATCTTTCTAATGAGCGATTACACAATATTGGTCGAAATCTTGGTGCCGATGTACCGATATTTTTACTGCAACAAGCAGCTTGGGCAGAGGGGATTGGTGAGATACTAACGCCTAAAGCTTATATCGAACAATATGCACTGATTATTAAGCCTGACTTTCATGCCAGCACTCAGGAATTATTTAACCATCCCTTATTAAATAAGAACAAATCGCTATTAAATCATCGAGAAATCACTAACCCACTAGCGCATGACAATGTCTTTCTTGAAGTCATTCAAGAGCTTTACCCAAAGGTATGGCAAAATTTACAAAAACTGCCCAATGCACAAGCGCTAAGATTAACTGGATCAGGGGCGTGCTTTTACCTCCTTAGCACGGATTACAATCAGCTTTTACAAAATCAGAAAAAGTTAGAAAAAGATGTTGACAGTTGGATAGTGAAAACATTAAACTTTGCACCTGTCGAGCGATGACAACCCCTTAACTAAGCGGTTTTCACGATCAATATTGGGCTGTCGCCAAGCGGTAAGGCAACGGGTTTTGATCCCGTCATGCGCAGGTTCGAATCCTGCCAGCCCAGCCATAAAATATCATATTTTTTCAAGATACAATAAGAAACCCCAAGCATTATCCATTTTGTTTTATTAAAGCATCATTATCATTATGACTCTGATCTATTAAGTTCAAATCCGTTAATGCTACGCGTGTCTTGATCAAAGGAAATACCGATTTCATAGATAGGCAAATTGAGACTTAAAAATTTCTGCTTATAATCTCTGTCAATTATTTGCTGCAGCGCTGCTTTTGCGACATTGTTGCCATGACTTACTTTAAACTCAAATAAAATAACCTTATTGTCAGGCACAATAATTGACATGTCTATTTTCCCCATAGAAGTTGCATTCTC
This sequence comes from Caedibacter sp., assembly GCA_020629575.1. Lineage (GTDB taxonomy): Bacteria > Pseudomonadota > Gammaproteobacteria > Francisellales > Francisellaceae > Caedibacter. Next base: position 1,443 of record JAHDDB010000178.1, on the reverse strand, counting down.
TGCCGCTGTTTGCATGCCTAACGCCGTGAAATAACTATAGATCACAGCACAATAATGCCCCTCATAATTCTGAATTGGATTATTCCTATACCAATCATGCGGAATAGCAGAAAAAAGCGACTTAATGCATGACTCAAAAAACACCCAATCATCCTTTAGCAATGCCTGATAAAGATTATTCTTATTGCGATTATTATGATAACTCTCAACACCAATTCTCGATATTTCGGCATTTAATGCAGCTTTGACCTCCATATTAGGATACGTTAATACAAAAGCTAACTGTGTGCCAATATATGCTTTTTCTTTAATGGTAAGATAGCCTGTTTGAAACAATACTGTTTCTAATGGCAAATCATTAATATCAATATTGTTCAACATATCCTTACTCACCAAACAATGCTCAAAGCTCGGTACATTATACTGCCCTTGCTTTAACAGTTTAATTAAGAAGCTTGGCGTACCTGTTCTAAACCAATAGTTATCAAACTCTTTATTGTGACGAAAGAACAATAAAATATCATAGGGATTATATACACTGTGATCCGGATTCCCCGAGAAGTTAAAACCATTATACCACTGCTTTAATTTAACCTTATCAACCCCTTGCAAATAGTCCTTAAAATAAACCTCAAGCTCAGCTTGCGTGTAGCCACAAATCTCTGCATATTGTGGCATAAAACCAATATCATCAAGGTTATTAAGCCCTGAAAACAAACTGACTTTTGAAAATTTTGTCACGCCTGTGACAAATACAAACTGCAAATAGGCATCATTATCTTTGATGACACTATATAAACCTTTTAAAATTTCTCTATTAACTATCGCCTCATCAGTTTGATTAATCACATCTAAAATTGGTTTATCATACTCATCAACCAGCACCACAACATGTTGATTATACTTTAACTTCAACGCTCGAATTAATGCATGAAACTGCACGCCAAACTCACGTTGCGGCAAGGTAATATCATGCGCTTTAGCATGTTCTTCAAGTGTGTTTTCAATAATATCAAGCAGTGCTTTTTGACTTTCAAAACCTTTTGATCCACCAAAACTAAAGTGAATGACTGGAAATTGCGCTCCCCAATCCCAATGCTTTTCTGCATAGGTTCCTTTAAAGAGTTTTTGATTGCCTAAAAAAAGCTGTTTTAATGTATCAACGGTTAAGGTTTTACCAAAGCGTCTTGGTCGAGAAAGAAAATAATATTTGCCCTCATTCACAAGCTTCGTTAACAAATGTGTTTTGTCTACATAAGCTGCATTGTGCTTTATGATTTCCTGTAAACTGGAGTAACCCAGTGGCAGATGCTGGAGATTATCCATAGCTAATTTTCTCATCAATGCAAATTTAACGTAAAGTATAACGAAATTATGGGTTATTACATAGCACGTTAAACCAAGATCTGCTCTAACTCCAGCTGCACTTGATAATGCATTAAC
>JAHDDB010000014.1 GCA_020629575.1 Caedibacter sp. | reverse complement strand
TATCTATATCTCGCATCGCATGGAGGAGATCTTTGAGATTTGTGATGACATTACGATTATGCGTGATGGTCAGTTTATTATTGAAAGTAAAACAAATGCATTAACGCATGAACAAATTATTGAGAAGATGGTTGGTCGTAAGATGACGGCATTATCATCTACAGAGCATACTCATATCTCAGAGCAGTCAATGCAACAATTATTTAAAGCAGAAAACATCAGTAATGATAAAATCGAGCCCGCAAGTTTCGTTATTCATCAAGGTGAAGTGCTTGGCGTGTATGGGCTAATTGGTGCTGGAAGAACTGAGCTTGCGCGCAGTATCTATGGTTGTCACCCGATTAAAAAGGGGCAAATGATGTTGGCAGGTGAGGTGATTCGCGTAAACAATCCAACACAAGCCTTAGCTCATGGTATTGTTTATATCTCAGAAGATCGCAAGGTTGATGGGCTTGTTTTGGGTGCTAGTGTTAAAGAGAATATGACGCTAGCATCACTTAAAAAACTTTCAAATGCATTTGGACATATTGATCGATCACAAGAAAAAGAGATGGTTTCTAAGTATATCGATCAACTGAAAATTAAAACACCTAATCAAGAGCAACTAGTCAGTAATCTAAGCGGTGGTAATCAGCAAAAAATTGCGATTGCCAAAGGATTATTATGTCAACCTAAGCTGTTAATTTTAGATGAACCAACACGTGGCATCGATGTGGCTGCAAAACGCGAGATATACCGCTTGATTCATACACTTAAAGCGCAGGGCTTGGCGATTTTATTTATTTCCTCAGAAATGCCTGAGGTGATTGGCTTGAGTGATCGCATGTTGGTGATGCGTGAAGGTGAGATAAAGGGTGAGTTGAGATCAGCTGATATCTCGCAAGAAGCGGTTATGAAATTGGCAATTGCTTAAATGACTTAAGGGGAGAGTAATGCTAAAAAGTAGAATGATGAGTAAAGTTAATAAACAGTTTTTAATCGAACATAAGGCGGCATTGGCACTTGTTGTCATGATTATTGTGATGTCATGTTTAAATCAATACTTTCTGACATGGAATAATATCTTAGTGATTTTGCAACAGACATCTGTCAATGCTGTGATTGCAGTGGGTATGACCTTTGTTATTTTAACCAAGGGTATTGATCTATCGGTTGGCTCTGTATTAGCACTTTGTGGTGTAATTTGCGCGTTTTTATTGCAATGGATGGTACCGATTTATTTGGTTATTCCTTTGACGATTTTAGCCGGTGTTATCTTTGGTGGTGTCAGTGGTACGATTGTCACTAAGGGCGCGGTGCAACCATTTATTGCAACATTGATTACCATGACCTTATTTCGTGGGTTGACAATGGTGTTTAGTGATGGTTATCCGGTGGCAACAAGCTCTGACGCTTTTGCTTTTATCGGTACGGGTAGTTTGTTGGGCATTCCTTTTCCTGTATATATTATGGCAGTGGTTTTTGCGGTGTCTTTTTATGTATTGAAATACACGCGTTTCGGCCGATATGTCTATGCCACAGGTGGTAATGAAGAGGCAACAAAGCTTGCCGGTATTCGTGTTAATCGTATTAAATTTGCTGTTTATTCCATCTCGGGTGCCTTATCAGCAGTCGCGGCAATGATTATTACATCACGGCTTTCATCAGCGCAACCTACAGCAGGTACAGGTTACGAGCTTGATGCAATCGCTGCAGTGGTTTTAGGCGGGACGAGCCTTTTTGGTGGTAAAGGTAAAATTATGGGCACATTGATGGGTGCGCTTATTATCGGTTTATTAAGTAACGCGCTTAACTTAATGGACGTTTCCTCGTATTATCAGATGATCGTCAAGGCATTGGTCATATTGATTGCGGTACTATTTGATTTTAAAGTGAAAAACTAGTGTAACTAACTAACTAACCTCATGGAGAAGAAATGAAAATGAAAACACGTATTTTTAAAGTAATTACAGCTATTGTTGGTATTGTTGCTATGCTCATTGTGGCAGGGTGTAGCAGCTCAAATGATAATAATAAAACGGTTGGCTTTGTGGTCTCGACTTTAGATAATCCATTTTTCGTTAGTATGAAAAATGGGGCTGAAGAAACAGCTAAAGCAGAAGGATATAAAGTTATCACACTTGATTCACGAAATGATCCGGCAAGAGAATTGTCTAATGTTCAAGATTTAATTACTAAAAACATTAAAGTGATTATCATTAACCCAACCGATTCACAAGCCGTTTCTAATGCGGTGAAATATGCGAATCAGCATGGTGTTGAAATCATTACGTTGGATCGCACAGCTGATTCAGGCAAAGTATTGTCACATATTGAATCTAATAATGTGGCAGGTGGCAAAATGGCAGCGCAATACATGATTGATCGCTTAAATAACAATGGCAAAATTATCGAGCTTCAAGGGATTCCGGGTGCTTCAGCGTCTAAAGAACGTGGTCAAGGTTTTGATACTGAAATGGCAACATCAGATATCAAGATTGTGGCGAAACAGCCAGCGAACTTTGATCGCACACAAGGCTTGAACGTTACCCAAAACTTATTGCAATCTAACCCTGATGTTAATGGTATCTTCGCGCAAAATGATGAAATGGCATTGGGTGCTATGCGTGCGATTGAAGAAGCAGGTAAAAAGCATATTATCCTGATTGGTTTTGATGGCACAAAAGAGGGTATCAATGCTGTTAAAGCTGGAAAAATGGCAGCAACCATTGCGCAACAACCGTATTTAATGGGTGAGCTTGGCGTTGAAGCAGCGATTAAATTCTTGCGTGGAGAAAAGGTAAATCCGCATATTGTTGTTCCTTTGAGATTAGTCACTCAATCTAACGCTTAATCTGCTAGGCATTTAGAGCAAATATTGGTATTCTTATGCCAGTTTTTAGGAATGGAATGAACAAATTAAAGGTAAAACAATGAACGCAAAAATTAGTAATGTTGTTGCAAGACAAATTTTAGACTCTCGTGGTAACCCGACAATAGAAGCCGATGTTATTTTAGAATCAGGTGCTTTTGGACGTGCTGCTGCACCTTCAGGTGCATCAACGGGTACTAGAGAAGCGCTCGAGTTACGCGATGGCGATAAGAAGAACTATCTTGGCAAAAGCGTGCAAAAAGCAGTGAATAATGTCAATAAGGCTATTAAAAAAGCGGTTGTTGGCTTAGATGCTTTAGATCAACGTTTGGTTGATCAGACGATGATTGATCTTGATGGTACTGAGAATAAAGAAAAATTAGGTGCTAATGCGATTTTAGCGGTATCTTTGGCATGTGCTAAAGCGGCAGCTTCACATCTGAGAAAACCTTTTTATCGTTATTTGATGAACTCTAAGGAGTATATTATGCCGGTGCCGATGATGAATGTCATCAACGGTGGTGAGCATGCTGATAATAATGTCGATATGCAAGAGTTTATGATTATGCCAGTTGGCTTTGAGAAGTTTACTGATGCACTTCGTTGTGGCGCTGAAATATTTCACACCTTGAAAAAAGTTCTAGCAAATTCAGGTTTTAGCGTTGCAGGTGTAGGGGACGAGGGCGGATACGCCCCTAACTTGCCATCAAATGCAGTGGCGATCGAGATGATTTTAAAAGCGATTGAAGAGGCAGGTTATAAAGCCGGTGAAGAAGTTTATATCGCATTAGACCTAGCCAGTAGTGAGTTCTATAAAGATGGTAAGTATGTGTTAGCATCTGAGAATAAATCATTAAGCTCAGCAGAGTTCGTTGATTATCTAGAAGATTGGGTTAATCGCTATCCAATTATTTCTATTGAAGATGGCATGGCTGAGAATGACTGGGATGGCTGGAAGTTATTAACTGAACGTTTAGGCAAAAAAGTGCAATTAGTTGGTGATGATTTGTTTGTGACCAATAGCAAAATTTTGCGTGAAGGAATTGATAAAGGCATTGCCAATTCGATCTTAGTTAAACTGAATCAAATCGGTACATTAAGTGAGACGTTTGAAGCGATGGCGATGGCAGCTGAAGCAGGTTATACTTGTGTTATTTCACATCGCTCAGGTGAGACATCTGATACGACGATTGCTGATTTAGCTGTAGCAACGGGTGCCGGACAAATCAAAACGGGTTCACTATGCCGTTCTGATCGTGTTTCTAAATACAATCAGTTGTTACGTATTGAAGAAGATCTAGCAGATAATGCCATCTATCCAGGGCTTAAGACATTTAATTTTAGTGGCGATGTTGATACTGATGATTCAGCTGCTGAGCAAAGTGCTGAAACAACAGAGGTAGTTGCAGAAACCGAAGTTGCGCAAACAAACACTGTTGTTGAAGAGACAATCGTTATCGTTGAAGATGAAAAAAATCATACGACTGAGGTTAAGGAGCATATCGTTGAGAAAACGGAAGCCTTAGTGGATGATACACAGATTCAAGAGGATAAAGAAATTAAAAAGATTGAGCCGGTTGAATCAAATGATACAACAGCAGAAGCACATCCCAAAGCATAAGCAAATATCAAAAACCTAAAAAATAAAAGTATAATGATCTCACGTTACACCCTGTTTATTGCTGTACTATTTATTGGCATTATTGCCTTACAATACGATTTTTGGTGGAGTAAAACAGGTTTTTTTGCCACGCACGAGCTAAATGAGCAGGTAAGCATCAAAGAGCAAAAAAATAATAAGCTCATAGCACGTAATATGCATTGGTATGCAGAGATCGTCTCTTTGCGCCAGAATGACTCCGTACTTGAAGGTATGGCGCGCGCTAATCTTGGCTTTATCAAAAATGGTGAGGTTTTTTATCAAATCGTCACACCACAGGATAAAAAGGTGGCATTACAGGAAGATAGTCAATGAAGCGAATTCTAGTGATTCCAGCAAGTGGCATTGGTAGTCGCATGAATCATGATATTCCAAAGCAATATATCAAATTGGATAATGGTTTATCGATTCTCGATACCACGATTGCAAGATTATTAAGTGAACCTTTCTTTGATTTGGTTGTGGTTGCACTTGACGCAAAAGATCGTTACTGGAAAAACTCAATTCATATCAGTAATGCACGCATTAAGATATGTGCCGGTGGCAAAGAACGTCGTGATAGTGTGCGTAATGCCTTGATGGCGTTGAAAAATGTCGCTAGTGATGATGACTGGGTGTTTGTGCATGATGCAGCAAGACCTTGTGTGCGTTTAGATGATATTAGAAGGCTTTATGCTGCCATTCGTGTTGAAAATGCGATTGGTGGGATTCTCGCCACCCCAGCTCACGATACCGTTAAAGCTGTTGATCAAGAGTTTAATATTGTTAAAACACTGGATAGAAAAAAGATTTATCTTGCGCAAACGCCACAGGTATTTCGCTATCGTACTTTATTGATGGGCTATTATTTTTGTCTGCACAATAATATTGCTGTGACGGATGAAGCATCTGCAATTGAAGCACTTGATCATCAGCCAATTATTGTTGATGGTGATAAGCGTAATATTAAAGTCACGACACCAGAGGATTTGGTGCTTACAAATTATTTTTTATCGACATTGAGTTGAGTTGAATCATTTTCAATATGTAGTGATCTTTGTGGGAAAGGGATTTCAATATTGTGCTCATCAAAGCAAAGTTTAGTCTCTTCAGTTAATTTCCATTTGGTTTCTAAAAAGTCAGCGCGCTTTGTCCAATAGCGGATCAGTAGATTAACACTGCAGTCGGCTAATTCATCAACCCGTATAATAGGTGCTTTTCCTTCTTCTTTGATAATGTTTTCATTGTTGTTTACAAGTTCTTGTAGTAATGACTTTGCTTGTTGTAGATCACTGCTGTAACCAATACCGATAATAAAGTCATTGCGTCTGAATTCGTTGTTAGAGAAATTAGTAATAATACGTGAAGTCACTAAGCTATTAGGTACTTTCACTTGGCGCCCATCACTAGTGCGTAGTGTGCAAAAGACAAAATTAATTTCCTCAACCGTGCCAGAGGTGCCCCCCATGTCGACAAACTCGCCGATTTTAAATGGACGAGTCGAGACAATCATAATACCGGAAACAATAATATTAGCAGAGGTTTTAAGTGACATACCAATGCCGACAATAAGTGCTGTAATTGCAGCAGTTAGCGGGGTAGTGGATATCCCCATCTCGCTTAGGGCGATTAAAATGACAAAAATAACCAGAAAGATATATAACACTTGCATTAAAAACATCGTTACGGCTTTATCTAGCTTGGTTTTAAATAATAGCTTTTGCGTGGTTGAACGGATCACTTTAGCAAGAATAAGCCCAACAACGAAGATAATCAGCGCAAGAATGACACTTGGTAGATGTTCTAAGATGAGGGATATAACCCATTGAAAATATTGATTAATATTCTGTGTGTGAAGCTCCATTAAATAAGTCCTTTATATAAAGATTTGTTAATGAAGTTAAAGTTACAGAAAATAGCAAATAGTGCAAGCAAAAATAGGATAAGACTAAATTTTTGCCCACAAGAGCTCATCATATCCTAAGCATAAGTCGAAGCGATGCAATGAGCATTAGTCGAAGTGGGTTTGGAAAAATCATATTTCATAGAGGCTTCGACTTACGCTCAGCTAGCGCTGATATAATCAAAATAGGTTGGAATATTGTTACCGCCCAGAAATATAAAGAAGTTATTTAATTGATGACTTCATTGATTTGATGATCACTGGTGCTCTCTTTTTTATCATGAATGTACTTATTCAAAATTGGTCGCGATAGCCACATGACTGCGGCAATAATCAAGGTAACAATACCGATTTGTGCAAACACGCCGGTATAGACATTTAGGCTTTCTAGTGTGCTTAATGTTACACCACTTGGTGGAGAGGTCATATTTCCAACAAAAGCACCTAATGGACCTGCTAGCATGGATGTTAAGAACCAAATACCCATAACAAAGCCAGACATGGCGCGTGGGCAAAGCTCAGCAACCATGGCAACCCCTAGGCCAGAAACTAATAACTCACCGGTAGACTGCAAAGTATAAGTCAATACCATCCACCAAGGTGAAGCAAGACCTGTTTCCGCTGCAGTAAAGCGTGGTAAGTAAAGTACTAAGAAGGCAAGGCCACACAAGGTCATACCAAAGCAAAATTTAGTGACATGTGTGCCAGGCAGTTTTTTATAAATCACAGCCAAAATAGGCGAGGCAATGATAATCACAAGTGGGTTTAACACTTGGTAAGAAGCCGCAGGAATTGTCCAACCAAAGAAATTGTTGTCGATGTTGTGCACAGCAAAGAATGTCAATGAGGTAGGCATTTGGTTATAAAGAACAAAAAAGACAATGCCTTCAAGAATCAAAAGAAATGCAATCAGCATACGAATGCGATCAGAGCCTTTTAAGCTAAATGCGGTTTTTAGAAAGTACAAAAATCCACCGGCAACGACAATGTAAACGATTGCATAGCAGACAGTTGTATGAGGAAGTAGTTTGCCAAATATAATAACAGCAACAATTGAGGCAACAATAATGGTGACCAAGCGACCGAAAATCATGGGTTTTGCACCAGCCTCGGTTGAGATAGAGCCCAAGACTTTGTAAAAGACAAAGTAGTTTAAAAGACCAAGCAATAAGCCAAAAGCACTGATCCAGAAGGCTGCTTCCCAACCATAGGCCTGTGCAGCAATTGGGGCAATCAACATAGAAACAAATGAACCTAGGTTAATTGCCATATAGTATAAGGTCATCGCGCCATCTAAAGCTGGATCACCTTTTTCATATAACTTAGAGATAAGTGATGATGGATTGGCTTTAAATAATGCATTACCAACAATAATGCCACCAAGCGCATAAAAAATAGTGCCCTTAGTTGACATTGCTAACGCCATATAGGAGATAAACAAAATAACAGCCCCCAGTGCAACAGTACGCTTGGCACCTAAGTATTTATCACCGACATAACCGCCAACCCAAACAAATCCATAAACAAAAGCTGAAAAAGAGCCAAAAGTATAAATACTTAACTCTTGGCTAAAGCCTAAGTGATTCACAAAGTAAAGTGCCAAAATAGCTTGGGTTGCGTAATAACCAAAGCGTTCCCATAATTCAATTCCCCAGATCACCCAAAATGGTTTAGGTAGTCCTCTAGAGGCAATGACCTCATTTGACATGTAGTTTCTCCCGTATTTCATATTTTTAATAACATTTAGAATCAGAAGCTATACCCATTGCAAAGGGTATATAACAAGAAATCAATAAAATTGCTATGGATCACAATTAATCATGATGCATAGTAACTTTACTAGATTATATGTTTTGACCTCTTCCGCTCTGGCAGTATTTATAAATCCTTTTATGATTAAAAGCAACTGAAAACAAGTAAACGACTGTAAATTTACTTCATTTTTTAGTGCTATTATTATTTGATACATTTCGTATGATAAATTTTAGCATTGTTTTTGCCATTTGATGTAATTGTATTACGGGAATGGCTATGCTTAAATAACGATGTTGATGATAGTAACTAAAACTAAAATAAGGAAGTTCAATGGATAAACAATCAAAACTAATATTAAGAAGCGTATTACTCGGCAGTTTTATGATGACAGCTGCATTTGCTGGAGCCAAAGCACCTGATGAAGTATGTAAAGAGGGTGTATGCTCACTGCATTTGAAGAATATGTACTTGTCTTATCAGATGCAAGCAGATAAAAATATCAAGTTTACATTAAGTGCTAAGACAACAGGTTGGGTTGCAGTAGGGTTTGGTGTTAATCATACAATGGCAGACGCGGTAATGGTATTGGGATATGTTGATACCAATGGCAAAGTACAGCTATCACAGGAGTATGGGGTAAAAGGACATCCACCACACAAGAGTGTTGCATCTTTAGGTGGGATGCCAGAGGTTAAGTTAGTTTCGGGTAAAATAGAGAAAGGGCAGACAACCATTAGCTTCACGCTGCCAATGACACCATCATCGGCTAAATATAATTATACGTTTACTCAAGGTGAAGATATCCCCATTATTTTGGCTTATGGCAAAAATGGCGCAAAGAATTTCACCAGTTACCATCAGTATCAAACTAGTGCGGAGATAAAGTTACCAAAATAAACTAAGTGTTTGTGTTGTCTATTTCATTTATTGTTCCACAAACCTAATTTGTCCAAGTATCTCTAAGATTAACAATTTGATTAAAGACAATATTGTTAGCGCTATGTTCAATTTGATCAGCACAAAAATAACCTAAACGGTTGAACTGAAAACGTGTTTCAGTTTCAGCTTGTGCTAATGAGGCTTCAAGTTTCGCATCGTTAATAATCACTAAAGAATGTGGATTTAAGCCTTGCTCTAACTTATCTAAAGCAGCAGGGTTTTCGCAGTTAAATAGTCGGTCATATTGTCTGATTTCGGCATTGATACAATTATTAGCATCTACCCAATGGAGCATTCCTTGCGGTTTGATACCATCGTTTGGTTTCTTACCACCGAGTGTTTCTGGTAAATAGCGACATTTTAACTTGGTGATATGACCCAAGTGATCTTTTTCAAGATCATAACACTCAATCACATAGGCATTTAACAAACGCGCTCGTCCATTTAAAGAGAGTTTTTTATGCCCTTTTTCTAACTGTTCCATGAAATCATCTTGTTCAATATAAATATGGTTTGAAATGCTAATATCTCTGCGTCCAAAATCAGGATTTTGTGGGTGATTAGGCACATTGAGCACTTCATCCTCTAGGTCATCAATTTCAACCAACAACGGCTTTAATACGGCATTGCGACGTTCAACGGTTTGATTTAGATCATTGCGAATGACCTCTTCAAATAAGCTGTAGTCAGTAATGGAATCTTGCTTTGAGATACCGACAAGATCAATCAAGCGACGAATAGCAGCAGGTGTCACACCACGGCGGCGTAATCCGCGAATAGTCGGCATCCTTGGATCATCCCAGCCAGAAACAAGTTGCTGTTCGACAAGGTATTTTAATTTGCGTTTGCTAGTGATGGTATAGTTTAAATTCAAGCGTGAGAACTCAATTTGCTGTGGCTTGTTCTCAAATCCACACTTTTCAACAACCCAGTCATACAATGGGCGGTGATCTTGAAACTCAAGCGTGCAAAGTGAGTGAGTGATTTTCTCAATAGCATCAGAGGCAGCATGTGCGAAATCATACATAGGATAAATACACCAAAGCTCTCCTGTGTGTGGATGAGTCACTTTCTTAATGCGGTAAAGTGCAGGATCTCGCATATTTATGTTGCCAGCACTCATATCAATTTTAGCACGTAAGGTGCAAGTGCCTTCATCAAAGAGACCTTGACTCATTTGTTCAAACTTTTGTAAATTTTCTTCAACACTGCGTTGGCGATATGGACTGTCTTTACCGCTTTCTGTCAGTGTGCCGCGGTGAGCGCGCACTTCATCTGCCGTTAAGTCACAAACATAGGCGTTACCCTCTTTAATTAGCTTAACCGCTAGCGCATAAAGTGTTTCAAAGTAATCAGAGGCATAGAAAAGATTATCTGCCCAATCAAAACCAAGCCATTTCACATCTTCTTTGATTGCTGCAACAAATTCAGCTTCCTCATTAGCAGGGTTGGTATCATCGAAGCGTAGGTGACATGGTCCTTTTTGGTAAGCTAGTGCCAAACCAAAGTTAAGGCAAATCGATTTGGCATGGCCAATATGTAAGTAGCCATTAGGTTCTGGTGGAAAGCGTGTAACGACTTTGCCATGAGTTTTATTATTAGCAAGATCTCTATCGATAATATTACGTATAAAATTGGTCTTGTGTGCAGTTTCAGACATTGTTTGCTCAGGTTTATTTAGTTAACTGTGCTATTGTAAAGTGCTTTATCAGTCAGCTCAATAGCAAGCTTAGTAAAGCGAATAAAATTTTGATAAAGTTGGTTAGAGTGGGTTGTTCATTTTTCTTTGGCATATTATTATATTTATGCACAAAACAATGGAGAATTTACAAAAATGCTACTTGATCAGTTGAAAAAATGCGGAATTAATGAAACAAAAGAAATATTTCACAATATTTCTTATGAAGGCTTATACGATCACGAAACGTCAGCAACTGCTCAAGGGTATGAAAAAGGTGTTGAAACAGCTACTGGTGCTGTTGCTGTAGATACGGGTAAGTATACGGGGCGTTCACCAAAAGATAAGTTTATCGTTGAAACGTCTGAAGCAAAGAAAAATGTTTGGTGGGCAAAAGATGGTTCAGACAATAAGCCATTGTCTATTGAAAGCTGGCAGCACTTAAAAACATTGGCAACAACACAGCTTAATGATAAAAAACTGTATGTTATGGATGGTTTTTGTGGTGCCAATCCTGAAACACGATTGTCTGTGCGCTTGGTGACTGAAGTTGCATGGATGGCGCATTTCTTTAAAAATATGTTTATTCGCCCAACAGCAGATGAGCTTAAAAATTTCACACCGGATTGGACAATTTTAAATGCATGCAAAACAAAATGTGAAGATTACCAAAAATGGGGTTTAAACTCAGAAACTTTCGTTGCATTTAATATCGCTGAGCGTATGACTTTAATCGGTGGTACATGGTATGGTGGTGAGATTAAAAAGGGCATTTTCTCAATGATGAATTACTTCTTACCATTGCAAGACATCGGCTCTTTCCATTGTTCTGCAAATGTTGGTAAAGAAGGTGACTCAGCCTTATTCTTTGGTTTATCAGGCACAGGTAAAACAACACTTTCAGCTGATCCAAAACGTGAGCTTATTGGTGATGATGAGCATGGTTGGGATCATGATGGTATCTTCAACTTAGAAGGAGGGTGCTATGCTAAGACCATTAACTTATCTAAAGAAAATGAGCCAGATATTTATCATGCAATTCGTCGTGATGCATTACTTGAGAATGTTGTCTTAAACGATGATAAAAGTATTGATTTCGCATCAAATGCCAAAACTGAGAATACACGCGTCTCTTATCCTATTTATCATATTGATAATATTGTCAAGCCGATATCTAAAGCAGGGCACCCAACCAAGATTATTTTCTTAACCTGTGATGCTTATGGTGTGCTACCTCCTGTATCAAAACTATCGATTGAGCAGGCAATGTATCAGTTTTTATCCGGTTACACGGCAAAAGTTGCTGGTACTGAGCTAGGTGTTAAAGAGCCAACAGCTGTGTTTTCATCCTGCTTTGGTCAACCATTTTTGTTACTTCACCCAACAAAATATGCTGAAATTTTGGGTAAGAAAATGCTTGAGCATGGAGCCAGTGCCTATTTGGTTAATACCGGTTGGACGGGTGGTGGCTATGGTAAAGGACATCGCATTTCAATCAAAGATACACGAGCAATCATTGATGCGGTACTCGATGGTTCAATTGATCATGCGCCATTACGCAAAGATGAAATGTTTGGTTTTGAGATTCCACAAGCCTTGCATGATGTAGATAGTAATATTTTAAATCCACGCAACACGTGGACAGATAAAGCCGCCTATGATGCTCAATATCAGAAGCTTGCTGAGATGTTTGTCAATAACTTCAAGAAGTTTACTAATAATGACTTAGGCAAAAAGTATGAACAATACGGCCCAAAGTCTGACGCCTTGGTTTAATTTATAGCTTAAATCAGGGAACAAGTAGAATAAAACCCCATAGGCTTAAGCCCGTGGGGTTTTATTTAATATCCACTGGATCGATATCAATAGTGATCTTCACCTTCTTACGCGCAAGCTTAATATCATTACTAACTGCATTTAACAGCTGTTGCAGCTGTTTGCGTGTACTCGCTGTCAACATTAACATAAAGCGATAATGTCCTGCTTGTTTGATATTAATTGCAGGCAATACATGCGAAATCTGACAGTGTAATTGCTTAAGTTCATTACAGTTTACAAGTGCGTGATTGAGTTGCTGTAAGGCATGTGTGCAAGTCTGCGTCTTACTTGCTTGGGCATAAATATATGCTTGATAGGAAAAAGGTGGGTAACTAAGAAGCTTACGTGTTTCAAGGCTATGCTCTAAGAATTTTTTATAATCTGCCTGTAGAATCAGTTGCAATATAGGATTATCTGGCTGATAGGTTTGAATATAAACATCTCCTGGTTTACTACCGCGTCCTGTTCTACCAGAGACTTGAATAATCAATTGTGCCGTTTTTTCAACAGCATGAAAATCTTGACTATAAAAGCCTGCATCAGCATTGATAATACCGACAAGGCTGACATTTTGAAAGTCATGCCCTTTGGCAATCATTTGGGTTCCAACGATGATATCAATATGCTGTGATTTGATGTTATTCAGCACATCTTCAAGTGTGCCTTTTTTTTGCGTTGAACTGCGATCCAGGCGCGCGATATGCGCAGTCGGTAAAAGGATACTTAATTCATCTTCGAGTTTCTCAGTACCTTGTCCAATATCTGATAAGTTATGTGATTGGCAATTAGGGCATTGCAGAATAATCTCACGTGCCTTACCACAAAAGTGGCATGCCAGATGCTGAGGCTTGGTGTGTAAAGTATATGGTTTCTCGCATTGGTTGCAGTTAGCACACCAACCGCAATCTTGACAAATTAAGCTATGAGCAAAACCGCGACGATTGATAAATAATAGGACTTGTTCATTGTTGGCAATCGTCTGTTTGATTTTATCAATCAATATCGGACTCAAGCCTGCTTGAGTTTTACTTTTCTGCAAGTTAATAATATGTACTTGATTGCTAACTTGATTCAATGCGCGATTTTTTAAGGTCAATAAATGATATTTGCCATTTGACGCATGATAATAACTTTCTAAAGATGGCGTGCCACTGCCTAAGATAATCGGAATATTATATTTTTGTGCTTTGACAATCGCAATATCACGCGCGTGATAGGTAGGGATGTTTTGTTGCTTATAAGAAGCGTCATGCTCTTCATCAACGATAATCATGCCAAGATTTGGCGTGTCAAATAAAAGACCTGAGCGTGTTGCGATAATAATATTAATCTCAGCATGTTGTACTTTAACAAACAGCTCAAAGCGTGCTTGGTCCGTCAGTTGCGAATGAATAGCGGCAATAGGTTCATTAAAGTTTTGCTCAAAGCGCATCAATGTTTGAGGGGTAAGGTTGATCTCAGGCACTAAAACTAAGACTTGTTTGCCGCTTTGAATCACGGGCTTAATCGCTTCAATATAGACTTCTGTTTTGCCACTTCCTGTTACGCCAAAAAGTAAAAAGGTTTTAAAGTGATGAAGATGCTGGCAAATAGCATCAACAGCGCTTTGCTGTGCAGTATTAAGTGTACGTGGTGTTATTGCTGTTGTGGCGTGAGTTTCTGGAAGACGCCTGTGTTTTGATTGTGTGATGATATTTTTGTTGATGAGTGACTTTATCGTTGCTGATGTGATCTCATGACTGATAAAGGCATCATGTGAAACACTGCCATGTTCACGCAATAATGCTAATGCTTTATGCTGTTTATGTGCATTCTTAGCAGGCTTAAAATCATTATTGTCAGTATTATTTAAGGTATAAATAATTTGTTTGGCGCATTCGGGTTGTTCTTTTTGCAAATAGTGCTTTGGTAGCGATAATCTTAGGCTTTGATATAAAGTGCACTGATAGTAATTAGCAAGCCATTTAACCAGATCAATCGCTGGTGTTGATAACAGTGCCCTTTGATCAAGTATTTTAACAATGGGTTTAAGTTTATCCTTAGGTAAGCTAACTTTGGGGTTGATCTCACTAATAACACCAATTACCTTACGCCTGCCAAGCGGGACAACAACACGAGTAAAAAGTATTGGTGGAGTTGTAACAGAATAAAGATAATCAAGCCCATCAGTAAAGGGACCATGCACAAGAACACGAACAATAGCCATAAATATTATTTTTTGATCATGCGATTAACGAGCATAGCAATAAGCGTAATAAAGGCGCCAACAGCCAAGACATAGGCAGGCGCCATTAAGTTGCCACTGGCTTTAATCGCAGCAATAACAATTGTTGGCGTTAAACCACCAAAAACAGCAAAACCTAGATTATAAGCAAAACCGATACCGCTATATCTCACATCTTGTTTGAAAGCTTCAATAAGCATTGCGGGGATATTGCCCCAGCATAATGCACAAACAATCGCACTGATAACAATTGCAAGGAAGTAGATATTTTGATTCTGTGTGTAGATATGATAGATAAAAAAGCTAGCAATTATGGTGGTAATAATGGTTAGTAATAGAATCACTTGTCTATTGATTTTATCCGCAAAAAAACCAACGATAATACATAAAATTGATAAAATAATAACACCTAAGCTGTTAATCCAAACAAAGTTCTTCAAATGCAATTTGAGAATGGTACCAAAATAGGCTGGAAGTAATAAAAATAATGTGACAAAGCATAATGCACCGAATGAGACAATGATTGTGGTATAGACTAAGTTCCAGCCATGGGTGTGCAAGACTTTGGTAATAGGTAAAGCATACTCTTTTTGGATAAAGGGTTGAAAGTCCTCAATGTCCATCAATTGTTTACGTAGGTAATAAGCAATAAAACCAAAAATGCCGCCCAAAATAAAGGGTATACGCCACACATGCATAAGCATTTGCTCATGGCTAAAAAACTGCAATAAAAGCGCTTCAACAATAAAACCAATGGCGACACCAGTAATTAAAAAACAAAAGACAAAACCAGTCATAAAAGCTTTTTTATCCGGTGCTGATTCGCTGACATAGGTAATGGCTCCTGGGATTTCACCACCGACAGAGAAGCCTTGGGCAATGCGACAAATCACCAATAAAATGGGTGCTAGCATACCAACGCTTTGATACGTTGGCAGAATGCCAATGATAAATGTTGATAATGCCATCACTAAGATCGAAATGGTAAAGGTTTTCTTGCGCCCATATTTATCACCAAAATGACCAAAAATAATGCCGCCGAATGGGCGTGCAAAATAACCAACAGCATAAGCACTAAAGGCAATTAAAAGCGAGTTAATTGCTGAATGCGTTGGAAAGAAAAGCTGTGATATATAGCCAGCAAGTAGCGCGTAGATGATGAAGTCATAAAACTCAAGCATGCCACCTAAGCTTGATAACAATAAAATTTTACGTTGATTCTTGTTAAGCATATTGATTGATCTGTCCATATTCACATGGGGGTTGCCTGATTCTATCAATGAAATTTTGGCAAGACTAGCGATAAATTTTCTTTTATGTCGAAAGTTTTGACTATACTGAAGTCGTGCCTTGCAATCAATCAATAAAAGGATGAGCAATGAAACGGATTATTCACTTAACCGATACCCATTTAGGTTATGAAAACCTATCTTCCGTCATGCGTGATTTAGTCACACGCATTATTTTTACCAAGGAAAAGGCGGATGATTATATTATCGTGATCACAGGTGATATTGTCGAGGATGCAACAAAAGATGGCGCTTATGATGAAGCCGTAGCGCAAATCAATCGTTTAAAACGCGCTGGATTTTATGTGCTTGTGATTCCAGGCAACCATGACTATGGCACAGGATCGATTGGTTATAGTGGTTATGTACCGGCATTTAAACAGGCTTTTTATGGCAGTATTGATGTGCAATACCCGATTAAAACGATTGTCGATAATATCGCCTTTTTGGGATTGGACTCCATGGCGGAAGAGCTTCATTGGTATGATCGATTATTCGCCGAGGGGCAGTTGGGTGAGGCGCAATTACAGCGTTTAGATAATTATTTAAGCCATGATGAAGATGTTAAAAATGCAGCATATCGCGTGATTTATTTGCATCATCATCCCTTCTCACCTCGCCCATTTCATCATTTAAAAGACTCAGATGATTTAGGTGAAATACTAAAAGCACATAAGATTGATATGCTGTTATTTGGTCATAATCACGATGGTTTGGTGTGGAGTGGTAAATGGGGAATCCCACGTGTTTATGACGGTGGGACATCCACGGGTAAACAAGGCAAGCCATCACCACACCGCGTGATAGATTTATCAAAGCATCCGGCATTTGATTATGATGCTAAATTTTAGTTATTGATGGTCAATGCATGATGTTTTGCGTATAGTATTTGTTATTGATCATGACCAAGAAAAATCAAAAAATAACAATGAAAATTGCAATTATGGGGGCAATGCCCGAAGAAATCACACCAATTCTTGCTGAACTAGACACTTATGACACCAAGGAATATGCCAATAACACCTATTATCTAGGACATTATCATGGGCATGAATTAATTGTTGCCTATAGCAAAATCGGTAAGGTGTTTTCAACCTTGACGGCAACTGTGATGATTGAGCATTTTGGCGCGGAAGTTTTACTATTTTCTGGTGTTGCTGGAGGTGGCTCGGCAGATGTGCAAGTTGGTGATATTGTTGTTGCCACACAAACGGTGCAACATGATATTGATATCACCGCATTTGGTCGCCAAAAGGGTGAGATTCCAGGAAGCAAAGTGTTTATTGAAACCTGTCAGCGTTTAACATCAAAGTTAAAAATTGCTGCAAATACGCATGGAATTGCCTTAAAAGAAGGTATTATTGCGACGGGGGACCAGTTTATTCATAGCAAAGAAGTCAAGGAGATGATTGTGAAGCACTTCCATGCGCAGGCGATTGAGATGGAAGGAGCCAGTGTTAACTTGGTGTGTCATGAGCTTAATGTCCCTTGTGTGGTATTGCGTGCTATCTCAGATACAGCAGATGGTCAAGCAGTGGATGATTTTCCACAGTTTGTTGAAGAAGCAGCCAAGCAATCAGCCACACTTATTTTATCGTTGGTAAGATTATTATAAGGTAAATGTATAAAGTGAGAATAATCAGATTTTAGGGCGTATTCAATACGCCCCTACGGTAAATACATTCATCGTAAATCATTTTGCAGCATTTGATTGTATTCTGGTTTGTGATGAGCATTAAATTAAATAAAAGTAAATAAAAGGAATAGATAATGCGTCCAAGTCAACGTCAAACCAATGAAATGAGAAAATTAACAGTAACTCATCAATTTACCAAACATGCAGAAGGCTCTGTGTTAGTATCTTTTGGCGATACCAAAGTATTATGTAATGCCTCAGTATTAAAAGAAGTACCTAAGTTTCTAAAAGATGCCAATCAAGGTTGGTTAACGGCTGAATATGGTATGCTACCGCGTTCTACTCATTCAAGAATGGATAGGGAAGCTGCCAGAGGTAAACAATCAGGCAGAACGCAAGAAATCCAGCGTTTAATCGGTCGTGCGCTACGTGCTGCAGTAAACTTGAATGAATTTCCAGGAATTACCATAAAAGTAGACTGTGATGTCTTGCAAGCCGATGGTGGCACAAGAACGGCTGCAATTACTGGAGCGAGTCTTGCGATTGAAGATGCGGTGAAATATATGCAGGCAAATGGTCTTGTTAAAGAAGATGCCAAGCCAATTCAGGCACATGTTGCTGCCATTTCAGTCGGTGTCTATAAAGAGACACCAGTACTTGATTTAGATTATGCTGAGGATTCAGATGCTGATACGGATATGAATATTGTGATGACGCATGATGGTGGCATTATCGAGATTCAGGGGACGGCTGAAGGCGCACCTTTTTCAGAAGAAGATTTTGCGCAAATGCTTGCTTTAGGTAAAAAAGGAATTAATGAGATTTTCAAGCAAACACGTAATTTAGCGTAGGGGCGTATTACATACGCCCACAAATATGCAAAACCGATAGGCGTGTACTGTATACGCCCTAAAAACATTGGAGTAAAACCGATGATTCGCCTAAGTCCTTTACTACAAGCCTTTTTAAGTGTTGAGAAAAACAAAACAGTACACGCTGCCGCGGAGACTCTTTTTTTGACGCAAACTGCGGTAACACAAAGAATAAAGCAGCTTGAGGAGAAGCTTGGTGCATCACTTTTTATTCGCTCACGTAACGGTATGCAACTCACCGAAGAAGGGCAGGTGCTGCTTAGATATTGTCATGATATGCAAAACTTAGAAAACAGCTATTTGCATAGCTTAAATATGAGCGAAAGTGACAACATTATTGCTTTGAAATTGGTATCTTCCTCGACATTAATGAAAACACGGATTGTCAAAGTAGTGACAGCTATTGCTAAATTATACCCGCAACTAAGACTGTATTTGCAGATTCAAGATATTGAAGCGCGACATGAGTTGTTAAAGACAGGGCAAGTTGATCTGGCGATTGTTAATAATAAGCAAGTGTCAAAAGAGATGTGCGCTAAGGCACTATCTCCAGAGCGTTATGTCTTTATTGTGCCTAAGGCGTGGGCAAAGCGTGCGATTAAAGACGTTGTACTTAATGAAAATATTATTGATTTTGATAGCAGTGATGATATTACGTTTTCCTATTTGGCAAAGTATGACTTATTACAGTTTGCACGCAAAGACCGACATTTTATCAACTCTCCTGATCAATTGGCGCAATTGGTTGGCTTTGAGCTTGGTTATACGGTGGTTACTAAGCAGTTTTTTGAGCAATATTGTGATCAAACTAAAGTAGTCATTCTTAAAGGTAATTGGTTTTATGATCATGAAATTTCATTGTGTTGGTATGATCGTAGTGTGTTGCCGAGTTACTTTAAGGCGTTAATCGATGCGATTAACTAATACCAGAAATGACTTCGACTAACGCTCAGCCAACGCACGCCCCCTGAGCTCGGTCGAAGGGGAGCGGGCAAGGCAGCAAATGGCTTCGACAAACGCTCAGCCAACATCTGTCCCCTGAACTCAGTCGAAGGGGATAGGGAAAGGCAGCAGATGGCTTCGACTAATGCTCAGCCAACGTATAGTTTAAAACCCAGACTCTTTTACCCAAAGGATAAGGACTTGCTGCCATAGGCGTGCGGCAAGTGATTTCCTTTCAATATCAATAAATACTTTGCCTCTGACAACATGCGGTAACTCATAAGGTAAAGGCGAACTAAGCGTTAATAAAATCAAAAACACATTTTCCTGAGGTGTGAGTTTACCTTCTTTATCAGGGTTAACGGCAATACTCCCCCCGAAGCTTGATGCATGATATGCACTTAATGGAGCTGCTTCATGGATATAGCTTAGGTTGGCTTTGTTTTCATTCTGACTTTTGAAAACACTTGATTGTGAGCTCACAATATATCTAATCTCAACGGGCATTTTAGCAAGATCAATGTTCTCAGGGACAAAATAGCCCTTTTGATTAAGCTTTAGCTGATCCTGATCATCTGTCGTTGTATAGGCGCGTAGTTGCAACGTTTTGTTATTGACAATGAGCATTAATGCTTGCTTGGATTTTAGCCAAGCATCAGGGTGCAAATCTTCAGATAATGACTCAACAATGCCATCAAAAGGTGCAGTAAACCTTAACTTGTCTTGTTGTTTTTGTAGTTGCATTAATTGGGTTTTCGTGTGATTGATTTGTGTTTGCAATACTTGTTGTTGATCCAGTTTGGTTTGAAAATGCACATTATTTCTTTGCTGCCAAATGAGTTGTTTAAGCTTCTCATTGGCTTGGGCAATTTGAAACTCAAGTTGATCAGATGCTAATTGTGCTAAAACTTGCCCTTTTTTAACGTATTCTCCTTTTTTAACATTAACTGATACAACGCGTGCTGCAATCTCGGTATAAAGCGGCTTGGTTTGGTAAGATAAGGTTGCTGGCAATGAGACTTGTGATTGCCATGGAATAAAAAATAAACCCATTAAAATAAGGATGATAATGGATAAAATAAGGGTGTTTTTATTAAGGGATATGTTGCTTTTCATGCTCCACCAGACTTTGAGTTCGCGATAAATGGGATGTAAAATAAAATAAACAATTTCAATGACAAATAAGATAATACCCAGCGCCTTGAAAAATAAGTAATAAACCATAATTGCAATCCCTAAAAATAGCACAAAGCGATAGATCCAAGTCAATATGGCATAAGTGATCAAAGTACGTTGACGTGCTTTAGAGAATTGTTCAGGTTCAGGCATATTCAACCCAAATAACATCTCACGCAATTTCCATTTGGTTAGTGCAAAAGCACGTGTTTGCAAATTACGCATACTTAAAACATCAGACAGCACATGATAACCGTCAAAGCGCAAAAACGGGCTGATATTAATAATATAGGTGGTCATTAAGCTATAGGTTGCTAGGAAAAAACAAATACTTTTAATCGCGCCTTCAGGCATGAGTAACCACGCGCACAACGCAAAGATCGCAATATATGTTTCAGTGATAACACCTGCTAATGCGATAGTCACACGCTCTTTGGGGTCATTGATTTTCCAACTTTCACCAGTGTCGGTATAAAGCATCGGAAACATGACCAAAAAAGCGATCCCCATTGTGGGCACATTCAGCGCATATTTTTTACACATTAACGCATGTCCTAATTCATGACAGCTTTTAGCAAGTATTAATGCAATACCATACAATAAGATATATTGGATGGAAAAAAGGGCAAAAAAGGTATGCGTAAATTGATCCCATTGTCTCAATGTAAAGATAATGGCAATAAATCCTAATATGATCATGCTTAATGCAAAACCTTTACCAAGTGCAAAACGCATATAAGGATAAATAGCATTTAAAAAGCGATTCGGTTTGACTAAGGGGACGCGAAAAAACAAATAGTTTTTAGCAAGCCATAAAAACCAATTCATTTTTTTCGGTGCTTGCGTTTCATTAATGGTCTTCATGGTGCCAAAAGACTGCTCAATCAGGCAATTTTGTGATAAAAATTTTAATATTTGTGTAATGTCATCTGTCGTAACTTGTGCCAGAGAGTTTGCTTTAACTGTATTAATTAACTCATCAGGGGAAATGCTTTGCCAAAAGCGCAATATCTCATGCTCGCGCCAACCAAGATGGAAAAAACGATTATTTAAAAGATCCTGCACAACCCATGTTGGACTATTATTAAAGTCCATGCCACCTTTTTGCAAGATAACACCTTCACGCAAAGAAGGGAGAATTTCTGGTAATTCTGAGTTCATTGACATTTGCATACTTTACCACCCAAAAAATTGTCGTAAGGTTGTGATTGGTTTACGGAATAAGTAATAAAATAAACTAACATTATTACCCATCAATTTGGCAGTTCCTTGGCTGCCAATTTTAGGTATGTCTTGATTTGAATTAATACGAGCAATGACCTGATAAGCCAGAATTTGCGATGGTGTAATCGTTGCTTCAAAGCTTGCATAATCAATAATGCCATAAACAGGGTTAAGCGGGTCAGCATTTAGAAATAACTTGACCTTGTCACCTTTGTTAAAATTGATGGCATCAGCAACAGGCAGCCAGATTTCTATCTCAACTTGGCCTGGCGTTGCTACTTGCATAACATTCTCACCCGTGACAACGGGTTTACCAAACCATTGGTTAGGCGTATCAATAATAGCAATACCATTAATAGGACTTTTGACGTCTGATTCATTAATTAGATGGGCGGTATAGTCAACTTCAAGTTGTTTTTCTTGCATTAGCGCTTGTAAAACTTGAATCTCAGCACGTTTTTCAATGTCTTGATAACTGCTTTGAACGGCTGTTTTGTATTTAGCAGTAGCTGTTGAAAGCTCTTTTTGTGCAAGCTCATGAGCATTGAGAAGATCTCGCTTATCCATATCAAATAATGTCTCACCTTGCGTAATATACTGCTCAGGTTTTACAAATACAGTCTCGATCACACCTTCCATTGGTACGGTAATAATCATAGGGTCTTTGGCAATAATTGTGGCAGGTGCTAATACACTTTGTGGTACGCGGATAAACATCGCCAGAAATGCAGCTACAATGATGAGCCATATAATACGACGTTTACGACTTTTAAAGTAATAGGTAAACTGTCCAAAGATATTGCGTGGTTTGCTTAAATGAAGCCATGCTTGTTTGTAGGAATGGGCGATCCAGTCAAATTGTTTAAATTCATTTTCTTCAGGTAGTTCATTGTTTAATAATAGTATGCCACCGATAACTTCTTTGTGGCTATTGCGAAAAAAGTAGAAGGTGACATATTTGGATAAGGGTTCTAACCAAATCTTATTAACGGCTTCAACAGCTGTCTCGCTATCAATCGTTTGCACTTCTTTATTTTGTGCATAATAAGTGATTAATTTATCAATAAACTCAGTAGCAGACAGTTGATAGGGGCTTGTTTTATTCAAACGCGTAATGCCGGAGATGCTTTTAATTTGGATATGTTTGTTTTGCCATGAGCTCCATACTATGGCGCGTTGGTAATCAATAACAACTTTGCTTTGATGCGCAATAAAAAATGCAAGCTCATTGAGTTTGTTGATTTCTCTTAGCTCTTGTTGTAAAGAAAGTAGATTGGCTAATGTATCTTTCATATTGCCTACTCCTTATTAATCGATGTGTGCATGTCTGGATTAAAATAGGCAATACCACTCATGCCTGAGAATAGCATTTGTGGTGTGAGTTTCTTATTAGTATCGGGCATTACTAGCTTACCGTAGATTAAAATAGACTGACTTGCTGGGTCAATTTGTCCGACGATCTTTGTTACTGTGGCATTAAAGCGTTGTTTTGGTAGTTCATCTAACACTAAAGTAAAAGGTGTTTGTGCTTTGATATGTTGCAGCCAGATGGAGGGAATATACATCTTAATCTCAAGCTCGCGATTATCAATGATATCAATTAAGGGATCATCCGTTTTAACGGTTTCATTTTCCTCAGCGGATTGATGGACAACTTCGCCATGGTAGGGGGCTAAAACCTGACATTGTTTTTGTTGGAATTTCATGATGTTAAGATCAGCTTTTGCAATTTCAAACTGGCTTTTTGCTTTTGCAAGTTCAATTTTGCTCGCCGAGTTTAAACGCATAAGCTCAGTTGTACTATCTAGTTGCGCGCTAGCGGCATCAAGCTCAGCTTGAGCACGTTTGCTTTTTAAATCAACCTCTTCACAATCAAACTGTACCAGCACATCACCTTGTTTGAATTGATCTCCTGGGCGAAAGTTGATTTTCTGAATAACACCAGTCATGGGACTTGATAATGAAGCTTTTTGTATTGGAAACAGTGAGGCATATGTGCTATTTGATTTGTCGTAGTTATTGTTGATTGATGTGGTGTTATCAGCGTACAACAAGCTAGTCATTAGTAAGCTAATATAAAAAATAATGGGTTTATGCATAACGATTCCCTGTAAAATGATATCTTTTTTATTTGATGTTTAGCGTAGTAATAAGGTGTTGTTATAACAATGGGTAATAACTTTTTCTTATGTGCGAATTTAACGATAACCATATGGCAAAGTGCGTATTTAGTGCGTGTTTTAAAGTGACTGGGATTTAGCTAAACTAATGATTAATTTAAGCAACAACAAAAAAAGAGAGTTTGTTATGCAACAGAATAATGGATTTAGTTTGACGACACGAGTCATTCATATGATTGGTTTTGAGTTATTTGCGCTTATTATTTTTGCGCCTGTCGCAGCATTGGTATTGAATAAGAGTATTGTTGAAGTAGGTGTATTGGGTGTGCTTATCTCATTGATGGCGATGTGAGAGTAATCAACTTATCTGAGGTTTATGTAATCAAGCTATATGAGGTTTGC
>JAHDDB010000177.1:1742-4104 GCA_020629575.1 Caedibacter sp. | reverse complement strand
GTTTATGGATTGCATATATTGTAATTCTTATTTTTTACGTTTAGCACGTGGATGGGTTTGGTCATAGACACTTGCCAGTTGCTGAAAATCAAGGTGTGTATAAATCTGAGTAGTTGAAATATCGCTATGTCCTAGTAGGTTTTGCACAGCGACAATATCTCTGGAAGATTCAAGTAAATGGCTAGCAAAGGCGTGCCTTAGCATATGCGGATGAATATGCTTTGGCGCGTGTTCAAGTGCAAATTTTTCAAAACGTTTTTGAATGCTGCGCGCTTGAATTGGTGTGCCTTTTAATGTGGTAAAAAGATAGTCATGGGTGCAGTTTAAACTTTGACGTATGTTTAACCATTTATTCATGGCGCTAATTGCTTTGTCACCAATTGGCACGATGCGTTCTTTGCTGCCCTTGCCAAATACGCGAATGGTTTTTTGTGAGAAATCGATTTGTTCAAAACGTAATTGGGCTAATTCACTAAGGCGCAGTCCGCTGCTGTAGATAACCTCAAGCATGGCAAGATCACGCAGCGCTAAATCATCATCGCTTTGATAGTCTAGAACTTGCTGCATTTGATCAACATCGAGTGTTTTGGGAAGCTTCTTTGGCGATTTAGGCGCTTTGATAGCATAAGAAGGATCTTCTATGATTATTTCATTGCTCAACAAATAGCGGAAAAAAGATTTAACAGCACTTAATTTGCGTTGAATGGATTTGGGGCTAATGCCTTGACTATGCAAGGTTTTAAGCCAAAGTTTGATCTCTTGTGATGAACTTTCAGAAAGTGCTTTATCTTTGCTTTGCAAAAAGACATCAAACCCATGTAAGTCACGCTGATAGGCATCGATGGTGAGATCAGAGTAATTGCGCTCAAATTTTAGGTGATGCAAAAAGTTATTAAGTTCTGAGCTCATCTAAACTTGTGCCTGCACATGGTTTTTTTGTATTTGTCATGAGTATATACTCATCGCGACAAGAAAAAACAAAAAAAACAAAAAAAACAAAAAAAACAAAAAAACAGAAAAAGCAAAAAAGCGAGTGATCCCTTGGCAAAAAAAGCAATTCTATTAATTAATGGCGAGATCGATATCGCATTTTGTGAGTCTTATATCTGTCAGCATTTAGATGATTTACCAATTTATTGTGCTGATGGGGCATTTAATCAGATTCAAGATGTCAAAAGTCTTGTTAATAAAGTACAGATGATTATTGGTGACGGTGACTCGATTGATCATGCCAAGCGCTTAAATATTCCATATCAGCAAGATGATGATCAATATTCTACCGATTTTGAGAAAGCGTTAAGCCATTTACAACAACACGGATATCATGAGTTATCTTTATTTGGGTTGGGTGGCAAGGAAATGGATCATTACCTTGGCAATATATCAACTTTGCTTAAGCATCAGCATCAACTCAAATATCAAGTGATTGATCGTTATGGTGTTTCACAGTTAATGCATCAAAACATGCATATAACCAATGCTAAAGGAAAAATGGTTTCAATTGTGCCGCTGTTTGAGCTAGTTGATTTAACATTACAAGGGTTCGCCTTTGATTTGGATCAATATACCTTACGTTTTGGCGAAGAGCTGGGTATTCGTAATCATGCGCTTCAAGATGAGCTATTTATCGACTATTCACAAGGCAGTGGCTTGCTGTTCTTGTCGCATGATCCTTATCATCGATCGCTGTCAAAATAAAATAGTTAGCATTGCGCAGATAAAATGATTTGTTTTTTATACAGTCTTGCTATACTGAGTGCGACTTTTTGGTCTTTGAGTGATTTTTGTTCTTATATGTGAGTGATTTTATCATGTTGCATATACCCACTAAGCGCATAAGAGTACATGGAGTCAGTAAAGTTTAATTTAAATATATAGTAAGAGAGTATAGGATATGTCGCAACAAACAGGTGCCGTAAAATTTTTTAATGAAACAAAAGGCTTTGGTTTTATCAAGCCAGACAATGGTGGTTCTGATCTTTTCGTTCACGTAACTGCATTAAATGGTTTACAGTCATTAGCTAATGATCAACGCGTTTCATTTGATATCGAAGATGGCCGCCGTGGTCCACAAGCAGTAAACGTTCAAATTGCTGGATAATTTATTTCATCAAGAGCGCTTCTAGAAGTGCTCTTTCATTATTTTAAAGTGTTTCATTATTATCAGAATTATCTGATTTGACCTCGGGGCGTAGCGCAGCTTGGTAGCGCGTTAGCATGGGGTGCTAAAGGTCGTGGGTTCAAATCCCGCCGTCCCGACCATTGTTATGTTTATTCAATAATATCGATTTGACCCTTGTCATTGGCTATGAGCAATATATCGGCAGGGTTAACAGCAAATAAACCATTGCAAACCACACCG
>JAHDDB010000177.1:0-1642 GCA_020629575.1 Caedibacter sp. | reverse complement strand
CCACCTTTGATCAGCTCTCGGTGTTTATTGGCTTCGTCAGCGCCATCAATATAAATATCAACTTTATTTGGATAGTTTAAGTCAACAACTTCAAAGCCATGTGCTTTGAGGCGCTTAGTACTTTCCTCAGAACTTGAAACAGTTAGCTCAATTTTGGACTTGATTTTGGCAAGTTCATCAATAAAAAAGTTAACCGTTGAACCAGTGCCAACACCAACGGTCATTCCTGGTTTGATATATTCAATTGCGGCAGTTGCAGCAATTTTTTTTAATTCATTTTGATCTGTTTTTTTATTGAAAAACATAAGCAGTGTGATCCATTTAATTGAGGTAGGTGGTTTATTTTGGCATATTTATGAGGGATTACAAAGGTAAAAAATAAGTCAAGGTTATAGATTATGATGATGGGTATTAACTAAAAAGAAGAGGAAACAGTAAGAAACTTTACAAGAATAAAAGACTTAACAGGATGATAATTGATCTTCAGCGAGTAAACCTGGATAAAATATAATCTAAACTTATAGAAATGGCAAATTTCTCACAAAGATTTGGTTAAAATCCTACATATTTTGATAATTGTTTTGTCCATAATGACACACATGCAACGGATGGCGACCTTAACGGATGAAGGTAGAAATGGATAGCCCCCCGCACGGATGAATTTTAATAGGATATGGATATCCTGAAACCCACCTAAATTTTTGCCATCTGTTGCTGAATTCCCCAGTTGATATGATCTAAGAGCAAAGCATTGTTGCTATGTGTTTGTTTGGCTTTTTCAAGCAGTATAATAATCTCTTTGGAAAAAGGTGCATTACCAAGGGCAATGTAAATATTTCTAAGCCAAGCCTGATAACCAATCCGACGAATGGCAGAGCCTTCTGTTTTTTTCAAAAACGCTTGTTCTGACCATTGTGCTAAATCCATCAAACTTTGTTGGCTTAAGTGTGCGCGTGCGAGAAAATCCGACTCAGCGGTTACGGGTGCATATCTATTAATCGGGCATACCAGTTGACAGTCATCGCAGCCATAGATGCGATTACCAATTGCTTGCCGATATTGCATTGGAATCACACCTTTATTTTCAATCGTCAAATAAGAGATGCATTTATTGGCATCAATGACTTTGTTATTAACTATGGCATTGGTAGGACATGCTTTAATGCAAGCTTGGCATTTACCGCATTGATCCGTTATAGGTAATTGTGCAAATGCACTAAAATCAAGATTAGAGTAGATGCATCCAATAAAGAAAAATGAACCATCGATGGGATGCAGAAGATTACTGTTTTTACCAATCCAGCCAAGACCAGCTTTTTCAGCTAATGGTTTTTCTAACACGGGGGCGCTATCAGTAAAAACACGTGCGCTGTGCTTGGGAAAAACACTTTGAATGAAATCACTTAGCTTACTTAGCTTCTGGCGCAATACCTTGTGATAGTCGCGACCATGCGCATAAACAGAAATAGCAGCATTTTCACTTGGTGTTGATAGCGTTTTGCGAATACCTTTGAAGCAATAAGCCTGGGGTAAATAGTTTAAACGCACAACAATGACACTTTTAGTGTCCGCAACAAGCTCGTGCGGCGTATATCGTTTACTGCCATGCTTGACCATATAGTTAAGATCAGCATGATAATCT
>JAHDDB010000176.1:2925-4153 GCA_020629575.1 Caedibacter sp. | reverse complement strand
TCGCTGCCATTATTTTTTTGTTCTACTATGGCGCACTCTCATTAAAATCTGCCTATCAAAGCCATGTTTCAGTTAACACGCTATTAAAAAATGAGCAAATAAGTACTCAAACATTAAACATCTACAAAGTGATTTTTCTTAGCTGCTCGTTTAGTTTATTAAACCCTCAGGCAATTTTAGATATCGTTGTACTTTTAGGTGGTGTTGCGTTTAAATACAAGCTCATCTATTTACAACTGGAGTTTATGGCTGGCGCACTCAGTGCAAGCTTTATCTGGTTTTTTGGTCTAACGGCTCTAGGTCTTCGTCTTAATCTTTTTTTCCAAAGTCGACACACATGGAAATATTTAGAGCTATTTTCCGGGCTTTTTATGTATGTGATTGCCATTAAATGCATCTTCCTGCTTATTCACTAAAGCATGACATAACGCAAGTTTTGTTTACTTTTGTGCGCTTAGTGTGTGTTTGAGTTTCCAATAAAGCACTGTCTTAGGCTATAGTGAGTAGCACTTAAAGCCAAGAGCTTGTAACCTATGCCACAGTACTTTCTTGTTTTTAATTGCGGTAGCTCCTCAATTAAATTCTCACTTTATGATCACAATACCTTAGTACAGACGCTTGTTGGACTGGTTGATAAAATTAATACCAAAGAAACAACGCTAAGCATTTCTATTAATGGTCAGACTAAGACAGAGACTTCACCACTTAATTACCATCAAGCATTTGCCAAAATTATTGGTTTTTTAAAGCAGCAAGACTATTTCACTCAAATCATTGCTATTGGGCATCGCGTCGTCCATGGTGGGCATTATTTCGATCGTGCTGTTATTGTAACAGATGATGTTATTGCTAAAATTCGTGCCCTTATCCCTTTAGCCCCTTTACACAACCCTGCCAACCTTGAAGGTATTGAGTTCTGTCAGCAGCATTTTATATCAATACCTCAGATTGCGGTCTTTGATACGGCTTTCCACCAGAGTATACCTGAGGAAATCTATCGCTATGCCATCCCCAATACGCTTTATGAAGATCTACATATTAGAAAATATGGCTTTCATGGAATAAGTCACCAGTATATTGCGCAGGCTGCCGCTCAACATCTATCTCTTACACAAGGCAATTTTATCTGCGCGCATCTAGGCAATGGCTGCAGTGTCACCGCGATCAAAAATGGTAAAAGCATCAATACCAGCATGGGATTTACGCCTTTGGATGGACTGGTCATGGG
>JAHDDB010000176.1:0-2825 GCA_020629575.1 Caedibacter sp. | reverse complement strand
GTAAAAGCATCAATACCAGCATGGGATTTACGCCTTTGGATGGACTGGTCATGGGTACGCGCTCAGGCACTATTGACCCTAGTATTTTTAGCTATCTGCAACAGATGCTTAATATGGATATCAATGAGATTAATCAGCTATTAAACAAACAAAGTGGTTTACTTGGATTATGTGGGTTAAGTGATATGCGTGAAATTGAACATCTTATTGCCA
Organism: Caedibacter sp.; assembly: GCA_020629575.1. Taxonomy (GTDB): domain Bacteria; phylum Pseudomonadota; class Gammaproteobacteria; order Francisellales; family Francisellaceae; genus Caedibacter. The sequence goes on along the minus strand of JAHDDB010000176.1, from coordinate 2,612 downwards.
ATCCTGATATTGAATTAAAGGAAGCAAAACAAGCGAGATTAGCACTGAATATATTTAGTCACCGTGTCGCGAGCTTCATTGCGAGCTATCTTATGTATTTTGATCAACTTGACGGACTTATTTTTACCGCGGGCATTGGTCAAAACAGTGCCTTAGTACGTCAACAAATCATCAATCGACTTAAGTTTAGTGGTTTTGCCATTGATGCTGTGCGCAATGAAAATGCCGCACAAGCAATTGAAGTTCACGCTCAAGGCAGCAAACGCATTATGGTACTCAAAACCGATGAAGAGCAAATGATTGCGCAAAGTTGTCAAATGTTATTAGCTAATTAAGGATCAAACATGAGTCTACCAATCATACTACTGCCCACCGGTCAAGGTGTTGGCTTGTTCTCGTTAAAGCAAGGCTTAAGATACGCCCTTGAACAGCGTGGCTATCGCGTTAAGCTGTTTAATCCATTATTTGATGCGGAAATCTCGTCTTCTGAAATTGAGCGTTATTTTCAACAAAACAAGATGAAAGATTTTTTTGAATACTTGCTTAATATCTACGATAAAGTTAGCCAAAACAGTGATATTACCTTAATTGATGGCGTGTTCATCAAAGAACACAATCATAATCAGTTTGAATGGCTAAACGCTTACATCAACCTCTTTAATAAAACACTTATTCGCGCATTTAATGCTAATGTTATCTTCATTGCACGCCAAGGATATAAGACGCTAAAAGACCTTGAGATTCAACTAAAGCTATATCAACAGCAAATTCCCCAAGATGCACTCTTAGGCGCCATTGTTACTAAACTTAATGCACCAGTTGATAATGATGGCAAAAATCGTTTTAGTTTATTAGATGAAGATATTAACAATAGCGCACCAAATCTTACGCGATCAGATATTGAAACATTAACTATCTTTAACAGTAATCACCTAAATTTACTCGGGGTGACACATTGGCAAAACAACCTCAGCTACCCACGTGTTATTGATATAGCCAATCGTTTAAATTTAACTGCACTCTTTGAAGGTTTTGATCTTGAGCGCCGTGTGCATATCGTCACCATGTGCTCGCGTACCGTTGATCACGCCTTAGACGAGATAAAGCCAGGCACATTAATCATCACTGCTGCTGATCGCAGTGATATTATTCTAGCAGTGACAGTTGCCGCACAAAAAGGCATTAAAATCGCGGGATTAATATTAACTGCCTTCTCCCTTGCCAATCGTGCCGTGCTGGATTTCTGTCTTGATGCGGCTAAACGCATGTCTTTACCTATCTTTGTGACTTACAATAAGAGCATTAGCACCATTTTAAAGTTAGCTGATATTGATTACAACAGCATTCCTAGAGATGATATAACGCGTTTAAATCTCTTGCGCTCATCCATTGCTGAATGCATTGATGTCGATATGATTACACGCAAGCTTACGGCAACACCCACACCAACCAAACTATCGCCGCCGGCGTTTCGTCATTATCTGATCAAGCGTGCAACTGAAGTCACCAAACGTATCATTCTACCCGAGGGTTTAGAGCCACGCACGATTGAAGCTGCTATTTTTTGTAGTGAACGCAAGATTGCTACTTGTATCTTATTAGCGAAACGTGACGATGTAATCGAGGTTGCCAAAAAGCAAGGCTTACACTTATCGGATAAAATCATCACAATTGATCCAGATAGCATCAAAACTCAGTATCTCAAGCCGCTTATCGATGCGCGTAAACATAAAGGCATGACCGAAATTATGGCGCGTGATGCCCTTGAAGATAATGTAACCCTTGCAACCATGATGTTATATATGTCAGATGTTGATGGCTTAGTTGCAGGCGCTTTAAACACCACCGCACATACCATTTCTCCCGCACTTAAAATCATTAAAACAAAACCTGACTGCTCGATTGTCTCGTCGGTATTTTTCATGTGCCTTGAAGATCAAGTGCTTGTTTATGGTGATTGCGCGGTTAATCCTGATCCGACAACCGAGCAATTAGCTGAAATTGCTATTCAAAGCGCTGAGTCTGCCACAGCATTTGGTATTGATCCTAAAATTGCCATGATCAGTTATAGCACGGGAGACTCAGGTCATGGTGCCGATGTTGATAAAGTCAAATCTGCAACTGAATTGGTGAAGGCAAAACGTCCTGATCTGATCGTTGATGGTCCCTTGCAATATGATGCTGCGACAACGCTTTCGGTTGCTCAACAAAAGGCACCTAATAGTGCCGTTGCCGGATACGCCAATGTATTGATTTTTCCAGATTTAAACACCGGCAATACAACCTATAAAGCCGTGCAACGAAGTGCCGATGTCTTAAGTATAGGTCCTGTATTACAAGGGCTAAACAAGCCGGTTAATGATCTGTCACGTGGGGCCACAGTTGATGATATTATTTATACCATTGCAATTACTGCGATTCAATCACACGCCACTGAGTAAACGTTGATTAATTGGAGTTACGCACTTTAGAACAAAACTATGATTTCATAAACACCCCGTCAGCCTACGGCTGCCACCCCTCTTGAAAAGAGGGGAATTGGGCGACGATGATTTTAATTCCCCTCTTTTCAAGCATAGGTTTATAGGGATCTTTTTGTAAGTGGGTTTTAA
>JAHDDB010000175.1 GCA_020629575.1 Caedibacter sp. | reverse complement strand
AAGTATAAAATCCTTGTATTATAGAGTTTGATAGGCTTATGCGTCAGAGCTGGGTTAAAGCAAATAAACGTTGTTCGCGTTGCATTAGAATGATCTTAAACTGTTTGCGCAAGCGAAATATGGTATAAAAGCAGATAATACTGCCAATGCCAAGTCCGATAAGAAAGCTATAATCTAACATGATTAAACCAGATGCAGCCCACCACTTCCTTTTTGTGCACTGTTTTTTGAAGGGTTAACGTCATTATCATCACCCTCATTAACATCAATGCCATAACCAAACTCACGAGCATAAAGACCCTGTGCTGTCTCTCCAGCATAGAGCTCAAGAACTGCTTCAACAGGGATTTGCAATGACATCACTTCACCATCAAATGTTGCATCAAAGCGAATAAACTGATCATCACAGTCAAAACGCTCAATTGCCTCAGGGGCAATATTAAGCAATATTTTACCATCTTCATCGATATGACTTTCGGGCAAGACTACACCTTCATATTCGGTATCAACAAGTAAATAGGGCGTTAAATCATGATCGATCATCCAATCATAGGTTGCTTCAACTAGGTAAGCGCGTAACATTGCCATGGTGATATTCCTTATTGAGTTTTAATACTTTTTCTAAATGAATTGCGAGCAAATAAACGTTTTGCATACTTGATGAGCGGCATTGCTTTTTCAGGCAAGCGGATATCTAACTTAGGTAGGTTATATAGGATCACGGCGAGTGAGCAATCTGCAATGGTGAAGTCATCACCAAGTAAATAAGATTGTCGACTCAGGGTCGGAATCAATGAAAAAAGCGCCTTAAGTAGCGCAATCTTGTTGGCTTGTTGAATATCTTCATTATCAGCATTTAACGCATTGATGAGATAAGGCATCCATTCGTTGTCAATTTTCTTGCATAACATACGTGCTTGGGCGCGTTCAAGTGGAAAGACAGACAATAAAGGAGGGTAGGGGAAGCGTTCTTCAAGATACTCAAATATGATGTTTGGCTCATATACAATTAGATCTTTTGTCATTAATGTTGGCACGCCACCATAAGGGTTAAGCTCATAAAGCTCTTCTAACTTATCTTCAGCAACAACATCAATAATATCTGCACTAATGTCTTTTTCTGCAAGAATCATTTTAGTGCGATGACAAAAAGGGTCATTACCGTTGGTATATAAAGTCATTGATGATCGTTTGTTTTGAGCAGACATTTATCCCAATTTTCCTTATTCAATATTAGCTTCAACATTATATACTACTGATCAGCCATTTTGCATCATAGAAGTCGTAGTAATAACAAAAAAGCCCCGCTGAAACTTCAGTTGGGCTTTTATTAATAAAATATATAAAAAGTAGAAAGTAAACGTGTAGATTAACGCTTAGAGAATTGACGTTTTCTACGTGCTTTTCTAAAGCCAACTTTCTTACGCTCAACTTTACGTGGATCACGCGTGATAAAGCCAGCATGGCGTAGTTCAGGCTTTAAGTTTTCATCAAAGTCAACTAAAGCGCGAGCAATACCTAAACGGATTGCGCCAGATTGACCCGTTTCACCACCGCCATGAACGTTGATTTTGAAGTCAAAGCTTTCTAGGTTGTTAGTTAAATCAAGTGGCTGACGCACAACCATGCTTGCAGTCTTACGACCGAAGTAATCATCTAATGGCAAACCGTTAACAACAATGTTGCCAGTGCCTTTTTTCATAAATACACGAGCAACTGAGCTCTTGCGACGACCAGTACCGTAATTGTATGCTTGAGTCATTTTCCTATCCTATTCTTATATTTCTAAAACAAGTGGTTGTTGCGCTGTATGCGGATGTGATTCACCTGCATAAACTTTTAACTTTTTGTACATCGCACGACCTAAAGGATTTTTAGGAAGCATGCCTTTAACAGCAGATTCGATCGCACGCTCTGGGTGTTGCGCGATTAGTTTCTCGAAAGAAACAGATTTAAGACCACCGATATAACCTGTGTGGTGGTAGTAAATTTTGTCTTTTTGCTTGTTACCAGTAACGGCAACTTTTTCAGCATTGATTACAACAATATAGTCACCTGTGTCTACGTGAGGTGTGTATTCAGCTTTATGCTTACCACGAAGACGTCTTGCAATTTCAGTTGCAAGGCGACCTAAAGTTTTACCATTTGCATCGATCAAAAGCCATTCTCTCTTGACTTCATCACTCTTAGCGCTAAACGTTTTCATCTTTGTTACCTTAATATTTATTATTAACTACTCAGTTTTGCTAATTTCTGTGCGGGTTGTTACCAATCCCTAAAAATTTAAGCGTGGCGATTCTATCATAGTGATTGATCAAAAAGAAGTGCTAAGTTTGTATTTTAGCTGTTTTCGGCATCTTGTTGGGTGAAAAGTATACGTTTATAATGATGCTTATTAAATTTTTTCTAAAAAAACAAGAACACCTCTTTCTATTTGCAAAAATGCCGTTATAATTAGCCATCGTTCGGAGAGATGGCTGAGTGGTCGAAAGCGGCGGTCTTGAAAACCGTTGACTGTAACAGGTCCGGGGGTTCGAATCCCTCTCTCTCCGCCATGTTTTCCTTGATCTTTTTCCCAGGGTTAAAATTAATAATATCGCCATAATTCATCGATTTAGATTGTAAGAATTTCTAGTATGTAAAAATTGTTCGTCTTTTTGTTGCGTAACTACTATTCTTGTTTTTCGCCGTATAATGCCACTTTTTTGTATGCAATTTTTAACGGCTCATTACCGCTGTTGTGCCATAAGGTATTAACAACATCCGCAATAAATTGATCAATTGGAAACTTGTTATTGTTGAAGAGCAATGGAATCCAACCTTTTAGATAGCGAGCATACTCAGCTGGTGAGTTATAGGATATGCATTCCTCAGAAGCGTCAAAGCTTATTATTTTTAGATCAGTGCTACGCATCAGTTCAAGATATTCATCGCTGGATTTCCAGTTTTTAGATATAGAGCTATTTTTATATTGCACCCATTTTTGTGAATTCAACGTTTTAATAATTGGTATCCAGTATGGTGATTCCTTTGGATAAGTTACTATTAGAAACTTGCCTTTTGGTTTCAGTAATTGTTTTATTCGATTAAAAATTTGAATGAGGTCGCCACACCAGTAAATGGAATTGAAGGCTGTTATAAGTGAATATCTTTGTTGTGTATCATATGAAAGTATTGGTGTATGCTCATATTGGATGTTTCTATTGAGATGGTTATTTGTAGCGTATTCGATCATGCTTTTTGATGAATCAATTCCTGTAACGGTTCCATGCTGTGACAATAGTTCAGTGATGGCTCCATCGCCGCAGCCTATGTCTAGTATATTTTCATTGTGGGACTTAAATGAATGGTATCTAAACAGTTCTGTAGCGATTTTCTTCTGAAATTCTGAATTTTTGCTATAGTAATTTGCATCAACAATGTTTGTCATGACTCTTTATATCTTAAATATTTATGCGTCGAGCTTTCTGGAATTAAATCGTAACACCTCAGTTGTTACTTTCACCCTAATATTTTAGAAAGGTAACTGTCAAACTGGCTGAATTTGTGGATGTTAAAGATGCCCGAGCTGGGCAAAGAGAAATTATTTGATTTTAGCTTCTTTATAAAGAACATGTTGACGAACAACTGGATCAAACTTTTTAATTTCCATTTTATTTGGCATAGTACGCTTGTTTTTAGTCGTTGTATAAAAATGACCAGTGCCAGCGCTTGAAACTAATTTGATTTTATCACGCATATTAAGTTACTCCTGAAGTATCTGGTGAATTAGAATTTTACGTTACGTGCACGTAAATCAGCTAACACAGAATCGATACCTTTCTTATCGATAATGCGCATACCTTTTGAGCTCACGCGTAAGCGAACATAGCGGTTCTCACTCTCAACCCAAAAACGGTGTGAGTGCAAGTTAGGTAAAAAGCGACGCTTAGTTTTGTTTTGCGCGTGCGATACGTTGTTGCCAGTCATTGGGCGCTTGCCTGTAACTATACAAACTCTAGACATGTTATCCTCCAGTCAATTGCTGTAAATTAAATAGTTATAATTATTAAATTCTCAAGGGGCAACTTTATAGCAAAAAAATGACGCAAAGGCAATCAGAATTTATAACATACTTTCAATAAGCTGCCAGATCATGACAATTCGACGCGCATTCTATCATTGTCAT
>JAHDDB010000013.1 GCA_020629575.1 Caedibacter sp. | reverse complement strand
AATCTGCTTGATTAGAATTCCTATAAACAACCTCGAATAAGTTGATTACTCTCAAACCTTTGGCTGCGAAAGCTCAGATGTATCAATTAAAGCTTCCAACCAAGAGGCTATAACGTTAACTCTAAGACCAGATAATACTTTTCCTGTCGTATTCTTAAGATATAAGTGTAAGCCATCATCATTAATATCTAAGTAATTCATTTGCTGATTTAACTGATCAAGATTTGCTAGCCCACTTTTATCAGCTGTTTCATCATTAACATCAACAACATTAATTGGGTTAACACTCACTTTCGTTTGCGTATCATCTTGCCACTTAATAATTAATTCAGGAGAAAAAACACCACCTTGAATTTGACTGGCTGGAACGGCAAGCTTCAAATAGCAAGGGTTTTCAGCATCAATGCTATTGCCAATACTACAATGTTGAATAATAGTATTATCATCAATAATTTCGCTTAAGCCTGCTAATTCAAAGCCATTATATGTTTTTGCAACAGGCGGAGCTATTGTGAAATATAGTACTAAGTCTTTGCCCTGAACGACATCACTTGGATGTAAACTTGTCTCCTCTTGAATACCATCTTGTGTAAAGCTTGGCAGTTGAACTTTGTCTTGATTAACATTGCTATTTTTAAGCTGTAGATAGAAATTTTGACCTGTTTCATCAGCTGTAGGTTTTACAGTTAAATAACAACTTTCACTTTTTTTGATAACATTCGTAGATAAGCATGAAGGGGTTTTAATCCCTCCAGAGATCTCAAAGCGCTCACTGACATCCACACCTTGTTCATCAATAATGGCATAATCTGCTAAATTAGTTGAAGGCAACCAATGGAGCAGTGATGAGTTTGTTAATTCAATCTGATTTTGATAGTTTTCTATTAATGTGCTGCCATTGACCATTGATACAGCCGCTAGATTACCTATTTGTAATGCCACACTGTTATCATCTCGATTTGCGATATTTGCGACTTGTGGAGTGATATTAAATGCTTGCAACGCTCCACTGTTATTGGCAATACTAGGATCGATCTTCACAGTCACATGACAGCTTTGATTATGCGTCAGTGGAAACGCACAATTGCTATCGTCAATCTCAATATTACTGTTACTTGGAGATATAAGCCAATCAATCGATTCAACATCACTGCCACTAATATTAAGTATTGAAAAGCTTGCTTCATATTTATCATCTACCTCAATAAAATCTTCAACTCTTGGCGTAGCAAATTCAATACTCTTTGTATAGATAACCGGTTTTAGCTCATATATTTTAAGTGGAAATGTCGCACTTTTATACTGAATCAAGGCTTCAGACTTATTCGCATCAAGATCAATTTGCCATTGTTTTAAGGCAACTAATGCCTCAGGTGTATCATCTATCTCAAAAGAAACAGTTTCTGATTTCCCACTTTGAACTTCAGTCAAACTATTTATATTGTTTATATGATCTTTAATCACGTCTGGAAATATAATCTGAGGATTATTAACTGACTCTTTTGTGCTATTTGCAAGCGTTATAGTACTTGTTAACCCTGTACCCATTGGCGTGATATTGCTAATGCTATAGTTGCCTTGGTCTACTTGCTCAGGATCCTCTGCTGATTTGAACTCTATTTTGACAGGCGCTTCATAATTACCTAAGTTTGTTTTGTAAACAATTTTGCCCTCAAAAGCATCTTCTTTTTGGTTAGTGCTTGCCTCCCAGCGATCAGTACAACTCTCACCTGCATTAAGTGACTTATTCGCAATACAACTATTATCATCGATTAATTCTTTAAACACGATGTTAGATTCATTAGCGCTTTGATTAATAATTTCTTTGCCAAATACTTGTAGCGCTTGATCAGAGGAAGCCGCTCCTATCATTGATAACTGCTTTGCATCTGCCGCACGCAATGTCACTGATATAATCGCAGCAGAGTCACTGATATAAGACTGCTCAGGACCATCTTTAAGATCAATTACGGGCGTAATGCTTGGTGTTGACGCAGTATTTTCAGCAATAGCATCACTACCTCCGCCGCCACAGCCTGCTAGTGCCATGGCAAACAGTAGAGCGATATGCTTATGCTTTAACTTTTTAATACCATAATTTTTCATCTTATGTTTCCTTAATATTTTATTTGATTGAAAAACATGCAGATGTTATTTAAATCTGCTTGAATAATGAAATAGTGAAATCGGATAGGCTTATAACAAAAGTGTTATGTTATGAATAACTTTGCATATACAACAACCCATCTGTACCAATTAATAACTTTCCGAATTGTGCAGTGAGGATGTTAATTGAATCATTTGTTAAAGTATTATTATTGTCTTTGTCATAGGTAACAAAGTCTGTCAATAACTTGCTATCATTAGCATAAGTTGCATGCATCAAGCCATTACTTGTTCCGATAAATAAATGATCATGATCAAAATCAAGAGTGTGAACCACGTTACTTGGTAACTCATCAGTATATGTTTGGACATTTGATATTTCATTACGCTCGGGATTGAAATCTGCCACCGCAACGCCACGCATAGTCCCCATGGCAATCACTTTATTAGCTACTGCCACATCAAAAATAGTGTTTGTCGGCAGCCCTGCTGTTGAAGCAGTATCAAATATTTTAAGCTCACTAAGCTTAGCTGTGTAAGAGTTAACATCACCAATAGCAAGACCATAATGACTTGTAATAAAGATTTTATTATTTACAATCTTGAGTTGATCAATGTGATTAGTAGGTAGTTTTACTTCAGTCGATGTTGTATAAGTTTGCACTGATTCAATATGTTTCATCTGAGCATCAAATGCTAAAACAACAATGCCACTATCTGTTGCAACAAATAAATGATTGCTCTGGGCTGCAAGGCTATAGATAGAATGGTATTTGTTGGTTGAATCTGGATTAAATTGAGCAACAACATCATTTAAACTATACTGCTCTATATCGCTGATATGACCACCCTCATCATACGTTGCTACTGCCAAAATATAACTATTTTCTGTATTCATCCGTCCAACAAAAACCTTGTTGGCAATAGCGGCAACACTGCTATTATCATAGCTATTTAGATCGTTGAAGAGATCATAGTTTTGTGCTTTTGACATTTGCCCTGTATTTTGATCATATTTTGCTAAGGTTAACTGTTTTTTACTTGCAACCAATACTTGGTCTTTATCCTCAGAGAATGTTACCGCTTTAATATTTTTAGGCAATTGTGCTGAGATATAATCATGCACAGGCACAAGCTCCCCAGTGGCAACATTATAAGTATCAATGGCAAGCCCCTCTTTTGTGGCAATCACAACCTTATCATCTACTGCAGCAAGTCGAGTTATATCAATGCTTGGCAGCTGCGCACCTATGCTTTGATGCGACATGATACGCTCAAGCAGATTATCCTTTTCATCTAAGCTTGCAACGGTGATACCTTTAAATTTTTGAGCGAAGAACACATTATCGTTATTGACAGCAATCGAGACAATATTATCACTAACAAGCTCAGAGGTATTGCCCACATTGGTATGTGTTACCTGATCAATATCACCTGCTTTATTGGTATTACCAATTACAATGCCTTGATCTGCCGTTGCAATTAAAAGCTTGCCATTTTTAACAGCAAATTGATTGATTCGTTTCGTTGCCACAGTCTGCTCATAGCTTTTCTTATCTGACAGCTCACCTGTATTTACATCATAAGCATATGACAGTAAACCTTCTTTCGCACTGACAATAAAAATCCTGTCATTAATCAGTTCAATTTGTTTAATGTTGTTGGCATCAACAACTGCATTCTCTGGAGTGCTTAGGTTGATGACTTGTGAGACTTTGCCAGTAGAGTGATCAATCATACCGCGTGCCAAGCCTTGTGCTGTGCCAATAAATATATGATTATTTGTCATCGCAAGCGCATTAATCGTATCACTGGGTAAATTGCGTATTTGTTTTGTGCTATAAAATTGATAGTTTGGGCTCACTGTCGCTGTAATAGGATCAAATTTTGCCGTTACAAGGCCATCATTATTAAAGCCTATTGCTATCATACCATCACTTGCTGAGATACTTTTGATATAGTGCGAATCACTTAAGCCTAAAGCTGCAACACTCTGCCATGTTTTGCCACCATCAACACTTGCCAAGAGCGCATTAGCAGTGCCTGAGAATATAACATGATCATAGGTATAGATATATTTTGTTTCTAAGTCTGACAAATAACCATTGCTAAACCCAATATCAGTCAATGGATTAACAATAGAATACTTACCATAAGCTTGAGTCATTTTTTGATGTAGATCATATGACAATGGCACGCCTTGATAGTTAAGTTGTAACTGGATATCACCTGTCGTTGTTTTTGTCTGATCCACTTTAGGTGCTAAATCTTCTGCCTTGTAAAACAACTGAAGTGCGCAGTCACTGTTATCAGAGCACGTCATCGCCTCATCCGTGAAATTAACACCTCCTAATTGGCTATTGGCATAAGATAGCTCTGCTGTTAATGCTTTATCTGTATGAATATTAATGGATTCTGCAATGGGTGAGGTATTTGCAAACTGCTTATCCCACAGCGCACTTTTATCTAAGTTGACATATATTGGATAGGCATTATCTGCTGTCACACTTTTTTGTACACCCAATAAGGCTTCAGTCACTTGATTATCATTTGCTTTGATATTAAATTGTGCAGTTTTCAAATAGTCTTCTTTTTTCGTTGGTGTAAATCCCACTTTAAATTGGCAAGAACCAGATACTGGCACGCCTTGACTACAGGTGTTTTCAACTAAATGAAATGGTGCTTTAACACCCTCAATAGAAACGGGAATAATTGGTGAATCTGCAGCACTACCGATGCGTAATTGTGCCTGCTTCTCAGGCATTACACTGACATCATAAGTAATCGCACTGCTTTGACCATAATCCGCATATACAACATCATCACTTTGTGTGACCGATAATCGTGTACTCACTGTACTATCATCAACATCAATAGGTGCCGGACTGCCGCCACCACCACAAGCACCTAGAAGTAATGCTATAATAGTTGTTGATAATAATTTCGTCTTATTTGAGTAAGCAATGCTTTTCATAATGATGTCCTTCCTTAATTTCAATTCAGTTGAGTTACTGTTGTTTGATATTCAAGTAGCTGGATTTGCCAACCATAATGAGAAATAATATTTACGCTAACGCTTGAAACTCACAGCTGCCGTACGTTGGATTCACCATCACATGCATATTTTGAGTTAAATCAAAGCTACCATTACACTGACCAGATGGACCGCCTTCCCAAGTTGACCACTCGACAATCAACCCACTTTTTCCTTCAATCGCAGAGGCTGAAGGGTTTGATTTTGCGTTGTATTCCTTACTTGAATTTGGTGCTAAATAATCACTCGTAAAATGATTACCATTGACATCATGGATATCTAAAATCACCCCCATCGGCGCTTCGGTTGTATCAGTATTTGTTGTCTCCAAAGTGAAGTTAGGTGCTGCAGGCTTTGGATTTGGCGCTTTATCACATTGCCCATCCATAACACACGCTTTTAAACCATAGGCATAGCTACCAGGGATATGATCAGGATCTGAGTATAAGTGTGCCGCATAATCAACATTTAAGGACCATCCCATCACACCGCCATATTGACTGTCTGTATTGATTTTTTGAAGCTCTGGCAACATGATTTCGATAACATCTTGTGTATCTAATGTGACCTCTGGCGTTGGGTGATAAATCGTAGCCATCCCTGCTGCTACTGCTGCTGTTGGCTGACCAATGACTATTTTGGTTTTCTCAGAAACTTGTCTTTTAATATCTGGATAAGTTGATGAAATATAGTTGCTTTCATTTTGCGGGGGAGTGTTATATTCTTGCAAAAATAAATAATCAAATAACCCTGCATCAATTGATGCCTTATAATCTTCATTATTTTCTGCCGTTACAATACGTCCATTATTAATTTGCGGTGCTGCCGTTAACAAAATATTGCTATCAATATCGTGAATATTACTTAAAAGATCTTTTAATGCATATTCATCAATATGCACTTCGATATCAAAATCGATCCCATCAAAACCATATTTATGCGCAAAATCAACAATATTCTGCGCAAGCTCTTTGACTTCTGTACTTGATAAATCACCTGGATTAAAGGTATTAACCTGTCCACCAATTGACACTAGTGTCTTCATGCCTTGCGCTTTTGCTTTAGCTACTTGCTGCTCGCTGACCTCTTGTGTACTTTGATTATAAAAATCAACTTGAGTGCCCGCGATACTGCCAAAGCCCACGATTAGCATATTGTAACCATCACTTGCTGCCTCTTTCATATCAACTTCTAGCGCAGAGCCAGTTGCAGTCGCATCCAAGTATCCTGCAATGACCTTATCACTAACAGCTGCATTCGCTGTTGCAACTAATAAACTTGAACCGATTAATAGACTTAAAATACTCTTTTTCATTGTATACCTCTGTTATGTATTTGATTAAATAAAGGTCATCACTGACCACGAACAAGAGGTTACAAATTAATCAGAAAAAAATGAAATATTGGTTTAGTATAGCCGTATAATGAATTTGTTATAGCGCTTGTAATGAATGGGGAAGTACTATGCTTACTTTAATTTAGCAAGCTGTGCTTTTGCTTTGCCTGCCACATCCGCATGCGTGTATTTGTCAACAACACGTTGTAAATAGGTTTTGGCAGTCTTCGTGTTACCTTTACTTAATTCCAATAATGCCAAGGCATAAGTCGCATCAGCGATTTTAATGCTTCTTGGATAACGAGTCACAATTGTTTTGAACTGTGTATAAGCATCATTAATATCACCATTAATAAGATATATTTGACCAAGTAGATACAACGATTCTGAGTAGTGCTCCCCATTATAATATGCTTTAAGATACTTTTTAAACAAACCTTCTGCATCTTTATAGTTCTTGTCTAATAGCGCCTTGTTTGCCTTATCAAAGGCTGCATTATCTTGTTGCAACTTAAGCTCTTTGGGCGATGGTTTATTCACTTCAGCCTTTAAGCTTTCAAGCTCTTTTTCAAACGCTGCAAGCTTCGTTGAGACCACATCATTTAGTTGGCTTATTTTATAACTATTGACTTCAATCTTGCCGCGCAAGTCATCTAACGTCTGACTAAAATTTTGATTCTTTGCATTGGCTTGTTGATTAATCAAATATTGCACTTGATTATTCAGCTTAGTTGTTTGCAATTGTAATGCTTGGATATCTGATTCAACACTCGCAAAGTTGACACTAGGCAATAGGCTAATTGCCAATATGCTCATACCAAGAGTTTTGGTTTTCTTAAATCTAAGAAACATATGCATTAACCACAAGTTTGCCCAAAGTCAAGCTCCGCACGTCGATCCAAGTAATAGGCATGCTGCTGTGCTTTGGCTTTTGTCATCTCACCATAGAACTGTGAAGGCGCTGCCACAGGTTGCGATTTGCCATAGCTTACGGTACATAACTGACTGCCATTAACACCTTGTTGCAATAAATATTGACGCACGCTATCCGCACGACGTTGACCAAGGTTTAGGTTATATTTCTCACTGCCTCTTGGGTCAGTATGTCCTGCCAAGCGCAGTGGCTGATTATATTTCAATAGATAACTCGCCACTTGATTTAGACATGTTTTAGCATCATTGGTCAAGGTTGTGCTATCAAACGCAAAGTAAACTGTTTTGCATGAGCTCATACTATTTAACGCGGCAATCATTGCTTGTTGTTGTGCTGGCGTATATTGTCCGATATTGGCAATTTGGCTTTGTAAATCAGCAATGCTTTGGCTATCTAAACTACCTGATTGCCCTAAAGCATTCGTCTCCACACCACTACCATGCGCTGACATGCCCGCACTGCCCTCAGGACCAATACCTTCAATAGGCGCCTGACGCTGTGAAGCACATCCTGCAATCAATAATACTGACAAAATGCCTGCTGCTGCCAGTGAAGTGGACTTTTTAATTTTTAATTTCATTGTATTTCCTTAAGCTTTTCGTTATTTCTTAATTTGATTGGTCTTTTATGAATCGCACCTTTAAACAGCCGGTGACCATGCCGGTGATTGAATGGCGCCTTGTGTGTTAGATGGTAAGCTAATTTGAACCTTGCCGTCAATCGACACCATCGCCAGATTCGCACCTCCTGAAGGCTGACCTTGTGCATAGATAACCATATTGCCATCTGGTGATACACTCGGTGATGAATCCATTGAGCCATGCGTTAACACCGTAATCTTCTTATCTCTTAAATCTACTTTAGCAATCTGTGTACCTGAGCCACTGTTCTTTTGATACATAAACACAATACTTTGACCATTTGGCGTATACTGCGGATCAAATGCCTGTTTTGTGCCATATGTTAAGCGTTCTGAGGATGGATATTTGCTATCAATAGCTGTCGTATAAATCTGTGGATTACCGCCACGATTTGAGACAAAAGCAATCTCTTTACCCGATGACGAGAAAGTTGGCGCGGTATTAATACCGTTTAACGTCAATTTCTTATACAACTTATCATTATTTAAATTCATCAAGTAAATATTGGTATTCTCAGAGTAACCTTGAGATAGTGCCATTGCCAAAGTTGTGCCATTCGGTGAAAATGCGGGCGAGCTATTGATCCCTTGATAATTCGCAACTTTCTTACGCTCACCGCTATACACACCAACCGTATAAATTGCCATACCACCCTTGTGATAGCTCACATAGGCAAGATATTTACCATCTTTCGACCATGTCGGTGACATAATCGGCTCTTTAGTTTGACGCAACAATACATGTGGATTAAAGCCATCATAGTCAGACACCACAAGCTGATAAACAGCCCTTTTTGCATTATAAGGATTCTCAACATCAACATAAGCTAATTTTGAGGTAAAGTAGCCTTTGCTACCGGTAATCGCCTCATAAATATAATTACTAATGGTATGCGCTAATAGTCGCAATTGACCTTCTTGAAGATTAGTAAATTTACGCGCACTTA
Source organism: Caedibacter sp. (assembly GCA_020629575.1). Classification (GTDB taxonomy): domain Bacteria; phylum Pseudomonadota; class Gammaproteobacteria; order Francisellales; family Francisellaceae; genus Caedibacter. Next base: position 16,492 of record JAHDDB010000013.1, on the reverse strand, counting down.
ATACCTTTCCGCTAAGCTTACTGGCTAACTCATAGGTGATATTATAACGCCCATTGTTTTTATCAATCTGCCCTATAAGCACATAATCTGCCGACCATTTCGACCAATTGATCTGCTGTACATTATCAATCTGTTGCGGGAAACCTGATGTTTGTGATTCAATACGTCCAGAATTGCGAAGGTCATCAGCAATAACCGCTGCAATGCCATCTGGCAGCTGACTATTTTTAATCATTTGTCCATTAAATGGCATCACTGCCACAGGGATTTGTTGAGACACACCTTGAGTAATATTAATGGTCAAACGCGCCTGCGCTGAGCAGGTTACTATCAATGTTAAAAAAATCAGCCAATATATTCGTATCATGTTGCGCATATTTATCACCCTTGTTGTCCAAATTTAAAATCAATACCTTGTGCAATAAGCTCTCTTGCGCGCGCATCTTGTGGCAAGCTTGGCGCTTGTGCATTCTTAAATGCCAAGAGTAACGAGCGATCACACTGCGCACTACCGCTAGAAACTGAAATCGTAGGGTTACTCCCTGGGGTAACCATCACTGTTGGCAAATGATCTGCACTTATTTTGCGACAGTCATCCATTATCCACACCGCTTCAATCCGCGCCTTATAGGCGCTAGCGTAGTCTTGCAGTGCTTTCTCTGTTGCACTTTGTGCGTGAGCCTCCGCACTTTGCGCATTTAAATCATTTAAAGCAGATTGCCTTAAGGCATCTAACGCGGCTTTTCGCGCTGCAGCTGCCTTTGCTTCTCTTGCCGCTTTTGCTTCTCTTGCTACTTTTTCCTTTTTCTCAGCTTGCGCTTTCAATGCGGCTTCTTTTGCTTCTTTCGCCTCTCTTGCCTCTTTTTCTGCCTGAGCTTTCTTAGCTTGGGCTAATTTTTGAGCCTCTTGTTGCGCTTTTAACGCCTTTTCCTGTTTTTCTTTTTCTGCTTTTTCTTCTTTTGCTTGTGCTAAAGCTTTTTGCTTTTGCACTTCTTTAGCACGCGCTTCTGCCTCTGCTTTTAACTTAGCTTCTGCTAATGCTTTTTGTTTGGCAATTTCCGCCGCTTTCAATTGCTCTTGACGCTTGATCTCAGCAGCATGTGCTTTTGCAATCTTCTCTTCAATCGCTTTGATCTTTTGTTGACGCTGTTGTTCTTTAGCAAGCTTTTCTTGTTTTAGTTGTTGCTGCCTTTGATCAAATCGAGCCACTTGCTGATCGACACTTTCACTGGAAATTGCCGTTGCCTGAACAATCTCTTTACTATTCAATGTCACAACAGTACGACCTCCTGCAAGATTAAGCGTGTTCTTTTTTGTCTGCAAAACACCGGCTATGATCATTAGGCCAATCACTAATGCCACATGCAGCAAAATAGAATAGCAAAAGCTCAAACGCTCAGGCGTTGCCGTTGCAGCTACATAAAGCCGCTTAATACATGCCTTTAGCTGATTAAACTTGCTTGATTGCTTTGACTTATTGGTCATAAATACGTCGCTTACTCTTTAGGATCATCAGTAACCAATCCAACACTCGCCACACCTGCTTTTTGTAGCAATACCATCGCTTCAACTACTTGACCATAGCTTGCATTTTTATCACCACGCACATAGATCTGTTTATCTTTATCTTGCGCCAAAGTTGTGCCCACTAACTCACTTAACTGACTTGCCGTTAATGCATTTTTCTCATCGTTGCGATTTATAAAATATTGCCCTTGTTGATTAACTGTCACAATCAATGGTTTTTGATCAGAAGGTGGAATTTTCTTGGCTTGTGCTTGTGGCAAATCAACTTTGACACCTTGGGTTAACATCGGTGCCGTAATCATAAAAATGATTAACAACACTAACATCACATCGATATATGGAACGACATTAATCTCAACCATGGCCTTACGTTTGGTGCGACGCGAGTTTCTTCGACGCATTATGCTTCCTCGCTTATCTCAGATTTATACGCTTCACGATAAAGCAAAGTACATAACTCATCTTGAAAGTTTTCATACTCAAGCAAAACACCATCGACCAAGCGTGAATAACGGTTATAACCAACTACCGCAGGAATTGCCACAAATAACCCCAAAGCCGTAGCAATCAGTGCTTCAGCAATATGTGGCGCCACCATCGATAAAGTCGCTTGTTCAACACCGCCTAAGGCGGTAAACGATGCCATAATACCCCATACGGTTCCTAACAAACCAACATAAGGCGCAATTGAACCAATCGTGCCTAACAATGAAATCTGATGCTCAAGCTTCTCGCTTTCTTGCATCATTGCCACACGCATCGAGCGCTCAACACCTTCTAGAACAACATCACCATGCAACTCTCCTTGTTTACGTAAACGCATAAATTCACGAAAACCGCAGCTAAAAAGATACGATAATCCATGGTTTTTGTGCTTATTATGTTGTAACTCTTGATAGACTTTATTGATATTGCCACTTGACCAAAAGCGCTTAGCAAAAGCTCTTGCTTCGGTTTTGGCAGACTTTAACACCTGATAACGCTGAATCATAATCGCCCACGACCAGATAGAGCCAACGATTAAAATCAAAATAATTAACTGCACAACGATGTCAGCATTTAACACCAAATGCCAAAAAGACAAATTATTGGACACACAAGATCCTTTCAAACTTAAGTAAAATAGGTGCTTTATTGTATTATGATTACATAAATTACCAAAGGAAATTACGGCGGATTTCTTTTATCGAATGGAATCAAGTTTGAATTTACTGATTGGAATCACTGAAATTCACTCAGCTTGTTTCTGCAACTCCCATAACCTGTTTAGCTCATCAGCATCCGTTTTAAGCATACTACGATCTTGCGCTTTTAATGCCGCTTCCACGCCGCGAAAACGTCGGGCAAATTTCTGATTTGCTTGACGCATTAACGCTTCAGGATCTGCTTTTAAATGTCTTGCCAGATTAACACAGCTAAAGAGTAGATCCCCCAACTCCTCTTGTGCTTTCTCTTGATCATGCAATAGCACCTCTTTAAGCTCACTCACCTCACTTTCAAGCTTAGCAAAGACATCCTCTATTTTCTGCCAATCAAAACCAACACCTGAGGCTCTTATTTGCATTTTTTTAGCAATGGTTAATGCTGGAAGATTCAGGGCGACACCATCAAGCTCACTGTTTAATTTGCCGCGCTCACGCCTTTTTATATCTAGCCATTGCCGCTCTAAGGCTTCAACATCTTTGATATTACCTCTAGCAAAAACATCCGGATGACGCGCAATTAACTTTTGTGTTAATGCATCAACAATATCTTCAAGATCAAATAGTGATTGTTCTTTAGCAATTTGCGCATAAAAAATCACTTGGTTTAATAAATCAGCCAACTCATATTTCACTGCATCTGTTGATTGATTTTCTATTGCATCTACTAACTCATAGGCTTCTTCAATCGTATACTCTGTTAAGCTTTGCCACGTTTGCTCCAGACTCCATGCACATCCCTTATCTTTATCACGCAGCGCTGACATGACCTCCAAAAGATCAGTTAATTGATATTTATCCAAAGTTTTAGAAGACATCTTTACGCGCTCTTAACTCACAAAAGGCTGTTTGTGCATCGATGATATTGGCATTTGTTTGGCGCAGTATTGCTTGAAGCTCACTTTCATTTGCCCTAAAGAAAATATTCATTTGATTCTCATCAGCAAGTGTTGTAATCGGTTTATCCTCAGGTGCTACATCCAGCACCTTGTTAAACCATTGACGATAATAATCATCTTGCGGTTGAATGGATTGCGCAAAAGACAAATTATTTTCAAAATAATCATGCGCCGGATACAGCTTTGTTGTTTCAGGCAGTGATCGAAGTTTCTCAATACTGTGATATAAACGCACTACATCTGCCGTACTATCTTTGACATTACCAACACCTGCTGTGAATATCGTATCCCCGCAAAAAAGAAGCTCTTGTTGTGGAAAATAAAAACTAACATGCGAGGCAATATGCCCAGGACATGTAATCACCTGACAATTTGCCGTATTAAAGCTTAATTGCTCACCATCTTTGACATAATGATCAACTTGATGCCCACGGTAATGCTCAAAATGCGCATACACAGGGATATTGTACTTTGCTTTTAGTGCTGCTACTGCTGCGATATGATCACCATGATCATGCGTAAGTAAAATCGCTTCTGCCTCTATATTTTGTTCATTTAAAAACTGCTCATAATGCTCCGCCATCGTCGGATCAATAATCAAAGCCTTATGATTAGCGTCATTAATAAGAAGATAGTTATAATTTCTAAGTGGGTTGTTTAAATACCAACGTTTAACATATATCATAAATGCTCCAGTAATAATTGATCACGCAGCGCACGGTATTTTTGCGCTTGATTTGGCATCGATTGCTTATAGGCTAATCGCTCTTTTGCTAATAGATATTTCAACTGCTCAGGGACTGTTAGAGCACTTTCATGCACTTTGGATAAGTTTGCAGCAATAAAATCATCATCTTGATAAATCAAGGCAAAACTGATGATTAAGATATTCAAGCTTTGATCATCTTGCTTTATCTGTTTAAGCCAGCATGATCGCACAAACTCATAAGCAGCATTATCCTTTGCAAGCTCTAAATATAAGCTAATAAGTGGTTTATCAAATGACGCAAGTAAGCGCTTTTGCATGCGCTCTTTAAATTCGGTCTTCGGCACCAAACTATATAAACGATTGAAGTATGCATACTCTGCATCAAGCGTCAGCTTATGTGTCCGTGGCACACTCTGCCAGATTTCATTTAGATCTCTCAAGGAAATAGCATGACTAAATAACTGCTGAAATGCATTATCAATCGCTAATGATGATAAAACGCGCTGATGCTTTAACAGTGTGTTTTTCGCGTCAATAATTCTTTTTTCAGCCAACTGGCTATTGATTAAAGCCCCAATAATTTCAATGCTATTTGGTGAGTCTTTGATTAATGTCAGTAACAACGGCATCGCTTCATCAAATGCCTCGACTTTATAAAAAACCATCGCTTGATAATAGCGCCAAACAAATGTCTTTTTGTTGGCTTTACTTGAGGTTTGCAAAATACTTTCTAGCTCCTGATATTTACCTTGTGCTAACAAACCCTGCCAATACAACATCACCAAGCCATCGCCAACTACAGGCATCTTGAGTTTTGCTAACGTGTATTTTTTTTCCAATAGATGATGGTCTCTCAATAAATATGCCCGTTGCATTTCAACCAACTTATAAGTCAATCTATCACGCCTACGTACACGCAAACCTTGCCACCACTGTTTGGGACTAAACAACACAAGCCTTAATAGATGATACAACAGTCCAAGCACACAAAAGAGTGCGACGATCAATACCACAAAAAGCCATAATGGTAATTTGATTAACGTATCTTTGACAAAAAATGCAACAACACCAGGGTTAGCAACTACCCATAAGCTAATCAATACGGCTAATGTACAAATCAGTACCAACCAGATGATTTTTTTCATGGCTGATTACCTTTGGTTTGAGTTGTAGGAATATCTTTACCTGAAAGACTGTCCCCTTTTAATATTGCATGAGTCAATGTATCAATATCGCTATTAATCGCATCGGTATTAACCGCCTTGATTGCCGCTAAAACAGTCATCATTTTCTTGCTTGAATCATCCGCTTTAAAATACTGCTCTAGTGTTTGCTTAAACTGTGCTTTCACTTCAGAAAGCATCTGTGCGTTATTATTAACCACCGCAAGTTTTAACTGCCAAATCAGCTGATAAAGCCCTGCTAAAACTTTCATTTGTGCATGTTGACTTAATAATAATTGATCTTGTGGTTTGATTTTCTCAACTTGGATAAGTGATTTCATTTGTTGCCACGAATGTGATAACGCACTCTGCCAATTATTCTCCTGATTCATGTCATTGACATCATTATTGTCTGAGTGATTATTTTTAACCAAAGTCAATGGTGACCGAATGTGTAAGTTTAATAGTAATTGTTGTAACTTATTAATTTTAGCTAAGCTTTCATCAATGCTTGGTTCATTATTAATTTGCGTCATCAATGCATCCAAAGCAGGCATCCATTTCGCCGCACCATCAACATTCATCAATAAAGTTTTTGCTTGATTTAAGAAAAATAAACTTTGCGCTTTACTGCCTAAAACTTGCCAAGCTTGCTTGGCAAACTGCAGATTGATAGCAACAGCTTGTTTATGCATTTGTTGGATCTGTTGGCTTAATTCTGAACTAGGAAGCAAATAGCTTTGTTTTAGTTGTGCGACATTTTGTGATAGTTGTACTTGATTAAGCTGATTGGCTTTTAGCGCTTCAGTCACGGTGCTTTGCTGACTTGCTTGCTTTGCTTTAAGATCATCGATCATCTTAGCTTGGTTATCAAGTTTTACCGTCTGCGCATCTAATTTACTTTGTAGAAGCTTCGCTGCTGTATTATCTGTCTTAACGGGTTTTGTCACCACTGATTCAAGTTTTTGCAATGTTTGGTTATAGCTTTGCTGCTTATATAGTGCGAACATACTTGCAGCCAAACCTAAAACCGCAAACACAAATACCACAATAACAATAGCAACGTAGCCTCGCCAACAACTTATTTTACTTTCCTTCTGGGCTTTCTTGAGCGCTTCACCCTTGCTTTTAGATTTGTCAGCGATCAAGCTTTCATTATCTTTCTTTGCATGAACTGTCGCTTCGGCTAAATCAGCGTCGTGATCCTCGTGGCTTCTTTTTTCTGACATGCTGTCACATCCTCTTATCTCAGCTTAATGATCTGTGCTGCAAGCTGATCATGGGTTAAATTCTCTAACAGATATAATTTAACAAAACCTTGGCGTTTAGCCCAGTCTAACATTCGCCTATTTGTCACAGTAACCGTACATTTTTGCTGCCAATCACTGAAGACCTCAAAAATGGGCATTGAAGCTTTGAGTGCATCAAAGCTTGTATAAAGTAAAATTCTAGGATATCTGTTATACCAATCAATCTGCTGCAGTTTCCTTAGCAAGTCCTTTTTATCACAAGCTTTTCGCTCATAGCAATCGATCAGTGAAAAACTTGCCGCTTGTTGTTGTAGGACACTGGTTAATAATTCACGCCCACCTACACCTTTAATCAACAGGAAATGGCGATCACTTATCGACTGATTAGTGTCTGACAAGATTGCTAACAGATGCTCTGAATCGGCTTTATCAGGATAATGTGCTTTAAGACCATACTTATGTAAGGCTAACGCTGTAGCGCTACCAACTGCCCAAATAGTCGCATGAGCAATTATTGCCTGATCAGGGTCAACGCTGAAAAATGACTCTGCTGCATAAGTACTGGTAAAAATAATATCCGTATATGCATCAGTTGGTATTTCAAAAGGAATATATTCAATTGTGAATGGCTCAACTGCCAACGCGTAAATTTCGTAAAAACAAAGTGTATCAACCAACAAAGAAGCTTTTGGTTCAGGTCTAAAAACAATAACTTCAGGCGCTAACATCGACATATTTCTGTGCCGTACCGTAGATATAATTAATCATTGCGTGCAGTCCATTGTTGCGCGTGGGACTTAGATGCTTTGCCAGACCAATCTCACTCATAAAATCAGTATCTGATGATATAATTTCTTTTGGCGTTGATCCGCTATAGACTTTTAATAACAGTCCAATTAAGCCTGAAACAATTGCCGCATCACTAACTGCATAAAACGTAAGCCTGCCATCATCCAAAATGGCATCAAACCACACTTGCGACTGACAGCCTTTAACCATATGCGCTTCATCTTTTTTATCCTCTGGGAATGGCTCAAGACTTTTGCCTAAACCGATAAGATAGGCGTATTTATCACTCCAATCATCAAAGAAGTCAAAGTCATCAACGATTGCCTGTTGGCGGTTTTTAATTGTTGTCATCATCTATCCAGTAATGTTTAATGGCAAGCCTTGCATTCAAGCGCTTGACCACATATGTCTATTCTTTAATTTTCTTCTCTAGCAACCCAACAAATACCAAAATAAGTGCCGAGATTAAAAACGTCAAATGCAGTATAACGTACCACAGTAACTCACGATTCGTTAATTGTGGAATATCTAGGAATTGTTTTAACAATGAAATCGATGAAATCGCCACAATTGAGCCTGCAATTTTAAGCTTAACTCCGGTATGTGATAGACGCTTGATCCAAATTGGCTCACCAGATTTATGCTCAACATCAATTCTTGAGACAAAATTCTCATAACCACTGATAATGACAATAACAATCAGATTTGCGACCAAAACAGTATCACAAAGCGTCAATCCTAGTACGATTAACTCGTGTGGCTTAAGCACATTGATACTCATAAATAAGTGAAAGACCTCATTTGCCATTTGATACACAAATGCCAAAAGAACTAATATTAAAATAAGATAAATCGGTGCTTGAATCCAACGACTGGCAAAAACAATACGCTCCAAAAGAACTTCGATGTAGCTCAGCCTGCTATCTTTTTTATTATTTGACATTTAGAATATGCCTTCTGTTAACATCATATTTTACTGCTGCTTTTAGTCGAAACTTTATCGGCCGTTAACCACTTATTAATCGCATCGATATCTTTATAGCTAATTACACCCGCTGTATTCTTAAGTGTTAGTAAGTCATTTATATAAGCGTATTTCGCCTGAGCATATTGCTGCTGCGCTTGGAAAAGCTGCTGTTGCTGTTGCAATAGATCAACAATTGTATGTGTTCCAACTTCATAACCTGCTTTCATCGCTTTCACAGACGCTTCTGCCGCAATAACTGCCTGCTTATAAGCTTCCACTTGTGCAATATCAGATAACACCGTCAAATAAGCTGTTTTTAGTTGACTCTCAGTCTCACGCTTGGCTTCTAATAAAGTATACTTTGACGCTTCTTTAGTATATTGCTGCTGTTTTAATGACGCATAATCACTACCACCGTTTAACACATTCCAAGACACACCCACACCAACAGATGCACTGTTACTCCCTGAGGTGTAATTAGTATTTTGATAATTCAACCCTCGTGATGCCTTGGCCGTCAATGTTGCTGCAGGCAAGAAATTACCCCACAAACCACTAACACCGGCCTTAGCAGCTTCTAAAAGGAACTGATTCTGAACGATGTTATAGTTTTGTTTTAAGGCAATATCTAGCCATTTGTCCATATTGTCCGGATCGGGTTTATCAAATGGAAACTTAGTACTTAAATTTTCAACTGAGGTAACTTGTTGACCGATAATTTGGCTTAATGCGGCATAAGATGTTGCCAGATCATTCTTTGCCTGAACTGTCGCCGCTACAGCCTGCTCATATTGTGCTTTAATTGCCTGAACATCCGTAATGGCAGATAACCCAACCTTATATTTCTCTTGTGTTTGACTTAGAAGCTCTTTGTTCCATGATTGGTTTGCTTGTGCATACGCTAGATTATCTTGTGCTTGCAATACTGCAAAATAAGCACTGGCAACATTGGTAATTAAACTTGCTTGCGCCATTACAAAGGTAATCGCATCAGCTTTTGCCTGATAACTTGCGTAATTATAACCACCCCAAGCGCCCCAGTTAAAAAGTGCTTGCGTTGCCGTTAAGCTTGGCGATTGTGTAAAGTATTTTGACTTAGCTCCTGTAGATGCATCAGCAGTTGAGCTGTAATTGCCTTGAGCGTTATAGCCTAACGTAATATTGGGCAAAAGCGCACCTAATGCCGCAGGCACTGCCTCTTGAGTAGACTTAAATGTCGCCTCAGCCGCCAAATATTGCGCATTTTGCTTTTGCGCTAACTGATAAATGCCTGATAGGTTTTGCGCCACATCCGCTGCAGTTGACTTCGCTGCAGTAGTTGTTGTTTGTGTTTTCGTCGCAGAATCTACAGGCTCTGCTGATGCATATCCCAAGAAAAGCAATCCACTCATCATTAAGGTGATTTTTTTCATCTATTTACCTAACCTTTTATCATTATTACCTAAAATTGAAATGTATCATCCTGCAATTTTTGCTTTACGGGCTTATAAACGTCAAAGGTTGACATTTGCTGGTAAGATCCATCTGCATTCTTTTGCACCAAAACAGCCTTAGCATAGCTATCTTTTTCAAGAAAGTACAACATTCTACCATTGGCAGCGAGATATTTTAGATAATCCGTAGGCTCTGATTTTTGCATCTCTTTCACAATCACTAAGTCAAACACATTATGCTCTTGCAGCAGCTGGTTTAAATTATCTACATTATTTTCTTTGCTCACATGATACTTAGCATTGTAGACGCCTATCGTTTTTAATGCATTTTTGACATGGTTTAACATATCTTCATGTGGATCGACCACATCAACCAACTTGGTAAGCTTTGCCAAAAGTGCAGTTAAATAACCACTACCACAGCCAAGCTCAAGTACTCTTTCATGTTTTTTAGGTTGCAGCAATTGTAGCATTTTAGTCACGGTTTGTGGTGTCAATTCATATTGATGGTGATTAAGCGGAATCTCAACCTCTGAATAGGCGACCTCTTTGTAATTACTAGGAACAAAAACCTCACGCGGGGTGTCAATAATCACACTGAGCAAATCACCATAGGGCACACCTAAAGTACGTATCTGCTGTTTGATCATATTCTCTTTTGCAAGCTCTATATTCATGCACAAAACCTTTTTGTTTTCTTTTTCTTCTAAGTCTTAATCAATTTGATCATGAGTAGCTTAGTTGCTTTCACTCTCAAGTGAAGCGCACTATACCACAATTTAGTGCTGATTATTCTAAATGCATTAGTTAAGATATTCAAATACTGTTAGCGCTTATTATACGAATCCGCGATACTGGATTAATTTCTAAATTTCACTAATTTTATCTGGACAGATCACAATCACACATGTATCGTTACACTAATACAAAAAATTGGTCGCATGATCATGGAATCCAACTGGAAAAACTTAGTTAAATTATTACAACAGACAAATGATGAAACTGAAATGACAAAATTATTGGATTTTTTGTTCACACTTGAGGAAAAAAATCAAATATCTAATCGCTACGCCTTAGCGGAGCTTATGATATTAGGTGAAAAGCCTCAGCGTGAAATTGCTAAGAATCTCGGGGTCAGCATTAGCACCGTAACGCGTTGTTCTAACGCATTAAAAGTACTACCTGACGAAATAAAACAAAAGTTCACAACCACAAAGCAAAAAAGCTAACATTTAAGGAGCGCTTTATGACGATTCAAGCACTAACAAAAGCACATCAACCACAAGTTCAACAACTTTTTGCTGATGTAAACTTTTTTAATGCTGAATGGTTTTTTAGCCCAAGACAGCTCTTTTTTGGCTTTTTTACTCAAATTAACGAGCTTGCCGGTGTTGCTCACATTGAAATCTATCACAATGCCATGATTGTCAAAGCATTAACAACACACAAAGCACACCGTAGTCAAAAAATTGCAGCGAAATTACTCGCTCACATTGAAGCGCTTACTGATAAGTTTAATTGTGATGTATTATATGCATTTACACAGTTTGGTGCAAATTACCTTGAGTGTAGTGGTTTTGAGCAAACAGTTCAGACTAAATTACCACTACAAATGCGTGATTATATGTCTAATCACAACTTAAGCGATACAATCATTATGAAAAAGGCTTTACCCAATGTAAAAAAGCATCTAATGCGGCAAGAATCGCTAACAGCTCAAGCTCAATTGAGTCATCTTGTCGCATAAACTAATTTTCTTAATTTAAACCACCTTACTTGCACTCATTGAAGTCACGTACTTTTTCTAAATGCCTAACGCCAATCAAACAGCAAGATATTTTTTAACCTCTGTTACAACTTTTTCAACAGCATCTAATTTGGCAACACCCTTTGCATGATTTGACATTTTCTCAAGCTCGGCACGGTTCATGTCCATTGCACGCACAAAAGCCATTAACTTTTGCGCATTAAAATTCTGCTCACGGATGCAAATTGCTGCCTCCGCCTGAACTAGAAATTGCGCATTATGATATTGATGATCATCTACCGCTTGGGCAAAAGGTATAAAGAAAGCAGGCACACCTGCACAAGCCACCTCGGAAACAGTTAGAGCGCCCGCACGACAAACAACAATATCTGCCCACTGATAAGCTGCTGCCATATCACTAATAAAAGGCTCAACTTTAAGCTCACATTTATAATCAGAAGATAGCGAATCATAGACCTCCTTGGTCTCTTCATAGGTTTTCTCACCTGTTTGGTGCCATAGATTAACGCAAGCATCCTTTGGTAAGTCACGCACAAATTCTGGCATTGCATCATTTAATATCTTAGCCCCTTGACTACCCCCTAATACCAAAACATTTAATACATGCTTATAAAAATCATGCTTTTGCTCATGCAACACCTTAATCTCATCACGAATCGGATTACCAATCACCTCAATATTTGACTTTGTTTTAAAGGCACTGGTTGGAAAAGCACACAAAACTTTACGCGCAAATTTAGCTAATGTTTTATTGGTCATCCCTGGACGCGCGTTTTGCTCATGAATGATTAAAGGCACACGCATAAGGCGCGCTGCTAGACCACCAGGTCCTGCGGCATAACCGCCAAAACCAACAACCACTTTAATTTTTTGTTTGCGAATAACACGCATCGCCTGCAAAACTGCATAACTTAAGCTAAAGGGTAAACTCAGTTTTTTTAACATGCCTTTTTTACGCACACCACGAACTGATAGATAAAACAGTGAGTAACGCTCACCAACCAGTTTAGTCTCTAGGCCATATTCAGTGCCAAGCCAAGATACCTCAACATTTTGACGCTTAAGCTCATCTGCTACCGCTAACGCTGGAAATATATGCCCACCAGTTCCTCCTGCCATGATAAGCACGCTATGTTTTGAATTATGATTATGCTTCACATCATCCCTTATCTATTTCATCTCACAAATTTTGCTCAATTGTACAGCACATCTTAATTGCAGCAAATGATTATGCGCTACTTTACAGTCAAAAGGTAAGACAAGAAGCATTGTAATATGGTTTATGGCAGGTATACTAACAAGCACTTAAAGTCTGTAAGTGAAATGCCGAAGGAATCCTGCATGAAAATATTAGTTATTGGTAATGGTGGTCGCGAACACGCGCTGGCGTGGAAACTTGCTCAATCTAAGCATGCCACACATATCTACGTCGCTCCTGGCAATGCTGGCACTGAATATGAGGCCAAGGTTAGCAATGTTGACATTGCGGTGACTGATATTCCACATTTAATAAACTTTGCCAAAGATAATGACATTGAGTTAACTATCGTGGGTCCTGAATTACCTCTTAGCCTTGGCATTGTCGATGAATTTGAAGCGCACGGTTTAAATTGCTTGGGGCCAAAAAAGCAATGTGCGCAACTGGAGTCCTCTAAAGCCTTTAGCAAGGATTTTATGACCAAGTACAACATCCCAACAGCGCGCTATCAAAACTTCACCGAAGTTGACAAAGCCAAGATGTATCTTAAAGAAATGAGTTTACCTGTTGTTATCAAAGCTAGTGGCTTAGCTGCAGGCAAGGGTGTTGTTATTGCCCAAAGCATGGATGAAGCCGAAAGCACGATTGAAGACATGCTTGAGGGAAATCGCTTTGGTGATGCCGGTTGTGAGATTGTTATCGAAGAGTTCCTTAATGGTGAGGAGGCAAGCTTTATTGTGTTGTGTGATGGCACACATGCATTAGCTATGGCAAGTTCACAAGATCATAAAGCACGCGATGAAGGTGATAAAGGTCCAAATACTGGTGGCATGGGTGCCTATTCACCAGCGCCTATCGTCACTGATAAAATTCACCAACAAGTCATGCAACAAATTATTCAGCCTGTCCTTGATGGCATGAAGAATGAAGGAGAAGCCTACAAGGGCTTCTTGTATGCCGGACTCATGATTATGCCAAATGGCGAGATTAAAACACTGGAGTTTAATTGCCGCTTTGGTGATCCTGAAACACAACCTATTATGATGCGCTTAGAGTCTGATTTAGTTGAACTTGCATTTGCCGCATTAAATGAAGAGCTTGACGAATATGAAGCTCACTGGAATCCAGGCACAGCCCTAGGCGTGGTCATGGCAGCTGGTGGCTACCCTAATCACTATAATACAGGTGACATCATTATTGGACTTGATCAAATTCATGACACCAATAGCAAAGTCTTTCACGCTGGGACCAAACGTGATGAGGCAAGTATTGTCACCAACGGTGGTCGCGTACTTTGCGCTACTGCGTTAGGTCGCAATATCGAAGAAGCTTATAATCATGCCTATAAATTAGTAGATAGCATTACTTGGCAGAATGAATATCACCGCAAGGATATCGGTAAAAAAGCATTCGCCAAATGATCAACACTGAATGTCGCAAAATAGATACCCACGGGTATTACCGGTGGTTCCCTGTCTTCGACCGCATAGAAATTACTAAATGGAGGCATATAGCGATGTTAGAAACAAAAAAACACAGCAAGCATTGAGTGTGATTGCTCCATGGTTTAAGCCACCAACAAATGATGTTGAACTAAATCAGCTAATAAATTTATCCCTAGAGCTGGCTGACTTTATAGGTGATAACACTCAGCACGAATATTTACCGATTTTGGAGATAATAGAACAGCATATTGCTGATTATGAAAACATGTATTCCCAAGCTTTCGGAGCTGACCACGCCCAACAGATTGGTTCAATTTCTTATGGCAGAATATAACCTTAAGCAAAAAGACCTTGTGGACATCTCTGGCAATCAAGGAAGTGTCTCTAAATTTCTAAATGGGCATCGCTAGCTAACCCTAAAGCAATCAGATGATTTGAGGTGTTATAATATGATTATTTGGTGCCGGGGAGACTAAAAGAACATCTTAAAACCATTGATAAATAAGCATTTAATTTATGTGTTAATTTTTCACTATACGTTTTACTATACACTTAGCCCAATGTAACCCCTTTGCATGAAATTTCACATGACCACCTCAAGTTAAGTAAGTCTCACAACTAAAACCAACATTAGGTGAGCTCAAAATTGAGCCTACCAAAGTTAAGCGTTTTACCGTCTGCCCTGACTGGTTTTTAACCTCCGCCAATGGCGAAACTTAAATCACGCCTTTTTTAGCGCATATTCAATTATGCTTTCCTCGGTAGGTATTTCGTTTTTTGAATACTTTCCCCATTTACATAGCTGTACAAAACGAAACGAAATCAATTTTTATAGGCAGTGAGAAAATGCTTTTTGCGCATGTCAAACCTGCCCGCTTTCAAGCCTCTGGGAGTACCTTAAAGGCTGAGTGTCACGCTTGAGTCTATGTTTTATCATTTTTGATAACTTCACCTTGACGTTTTTATCATTTTTGATAAACTGGGGACATAGCAAGCACGGAGCGTCATTGAATGAAATACAGTGAGTTTAGAAAATGGTTAAAAGACAATGGTGCGACATTTAAAAAAGCAAAAGGCAGCCATTTCAAAGTATACTTAAATGGACGCCAGACCATCTTCCCTGACCATGGTGCAAAAGAAATAGGTAAAGGGTTGGTTGAAAAAATAAAGAAAGACCTAGATTTGAAATAATGCGAGGTGACCTGATGAAATATAATATTAATATTCAAGAAGATAGCAACGGCGAGTACTTAGTTACGTTCCCTGATGTGCCCGAGGCAGTGACAACTGTTGAGAAGCTAACAGAATTGCAAACCCAAGCAGTTGATGCGCTTGTCTCTGCCTTTGATTTTTATATTGAAGATAAAAAGCCCATTCCAATACCTCAGAATATTGGCGTCGACTACATTACATTACCAGTCGGTCTGGCTGCCAAAGTATATCTTTATAACGAATGGCTGGCATCTAATCTTAAAAAAACCGACATCGCTAGTAAAATAGGGGTTGCGCCATCAAATCTAGATAGATTATTCAATATGCGTTATCGCTCTAAGATTGAAGCAATAGAACAGGCTTTGGCGGCGCTTGGTAAGCATCTAGATATCAATGTGGCTTAGGCTTAAAAGGAAGCTTTAATGTTATTAGCCAGCTTGTAACGACTCACTCACACATTGTTAGCAAGTGGCTCTCAGGGCTTAAAGATGATAATGAGATGATTTGAGGCGTTATAATACGATTATGTGGTGCGGACGGGGAGACTCGAACTCCCACGGTTGCCCGCTGGAACCTAAATCCAGTGCGTCTACCAATTTCGCCACGTCCGCAAAGACTGGGGTGAACGATGGGACTTGAACCCACGACAACCGGAATCACAATCCGGGGCTCTACCAACTGAGCTACGCCCACCATAAACTCTTTTTAATGGTACGCCCGGCAGGATTCGAACCTGCTACCCTCGGCTTAGAAGGCCGATGCTCTATCCAGATGAGCTACAGACGCATCAAAATGGTCGGAGCAGAGGGATTTGAACCCCCGACCCTCTGGTCCCAAACCAGATGCGCTACCAAGCTGCGCTATGCTCCGATCGAATGGTGGCCAGAGGCAGAATCGAACTGCCGACACGAGGATTTTCAGTCCTCTGCT
>JAHDDB010000012.1 GCA_020629575.1 Caedibacter sp. | reverse complement strand
CTCACCTTCAACGGATACGCCACAAGCATGCGCCATTTCAGCAGTACGCTTAGTAACCTCAACGTTATAATCATAATCTGCAGGTGTTTTGCCATCTGTTTTTAATGAACCATCCATCATTACTGATGAAAAGCCTAATTGAATAGAACGTTGGCAAACATCTGGTGATGTCCCGTGATCTTGATGCATACATACTGGAATATCTGGATATTCTTCAATCGCAGCTAACACAAGGTGACGAATAAAAGGTGCTCCTGCATATTTTCTAGCACCTGCTGAAGCTTGCAAGATAACCGGTGCTTTAACTTTGCTTGCAGCTTCCATTACCGCACGGATTTGCTCTAAATTATTCACATTAAATGCAGGAATACCATAACAATGTTCTGCTGCATGATCCAATAATTGACGTAATGATACTAATGCCATTTTCTTATCCTTATTTTTTATTTAAACCACATTACCGGCTTGAATAACCTTAATCTTATTGGTACCACCATTAACACCCATGTGATCGCCACTGGTTAATACCATCCATTCACCCGGCTTAACAATACCACGCTTCTCAAGCTCAAGCGATGCCTCACGGTTAACGTAAAAGCGTGCCATGCGCGTTGAGTCAAACTCAATCGGTACAACACCACGATAAAGTGTCATTTTACCCAAAGTCATACGATTACGTGATAATGCATAAATTGGCAAATGAGTGTTAATACGTGACATCCATAACGCTGTAGAGCCTGATTCAGTTAATGAAATAATTGCTTTAGCATCAACATGATTTGCTAAATAAACAGCAGCACTCGCTACGGCTTCATCGACACGATCATGATGACGCGTCACATTATCTTTAGAAACGATATGCACCAAGTTACTATTCTCAGCTGCCTCACACACACGTGACATTGCAGAGACCGTTTCAACAGGATAGTCGCCTGCTGCAGATTCAGCTGACAACATAACCACATCAGTACCATCTAATACCGCATTGGCAACATCCGACACTTCAGCACGTGTTGGCGTTGAGCTTGTAATCATTGACTCCATCATTTGCGTTGCGGTGATGACTACTTTATCAAGCTCACGCGTCAAGCGAATAATCATCTTCTGAGCTGCTGGGACATTCTCATCTCCTATCTCAACCGCTAAATCGCCACGAGCAACCATAATTGCATCGGACGCTTTAATAATCTCTTTTATATTTGCTACAGCTTCAGTGCGCTCAACCTTAGCAACAACGCCTGCTTCTGAGCCTGATTCTAGCAATAACTTGCGTGCATATTCCATATCTTTGGCATCGCGCGGGAAAGAAACAGCCACATAATCTACTTCAAGTGCTGCAGCTGTTTTAATATCTTCTTTATCTTTTTCTGTTAGGGCAGGCGCTGTTAAGCCGCCACCCTTTTTGTTAATGCCTTTATTATCAGAAAGCTTGCCACCCACAGTGACTTTACAATGCACTTTAGCACCTTCAACTTTGGCAACTGTTAGTACAACTTTGCCATCATCTAGCAGTAAAACATCACCTTTTTCAACATCATTTGGTAACTCTTTGTAATCAATACCAACTGACTTTTCATTGCCGGCTGCCTTATCCATTTCAGCATCAAGGATAAATGTATCTCCATTTTTCAAGATCACTTTACCATCTTTGAATTTAGCTACTCGGATTTTAGGACCTTGTAAGTCAGCTAACACACCGATATAAACGCCCTTTTCTTTGGCAACTTCACGAATCAGTTGCACACGTTTACGGTGATCATCTGCCGTACCATGCGAGAAATTGCAACGCACCGCATTCAATCCGGCATCAACCATTTTACTTAGCACTTCTTTGGACTCGCTTGCAGGTCCTATGGTTGCTAAGATTTTCGTTCTTCTCATGCTTTCACCTCTTGCGCACGTTCACATAACACTTCAACACCAGGCAATGTTTTGCCTTCAATAAACTCTAAAAAGGCACCCCCTGCCGTTGAAATATACGATACTTTATCTTTGATATTAAACTTCTCAATCGCAGCAATGGTATCGCCACCGCCAGCAACTGAAAAAGCATCTGAATCAGCAATCGCCTTGGCAATCGCTTTGGTCCCTAGCTCAAACTCTGGAAACTCAAACACACCTACTGGACCATTCCATAAAATAGTTTTGGCTTTAGCAATTGTTGTTGCAAGTTTTACCTCTGTCAAAGGACCAATATCTAAAATCATATCATCCGGCTCAATTGATTCGATGGTTTTAATCTCAGCTTTTGCCTCTTCGCTAAAGCTTTTTGCAACACGCACATCAAGAGGTAGTGGAATATCAGCACCCTTTGCGCGCGCTTTGTCGATCAAGGCACGTGCAGTATCAACAAGATCTGCTTCTATCAATGATTTGCCGACATTAAAGCCTGCCGCAACTAAGAACGTATTAGCAATACCACCACCAACAATTAATTGGTCGACTTGATCGATTAAGTTCTCAAGCACGGTTAATTTGGTTGATACTTTTGAACCACCAACAATCGCTGCTAATGGCTTTTGTGGGTTTTTCAACACTGCTTTAAGTGCGTTTAACTCTTCAGTTAGTAGAAGTCCCGCACAAGCAACCGGTGCATATTTAGCAACGCCATAAGTCGACGCTTGCGCTCTGTGCGCTGTTGCAAAGGCATCCATTACAAAGACATCACATAAACTCGCAAGCCTCTGTGATAATGCATCATCTGATTTTTTCTCGCCTTTGTTAAAGCGCACATTTTCACAGATCACCACATCACCGGCATTGACGTTCACACCAGAAAGATAGTCTTTGATAAGGTTTACCGACTGACCTAGCTTTTGTGTTAAGCATTCTACCACGGGTTTAAGTGAATACGCTTCATTGTACTGACCTTCCTCAGGACGCCCTAAATGTGACATCAATATCACACTGGCACCTTGCTCTAATGCATATTTAATGGTTGGTAATGCAGCATCAATGCGTACGAAACTGGTGACTTTGCCATCTTTGACTGGCACATTGAAATCAACGCGCATCAGGACTTTTTTGCCCTTTAATGGCACATCCGTTATTGATAAAAAGTTCATTATTAATCCTTAAAAACAAAAAAGGCGTCTTCACGCCTTAAATACTTTTTTACTTCTTTTACTTAGCTGCAAACCACGCTTTTGTCGTTCTTAGCATCTGATTTGAGAAGCCCCACTCATTGTCATACCAAGAAAGCACTTTCACAAGATTGCCAATCACACGCGTTTGTGTGGCATCAAAGATCGATGGATGCGGATTATGGTTAAAGTCCATAGAGACTAATGGCTCAACATTATAGCCCAACACACCTTTTAAATTGCCTGCTTCAGAAGCGGCTTTCAATAAACCATTAACTTCTTCTACAGAGGTATGCTTTTTAGCAGTGAATGTCAAATCAACTACTGATACGTTAATCGTTGGCACACGCATTGCAAAACCATCTAAACGCCCTTTAAGATCAGGTAACACCAAGCCTACTGCGGCAGCGGCTCCCGTTTTGGTTGGGATCATATTGTGCGCGGCAGCACGTGCGCGATGCAAATCACTGTGATAGCTATCAACGATTTTTTGATCATTGGTATACGCATGAATCGTTGTCATCAAACCTTCTTGAATACCAATGCTATCGTTTAATACTTTAGCCACAGGTGCCAAACAGTTTGTTGTGCATGATGCATTAGAAATAACTGTCATATCAGAAGTTAACACATCATGATTAACACCATAAACAATCGTTGCATCAACATCCTTGCCACCAGGAGCTGAGATAACAACCTTTTTAGCACCCGCTTGAATATGCGCGCCACACTTCTCTTTTGAAGTGAATAAACCAGTACATTCAAAGACCACATCAATATCCAAATCTTTCCATGGCAAATCAGCTGGGTTACGTTCAGCTAAGATTTTAATGCGATCGTTATTAATCACCATTTCGTTGTTTTGTAAAGAAACATCTGCGTTGAAGCGACCATGTGTTGTGTCATATTTTGTCAAATGAACATTAACTTCAGGGCTTCCTAAATCATTAATGGCAACGATTTTAAACTCGTTTGTTAAACCTGCTTCATAAATCGCACGTAATACACAACGACCGATGCGACCATAACCATTAATTGCAATTTTAATTGCCATCTTTCATTTCTCCTTTTTTAAACTAGTCATACCATATATGACTTATAAACTTTCAACCGTTGTTTTAGCTCGCAGCGCTTTGGCTTTAGCAACAGCGTTTTGTGCTGTCAGACCAAATGCATCATATAATTTTTCAGCCGGTGCTGATTCGCCAAAGTGATTTAAGCCAATTACATTCCCGCCTGCTTTCGGTAGTAGACGATACCACAAATCACCTTGTGCCGCCTCCATTACTACTGCAGGAATATTTTGTTTTATCACCGATTGTTGATATAAATCATCTTGTTGCATGAATTTCTCAACACAAGGCATAGAAACAACATTAACTGCTATACCTTCTTTGGTTAATGTCTCCGCTGCATCACACATGATACTCACTTCAGAGCCTGTAGCAATCAATGTAATCTCAGCATTTTGTGTTTCTCTTAATAAATAGCCACCCTTTTTAACCAGCTGCGCTTGCGTATTGCTTGCCACTAAAGTTGGTAGATTCTGACGAGAAAGTGCCAATAGTGATGGGGTGCTTTGCTCTTCAACCGCACACTGCCACGCAACCGCCGTTTCAATAACATCTGCTGGACGCCATACGTTTAAATTAGGCATCACACGCAGACTTGGTACATGTTCAATTGGCTGATGTGTTGGACCATCTTCGCCCAAACCAATTGAGTCATGTGTCATCACATAAACCACTGGCTGCTTCATAATCGCACTCATACGAATGGCGTTTCGCGCGTAATCACTAAACACCAAGAAAGTACCACCATATGGCCTAAAGCCACCATAAAGCGACATGCCATTCATCATCGCTGCCATGCCAAACTCACGCACACCATAAGATAGGTAGTTGGCATGCTTTTCATCGTTGTTAAGCCACTTACTGCCTGACCAGTTTGTTAAGTTGGAACCTGTTAAATCTGCTGAACCACCAAACATATCCGGCAATACTTTACAGATTTCCTCTAATGCCATCTGTGATGCTTTGCGCGTCGCTACCGTTGGTTTGTCATTAAGTAGCTTATTGATATAGTCATCGACAAGACCTGTAAAGTCTTGTGGTAAGCTTTTGCTTAAGCGTGCATTTAACTCATTAAACTCATTAGGGTATGCTTTCTGATATTCAGCAAACTGTTCATTCCAGCTCTGCTCTGATGTTGAACCTTTCTCAACACCTGACCAATCTACATAAATATCACTTGGAATCTCAAAAGGTGCATGATGCCAATCAAGCGCTTTACGAGTATTGATAACCTCATCATCACCCAAAGGTGCACCGTGCACACTATGGCTACCTGCTTTATTTGGTGAACCTTGCCCGATCTTAGTTTTACAACAAATCAATGTTGGCTTTGCGCTTTCCGCTTGTGCCTTAGCAATGGCAGCATTAATAGCATCAAAATCATGGCCATCGACATGCGTAATAACCTGCCAACCATAGGCTTCATAACGCTTAGCAACATCTTCGGTAAACCAGCCCTTTACATCGCCATCAATCGAAATACTATTATCATCCCAAAAAGCAATTAATTTGCCTAGTTTCAAAGTGCCCGCTAAAGAGCTTACTTCATGTGACACACCTTCCATTAAACAGCCATCACCCATAAACACATAAGTAAAGTGATTGATAATCTCATGTTCAGATTGATTATAGCTATCGGCTAATAGCTTTTCTGCTAGCGCCATACCAACGGCATTTGCAATACCTTGCCCCAAAGGACCGGTTGTTGTCTCAATACCTGGCGCGTAACCATATTCAGGATGCCCTGGGGTTTTTGAATGTAGTTGTCTGAAATTCTTTAAGTCATCAATTGATAAATCATAACCTGTCAAATGCAATAACGAATATAACAACATTGAACCATGACCATTTGATAACACAAAACGATCACGATTAAGCCAATGTGGGTTTTTAGGATTATGTTTTAGATATTTACGCCACAGTACTGTCGCGATATCTGCCATGCCCATTGGCATACCTGGGTGTCCTGATTTTGCTTTCTGTACAGCGTCCATTGAGAGAAAACGAATAGCATTTGCAAGAGTTATGTTTGAATTCATCTGCCTTCCAAAAGTTAATAATGTTTGCGGGCAAAAGTGTAACATAACTATTTGCTAAATGCAGTGACCTTCCGCCATTAAATATGCTTCGCTAGCGCTGTTAATCTCACATTATGTACACGCAGATAATCAACACCTTTTTTCATCAAATCACGCGAAATCATTGCTGTAGCCAGATCTTTTTCGGCACTGTCTTTAGTTGCAACATATGGCATAACAGATGATTTACGTGAATGCCCGACGAGTATTTTAATGCCAAGCGCTTCTTTTATCTCAGTAACGGCATCAAGTAAGTATTGTGCTTGATAGGCTGTTTTACCAAAACCAATGCCGATATCAAAAATAAGTCTTTCTTTGCGCATACCCGCATCTAAAAGTATTTGTATTTTTTCTTTCGCAAAAGCAATAACCTCAGATACTGGATCACGATCACTTGCCAAATATTTACCTCCGGCAACACCTAATTGATGCATAAAAACATAGTCAATCATTTTACCTTTAATCAAAGCAGTAATACGCTTTACCTCAATACCATAAATATCATTAATGATGTTAACACAACTATAATTCAACGCCTTTGCTACGACCTCAGCATGATAAGTATCAATACTGACCTTAAGATCTACAGGTAACACATTCGCATTCACCAGTGATTCGACAATCTCTAGATAAGGCTTTAATCTTTGCCAATACTGCTCTGCGGTGATTGGACTTGCATCTGGCTTAGTGCTCTCAGCGCCTAAATCAATCACTTCGGCACCTTTATTAACAAGCTCAATAATATACTGCTCAAACTGCTCAAGTGGTACTATCTCTTCACCTTGTTGCGAGAAAGAGTCATTCGATAAATTGACAATCGCCATAATTTGACTACCTGCTAAGGTAAAGGGTGCTAACTCAAGCATTGGCATTGTTTTTAGATATTGATATAGATCACCTGTATACTGAGGATGCTGCCAATAGGGATAAACATCTAACAAAGGTTTTAATGCAAAGTTACGTTTCAATAATTCCTTATGCGGAATCGTTAAATGCTCCCTTTGATAGCTTAAATCTTCACAACACAAAATATCGATATCAATTTCACGTGGCGACCAAAAAGCATGCTCAGGATCACGCCCTAGTGTTGTTTCAATCCTTTTTATTTCACTTAACAATGCCTCAGGCGCTAAATCCGTCTGCACCAAAACAGCTAAATTATAGTAATCAATATCCCAACTTGGTGGCGCATTAGCTGGCAAAAGCGCTTTGGTTTGATAGATCGGTGAGACTCTTTGCACCTGACCAATACGCTTTGCAATCAAATCGACTGCTTGACGCAAGTTTGATAACTTACGACCAACATTACTGCCTAGCCCCAAGACTACCTCACACATACATGCTCCACACAAAAGCTTGCTAACGCCACATTATCTAGCGGCGGCTTTTTATGCAGTTCAAGGTAAATATCTACTTTATATGCTTCGAGCATCTCTTTTAGCACATCAAGGAGCGATTGTGCTAAATGCTCGATTAATTGGTAACGCTGTTGTCGTGCGGTTTTTAACAATAATTCATTGATACTTGCATAGCAAATCGTCTCGTTAAGATCATCACTGATACATCCTCTTGGTGCTTTGTGATAACTAATGTTCAAATCTAATTTAACCTGCTGTAATTGTTCTTGTTCAAAATCATAGACACCAAGATAGACATCCAAGATGACCTCAGTGAGTTTCAGCTTATACATATATACCACCCCAAAAACATTAAAAATTTCTTTGACACCTAACACCTCAAAATAATTTACAAGCGGTATATGCCAATTCAGTAATGACATTCGCTTCCAAAAGTTGGTATTATCGACGACATCGTTAAAAATCGATAGTTTTAAATAGCGTTCACTGTGAAAAAATTTATTTTACTTATTTTAGCTTTAATGAGCACCATTATGTTTGCGCATGCTTCCGTGCGCAGTGAAATTCAATCACTTGTTAAGATGTATCGCTTATCTGATGCCTCTATTGGCATTGCCGTTGAGCGTGTTAACTCAGGGAAACTACTCTATCAATATGCCAAAGACCGACCCTTCACACCTGCAAGTAACAACAAAGTTTTCACGGCAATTGCCGCCTTCACAGCACTGCCCAGAAATTTCCAATTCACCACTTCTGTTTTTTATAAAAAAGCGCAATATAAAAACGGCACCTTAAACGGAAATCTCTACATTGAGTTTACCGGTGATCCAAGTCTAACTGGTGCAACATTGTATAATTTAATTTCACAAACCAAACAACATGGTATCAAGCGTATTAATGGCGATGTTGTATTAATCGCCAATCATTTCACTGGTGATTACACACCTAACGGCTGGTCAAAAAACGACACACCTTACTGCTTTGCAGCCCCAGCTTCCAGCTTAAATATGAATAAAAATTGTTTTGTGATTAAGCTTGTCAACACAAGTGGCACAAATACCAAAGTCAAAAAAATTGCCAATACCAGTAATATTACGATTAACAATACAACTCGATTAGCCACAGCGCAGGATCGTGGCAAATGCAAGTTTGATATGGATATGACTCGAAACAATGTTCTTAATCTTTCAGGCTGCATTCCGGCAAAAGCTGAAACTTACCTTAATCTTGCGATTGCTAACCCTGCCTTAAAAACAAAGCAAACGATAGATGATTTCATCTCACAAGTTGGCATCAAACACCGTGGCAATACTTTATTTGGTAACTTACCCAGTAAGTCAAGCTTAATTGAAGTTGCGAGTATCTCATCCGACTCTATCGATGCTTTGCTCACGCATATGCTATTGAAGTCTGACAACCTATATGCTGAGAGCTTTATGCGCACTGTAGGTTATACACAAGCGGGTCAAGGCAGTAATGACGCTGGCACCAAAGCCGTTGAATCCCTTATCCGCAAAACGTATAAAGTGGATACTGGAGAGCTGCACATGGAAGATGGTTCTGGCCTTTCTAAGCTTGATTCGGTAACCCCTCAGTTTATGGTAAGCTTATTAACCAACGTTTATAACAGCAGCATTGGCAAACGCTTATATAGTGCATTACCTAGCTCTGGTGAAGATGGCACATTGGCTTATCGTATGGGTGGTAAATTGCAAGGTCGCGTTCATGCCAAAACGGGCACATTAGCCGGTGTCTCAACGCTTTCTGGCTACCTGTTAACAAAGCGCAACCACCTATTGAGTTTTTCGATTATGCTAAATGATCTAACACGTTCACAGCGCATTAAAGCACGCATGCTTGAAGATGGTATTATTAAAGTGTTTTATGAGAATCTTTAAAACTGAAATTTCCCAAAAAACTAACAGTATGGATTTGCTAAGCTTACCATCCATGGTTATGGATTGCCTGCATCCTGCAGCAATGACGTCATTGTCGACAGGGAAGTCGACAATCCAGTTTACCAGGATGGCGACCTTTAAAACTTGACTATATAAGGGCTTAATAAAAAATAGGCAGTTTTCAGTTTAAAAAATATTTAAAAATGCGGTAATCATTCCGGCATTAAAAAAGTCAATCAATACCGAACCCACAATTGGCACCACAAAAAATGCCTGTGGTGCTGGACGATTTTTAGCAACAAAAGCATCCATATTGGCAATCGCATTTGGTGTTGCTCCCATACCCAACCCTACCGTACCGCAAGTCATGACAACCGCGTCATAGCTCTTACCTAATAATTTATAAATCACAAAAATGGCAAATAGCACCATTAATACCACTTGTGCAAATAAGATCACTAGCATTGGAATCGCTAAGTTCACAAGTGCCAACAGCTTCATTTGCATCAGCGCCATCGATAAGAAAATAGAAAGTGAAATAGCACCTAAGACCTGCAACTCAGTGTGCTTGACCTCATACCAATCAGTAATATCTGAGCAATTACGCAAGATTGCCGCTGCCAACATTGCACCAATATAATCAGGTAAAATGATATTAAGTGACTTAAACCATGCCGAAAAAATACTGCCAAAACCAATTGCTAACGCAATCATAATCACTGCATTAAAGACACCCTCTTGAGAAATCTTACTTGGTTTATGTAGTTGCAGTTTCTTAAGACTTTCCGCATCCATTTTTTTGCCCGTGACTTCTGGCTTATATTTACGCATGAGAAACTTTGCAACTGGCCCTCCTGAAAGACTTCCTGCAATCAACCCCACCGTTGCTGCCGCTGCTGTAATCGTTGCTGCATTTTGCAATCCAAAGTCACTTTGCAACGTCTCAGCAAATGCTAACCCCGTGCCATGCCCTCCGATCATCGTAATCGAGCTATTAGCCAAACCAAAAGCTGTCGGCATATCAAGCAACATCGCCAATGATACACCCAAGCTATTTTGTAAAACAACCAGCACGCACATACAGGCAAATAGGATCAATACGGCCTTGCCACCAATAAACAAAAAACGCAAACTCGCGGCAAAGCCAATCGTTGAAAAGAATATCAACATAAAATATTTCTGAGCTGATGCATCAAAATTAATATGTATATAATCAAAATAACTAAGTACAGCGAGCAATATAGAAAAAAGCAATCCACCGACAACAGGGGCAGGTATAAAAAAACGACTTAATATACTCACACGCTTTTGAATAAAAATCCCAACCAATAGTACTAAAATAGCAATGGCAACGGTTAATAAGTTATTGACTTGTAGTAGCATATCGCCCCCCTTTATCATTTCTCATTTTTCCCAAAACCCATCGAGCATATAAAATACAATTTGATAAAACTAGTCTTTATGGCAAATAAATCACCTATTCCATTTACAATTACAGGGAATGTTTTACCATAGCTTTCTTAAGTTTTGAATAAATAGAATACCGATGACACAACCACTTAATCGCACCCTTTGTATCGCACCAATGATCGATTGGACAGATAGGCATTATCGTTATTTAATGCGCCTAATCACCAAAAAAACCATGCTTTACACGGAGATGATTACAGCCAATGCGATCATTCATGGACCACGTGAACGCTTATTGCAGTACTCACCAGAGGAAAGTCCATTGACATTACAATTAGGTGGCAACAACCCAAATGATCTCATCTTTTGCGCTAAACTTGCTGAAGACTTAGGTTATAACGAAATCAATTTGAATGTTGGCTGTCCGAGTGATCGCGTCTCACGTGGCGATTTTGGACTATCATTGATGTATAAGCCTGAGCTCGTTGCTGAATGTGTTAATGCCTTAAAACAAGCGGTTAACATCCCTGTTTCAGTAAAATGTCGCATTGGCGTTGACGATAAAGATAGCTTTGAAGAGCTTGTGTACTTTATCCAAGGTATTGTCGATGCTAAGGCTGATTTTATTTGTATTCATGCACGAAAAGGCTGGCTAAATGGCTTAAGCCCCAAAGAGAATCGTACAATCCCGCCCTTACAATATGACACGGTTTATCAAATTAAAAAACTATTCCCCAAACAGTTAATTGGCATTAACGGCGGTATAACAACTTTAGATAATATCAATCAGCATTTACAATATGTTGATAGCGTGATGATTGGGCGCGAAGCTTACCACAACCCAATGTTATTTAAAGACGTTGACCATCTCTTTTATAATGAGGAAAGTCTTGACCTTACCCCTTTTGAAGTTGCTGAGCGTTTAACTCCCTATATTGAAGAAGAGCTAAAAGCACCTGATCGCAAGCTTAATCATATTACACGTCATACGCTTAATTTATTTAATGGTTACCCTAACGCACGCCTATATCGCCGATTCCTAAGTGAGCATGCGACTCGCCCTGAAGCAGGTATTCATACCTTTAAAGACGCATTGAGCTATGTCAAAGGTTAAAAGTTACGATAAGGCAACTGTCGAGGATGATTTTCTTAATGGCAGCGCTTGTACTCTCTAAGGACAGAATTAATTTTTGTTTGGTAGCCTTTTCCCATTGATTTAAAATAATCCATAACATCACTATCTAGACGAATTGTACAGATTTTTTCTTATGGAAAAGGATTTGAATATGGTGGGCCCTGCAGGACTCGAACCTGCGACCAACGGATTATGAGTCCGCTGCTCTAACCAACTGAGCTAAGAGCCCTTAAACTTCCGGCTATTTTAGCCCATCATCTTAGTTTTGCAAGCATAATTCTGCTGTTTCCCACGTAGTTATTACGAAAAGTAGGTAATTCTGGTTCATACTGCCTAAAAGTGTGTTTATACTGTTTCCTAATAAGGTTTCTCAACAAGGTTAAATCAATGCATTCATTACATACATTAACATCAGCACGCTTACATTTCTCTGCTCACTTTGATGAAAACCACCATAATGCAGATCTCATTATTGCGATCGCCGATAATGAAGTACAATGGCAAAACTTACCTTCAGGTGAGCTTCTTTACTCTCGCAAACAATCTCAAGCGCCAAAATGTAAAAAAGGCTACCACACACAGCTACCCAATGCTAAAGGCACACACATTATCATCAAAGAAAATGTTGGTGAATGCGAGCTCTATTTATGGCTTAAAGATTTATCTGAGCTAGTTAAGAATGCAAATATCACCAAGGCTAAGAATATTGTTTTTCTTGCTGAGAATACTAGCGAATCAACTGCTGATGCTTGTATGCGTACACTATTAGCACATACTGAAGAGATGCCTAATTATAAGCGCGAACATAAGGCTCAAGAGGTTAGCATCAAGATCATTGGCGATTATAGCGAAAGTGATTTTCTTGATGTACTTGCAAAACACAAAGGTAATGCACTTGCGCGTCGCCTGACTATTTTTCCAACCAATTACTTAACCCCACAGATCTATATCAATCTACTGGAAGATATTGCCAAACGCGAGGATTGGCAATATACGCTTTATGACAAAGAAAGCTTGTCTGAAATGGGTGCTGGCGCCTTTAATGCGGTAGCACGTGCCTCTGAAGTTGCAGGCATTGTGAAGTTAACGTATACACCTAAAGACTTTAGCAAAACAATCGCACTTGTTGGCAAGGGGATTTGTTTTGATACCGGAGGTGTTAGCTTGAAGCAACCACAATATATGTATGGCATGAATGACGATATGATGGGTAGTGCAGTTGCTGTTGGTAGCTTACTATCATTAAGCCTTTTGCAAGTCCCTTATCAAATACATTGTTACCTTGCAATAACTAACAACAACATTGGCGAACGTGCTTTTCTGCCCAATGAAGTCGTCACCGCATTAAATGGTAAAACCATTGAAGTGGTTGATACCGATGCTGAAGGGCGCATGGCTTTATCTGATACATTATGCTTGGCAAGCCAAGATAAACCTGAAATGATTATTGATTATGCGACATTAACAGGTGCTGCGGTGCGCGCATTGGGCACTGAATACTCTGCAATTTTCAGTAATAATTATGACTGGCAATCAAGTTTAGTCAAATATGGTGCTAGGTGTGCTGAGAAAGTATGGCCATTTCCAATGGATAAGCATTATCTTAAAGCGTTGGACTCTGATATTGCTGATTTAAAACAATGTTATGTCAGCGGTAATGCCGATCATATTTTAGCAGCTAAATTCTTACAGCAATTTGTTGGTAAAGACATTCGTTGGTTACATATGGATTTGGCTTCATGCCGCCATAAGGATGGGCTAGCACCAATACCTACTGAGGTCAGTGGTGTCGGGGTTTGGTATACCTGTGAGCTTGTTGAGCAATTTTTAGTTTAATACCATTAGTAATGATAAAAGAATAGTTGAGTTTTAATTACTCCCCTCACCCGCGCAGCTTAAGCTACACGAGCAATCCCGCAAGGGGAGAGGTGCTAGCTCATGTAACTTATTTATACATCATTACTCAATGAGCCTCATCCCAATTATCACCAATACCGACATCAACAATTAGTGGCACTTGTAATAAAGCGGCTGATTCCATAAATTGTTTAATTTCTTTGCCGATTCTTTCTAGCTGATCTTCTTTAACTTCAAATACCAGCTCATCATGCACCTGCATAATCATTCTGGCATCAATATTTTCTTTGATAATCCACTCATCAATTAAAATCATCGCACGCTTAATAATATCAGCAGCTGATCCTTGCATTGGCGCATTGATTGCCACGCGCTCTGCCGCGCGTTTTTTTGCCATATTACGCGAATTAATCTCTGGCAAATGTAAACGTCTGCCAAAAATGGTCTCAACAAAACCATGCTGCATAGCATAGGCTTTGGCATCTTCCATATAGCGCTTAACCCCAGGATAACGCGCAAAATAGATATCAATATACTCTTGTGCTTCACCACGCGGAATGCCTAATTGCTTTGCCAAACCGAATGCACCCATACCATAGATTAAGCCAAAGTTAACTGCCTTGGCTTGACGACGTTGCTCGGGTGTTACATCATCTGCTTTAATTCCTAATGTCTCAGCAGCTGTTGCGCGATGCACATCTAAGCCTTGCTGAAAAGCATGAAGTAAATTAGGATCTTGCGATAAATGCGCCATAATTCTTAACTCCACTTGCGAGTAATCCGCCGCTAAAATCTTATAACCCTTCTTAGCAATAAATGCCTTTCTAATCTCACGACCTACACTTGAGCGAATCGGGATATTTTGCAGGTTAGGCTCCGTTGATGACAAACGCCCTGTACTTGTTACTGCTTGCTGATAGGAAGTATGCACCCGTGATGTTTTACTATTGATCATCAATGGTAGCTTGTCGGTATAAGTTGTTTTTAATTTCACTAAATGGCGATGCTCGATAATAAGCTTAGGTAAGTCATAGATCTCTGCCAACTCCTGAAGTGCATCTTCAGCCGTTGAGGCTTGTCCACCTTGTGTTTTTTTCAAAATGGGCAAACCCATCTTATCATAGAGAATCTCACGCAATTGCTTGGGAGATGACAGGTTAAAGTCTTCTCCTGCTAATTTAATACACTCTTTTTCTAACTGAGCTATTTTTGCGGTGAGTGACGCACTTTGTGCTTTTAATAAATCGGCATCAACTTTAACACCGATACGCTCCATGCGATCAATAACAAAGCTCACCGGTAATTCTTCTTTGACATACAACTCACGTAAACTGTCTATAGCCTTTAACTCATCCCAAATACGCTCATGCAAACGATAGGTAATATCCGCATCCTCTGCAGCATAAAACCCAGCCTTAGCTATATCAATCTGATTAAACGTAAGTTGATTTTTACCCTTGCCTGCTAACTCCTCAAAGCTCACTGTTTTGACATTCAAATAATGATTAGCTAATGAATCCATATCATGGCGTGTTGCTGAACTATTTAACACATATGACTCAAGCATCGTATCATACTTGACACCTTGGACATTAATACCAACGGTGCTTAAAACTTTTAGGTCAAACTTGGCATTTTGTGCAATTTTAGCCACTTGATCATCTTCTAGAATTGGTTTTACTTTATTAACAACCCAATCTAGTGCTAATTGTGTTGGTGCATCGTCATAATCATGTTGCAGTGGAATATAGACCGCGTGATGTGGCCTTAAGGCAAATGACATGCCAACAAGACGCACATTAAAAGTATCTAATGAATCTGTTTCAGTATCAAAAGCAAAGATTTCCGTTTTTGCTAGCTCAGCATAAAAGATATTGAAGTCTTCTTCCGTCAAAATAATCTGATAGTTTAAGGTTGATTGAGTATCGACAGACTCCACTGGAGTGTTTTGTGAATCAGTCACAATATTTGTTTCTTGCTCAAGCTCACGCAACCAGCCTTTGAATTCATATTGTGTGAAAGCCTTCTTAAGATAATCAATATCCGGCTTAACACAGAGCATATCTTGAACTGTGTACGGTAGCTCTAGGTCACATTTAATGGTAGCTAGTTGATAAGACAGTGGCAGAAAATCAATACTCTCTCTTAGATTCTCACCAACTTTACCCGATATTTTATCAGCATTTGCCATAACACCTTGTAAGCTTTGATATTCAGCTAGCCACTTTACTGCTGTTTTTGGCCCCACTTTTGGCACACCCGGGATATTATCTGATGTATCACCCATCAATGCCAAGTAATCAATAATTTGCTCAGGTGTAACTCCAAATTTAGCAATGACTTTCTCGCAATCGGTAATCTCATTTTTCATCGTATCCATTAAGGTGATATGTGCATCAACCAGTTGCGCCATATCTTTGTCACCCGTTGAAATAATCACTTCATGCCCTTCTTTAGCAAAGCGCTTAGCCAATGTACCAATAACATCATCGGCTTCAACCGCATCGATGACAATCAGTGGAAAGCCGAGCTTTTGCACCATTTCATGCACAGGAGATATTTGCACTCTAAGCTCATCTGCCATGGCCTTACGATTGGCTTTATATTCTGGATAAAGATCATGCCTGAAGTTCTTGCCCTTAGCATCAAAAACCACAGCAATATGATTAGTATTTAGCTGCTTAGGTAATTTCTTTAACATATTGATTACACCGAAGATCGCACCTGTTGGTTCACCTTGGCGATTGGTTAATTGTGGTAAGGCATGAAAAGCACGAAAAAGATAAGATGATCCATCAACAAGAACGATTTTTTGAGTGTTTGACATAAAACTAATCTGATTTATAAAAAGATAAGCTATCATACCTGATCAGACTTTAAAGATGTAGTACTCTCAGCAGGTATAATCTCACATTCCCGCCCACTTTGATTACGTAAGCGTTGGCTGAGCATAAGTCGAAGCCTCTATAAAGTGTGCTTTTCCCAAGTGCATCACTTCGACTTACGCTCAGGGTACGGTGAGCATTTTTTGGTGAATATTTAGGTTAGAATAATCCCTTCGATAATGACAAAGATTTAGATTTTTTAATTGTTCAAGCTTTGTAGCTTGCCTTTAATGATAGTCGCAAATTTAAAAAATAATTGAGAAATAAACAGCAACAAAGTTACATTAATCTGCCTTGCGACGTAAGAAAGTAGGAATATCTAAATATTCATTATCACCTTCAGCTGCTACTTTTTGCTCTTTTTCAACTTCTTGCGCTTCAACTGAAGGCGCTTGACGTCTTAACGTATTATTTGTATTAACACCATTTTCTGATGATTTAAATGATACATTTTGACGACCATACGGGCTTGCTGATTTTTGACCTGCCGTACCACTGACAAACTTCGCATGCTCATCAGCTGTATCAAGACCAGTCACAACGATAGTTACACGCAACTCATCTGACATATCTGGATCAATCACCGTACCAACAACAACAGTTGCTTGGTCTGAAGTAAACGCTTTAATCACATCACCCACTTCTTCAAACTCACCAATAGACATATCCATGCCAGCCGTGATATTAACAAGCACACCTTTAGCGCCCGCTAAATTCACATCTTCTAATAACGGACTTGCCACAGCGGCTTCCGCTGCTTCACGCGCACGATTTTCGCCTGCTGCCGTTGCTGTCCCCATCATTGCCACACCCATTGCTGACATCACCGTTCTCACATCCGCAAAGTCGACGTTGATCAAGCCAGGACGTGTGATCAATTCAGCAATACCTTGTACTGCACCTTGTAATACACCATTAGCTGCTTTAAATGCGTCTAATAAGCTAATGTTTTTACCCAATACACTCAGTAGTTTGGCATTAGGGATTGTAATCAATGAATCAACGCTTTGTGATAACTCGCTAATACCATACTCAGCCAATTGCATTCTGCGACGTCCTTCAAATGGGAATGGTTTAGTAACTACTGCTACGGTTAAAATACCCATTTCTTTAGCAACTTCAGCGATCACAGGAGCTGCCCCTGTACCTGTGCCCCCCCCCATACCGGCAGTAATAAATACCATATCAGCACCTTCTAATGCTTGCTGAATACGCGCACGATCTTCTTGCGCTGCGCGTTTACCGACTTCAGGGTTAGCACCAGCTCCTAGACCTTTCGTCAACTCATTACCAATTTGAATCGCATGACGCGCACTTGAGTTTTTAAGCGCTTGTGAATCAGTGTTAGCACAAATAAACTCAACGCCTTCGATGTTTTGTGTCAACATATGCTCAACGGCATTGCCGCCACCGCCACCAACACCAATTACTTTAATAACGGCATTGTCTGTCAACGATTCTGAAATTTCAAACATGTAATGGACTCCTTTTATAAAACTATATTTTAATTTTTAATTCTTATACTTAGTACTTTTTAAAGTACTAAAAATGCTTACCAAACCAACCTTTCATTTTACCCCAAACACCAGAATTATCGGCATCCTCTTCATATGCTAGTTGCCCTTCTTCTATCTGCATATGACTGTATTTAATCAAGCCTACACCTGTTGAGTGCACAGGATTATGCAACACATCTTGAACACCGGTAATATTGGTTGGTCCCCCAATACGCACGGGCACTTTAAAGATTTCTTCTGCTAATGGTGCAATACCTCGCATCTTAGCAGCACCACCGGTTAACACGATACCGGCTGAGATTGCTTCTAATAAGTTATTCTTATCTAACGCCTCATACACAATGCCAAATAACTCTTCCGTTCTTGCCTCAATGACACCTGCAAGCGTTTGCAAAGGTACGCGTCGCGCCAAACGATCCGCAAGTCCTGGAATCTCAATCGCATCATCCGATTTAACCAAATTACTCATTGAGCAACCATATTGAATCTTGATCCGCTCAGCGGTATCTGTCGCCACACGTAAAGCATGTGCTATATCACTGGTGATCTGACTACCCGCAATTGGAATAACTGACGTGTATTTGATGGCACCTTCGATAAATACAGCCACATCAGTTGTGCCTGCACCAATATCAATTAAACAAACACCTAATTCTTTTTCATCATCGGTTAAAACGGCATAGCTTGAAGCAAGCTGCTCAAGCACAATATCTTGCACTTTGATACCACAACGGTTAACACATTTCTTAATATTCTGTACAGCACTTGAAGAAGCAGTCACCATATGAACCTTAGCTTCTAAACGCACACCAGACATACCCAATGGCTCTTTGATCCCATTATGATTATCAATCATAAAGTCTTGGTAGAGGATATGCAAAATCTCTTGATCTGCCGGCATAGGTACGGCTTTTGCCGATTCGATAACGCGATCTAGATCACGCTGTGATACTTCGGCACTTTCAATAGCAACAACACCATGTGAGTCAAAGCTACGAATATGACTACCAGCAATACCAATATAAGCTTCTTTGATGCTAAAGCCGCAAACATCTTCCGCTTCTTGCACAGCTTTTTGAATGGCTTTGACCGTCGCATCAATATTAACAATCACGCCCTTTTTAAGGCCTTTTGAAGGTTGCGTACCAATCCCAATGATATTGATTTGTTCATCTTCATTTAACTCTGCCACCAAAGCCACAACTTTTGACGTTCCGATATCAATGGCACATAATATCTTCTTTTCCACGATTTCAGACATATTCTAGATACTCATTCCAGTTTTAGTGTTTTAACTTACGTCGCATTCTTTTGTTACCTACCCTGACCCTCAATGATATCGCGTATCATTTTCGACCAAAAACAAGGGTAAATCAACCTAAGCTAAGGGTTTCAAACAAATTGCTGTATACTCTAACATAAATTCGGCAAAACTGAATCTTGCTTATACGGTAAACTTACGATTTTTTGCAATTTTTAACCTTTTTGAGCATCATCATCCGCCGCTTTAAAGCCGACAGCAAAACCACTATGGTAACGCATATCAACAGTAGCTAATTTCTGCCCCTTAGGAATTTCAATATTTTTATAGTTTTGTAATAACTGTAACAGCTTTTGCTCGATCCGACTTGAGCCTAGCCACACTGCAACATCCGTATTTAATGTCACTTGCCATTGATTCCCTTGAAAACTAATATTATAAATACTAAAACCATTGTCTCGCGCTATCTTTTGCAAACGTTCATAACCATTCTCTATCGTATCAATATTGTTTTTATCACCATAAAAAACAGGTAGATTTATCGATCCTGAAAAATACTTCGGCGCTATGATCTCTTTATCTTCAAGCAATATTTGATCACGTGAATTCCAATAAGCTTTCGGTTGATATTCTGCTAGCTTAACAATCAACTGGTCTGGCCACTTTTTCTGCACTTTGATCTCTTTAATGCCTGGGTATTGTTTAATCGCTTGAGTTACATCATCAACATCAAGCTCCCACCACGTGTCTTGTTGAAATGGTTTGATCAAATCAACAATCTGTGGCTTTGAGATATAATCAAGCTCACCTTTTGTTACAATCGCTACTTTCTGCAAATGTGCACTACTTTCCTTAAACACATAACGCACACCCAACAAGAGTGCGGCAACAATTAAAACAAAACAGACTGACTTAATATATAGCTTTAATTTCATAATGAGCTTTCTAGTATTTTAAGTACAAGGGTTTCAAAATCCCAACCATGTGCCTTGGCTGCTTGCGGCACCAAACTTAGGTTAGTCATTCCCGGCACTGTATTTACTTCAATCAAGTACAGCTCATTGTCTTTTGATAGCATAAAATCAACACGCCCCCAACCACTGCATCCTACTGCTGCAAATGCTTTAAGTGCTATATCGTTGATATTTTGCTCCATCTCTGGCGTAAGGCCACTTGGACAATGATAGCAAGTCGCAGCTTCCTTGGTATACTTAGCCTCATAGCTATAAAATTCAAGCCTTGGCTCAATCCAAATCGATGGTAATGCAGTTTGATCAACAATCGAAACGGTAAGCTCTTTGCCTTCAATCCACTCTTCTGCCATCACCTCACCATATTGCGCAGCATCCTCATAGGCTTTAGCCAAGGACTCGATTGATAACACCTTATGAATCCCGACACTTGAGCCCTGCGTTGTCGGTTTAACTGCTAATGGAAATTTCAAATCTAACACATCCAATGATGCATCGATTATTTTTGATTTAGGCGTTAATAAACCTTCTGTTTGCCATAGCTTTTTGGTGCGCATTTTATCCATTGCCAAAGCGCAACCCAAGATGTCTGAACCGGTATAAGGAATCTCAAGTTGATGCAGTAAGGCTTGGACATGCCCATCCTCACCGTCACCACCGTGAAGCATAATCAAACAACGATCTAAAGAAGCATTAACAATTTGATGCACTAACTCTTTGCCTGAAGCATCGATTGCAACGACATCAACACCAAGCGTCTTTAATGCTGCGATTACCGCAGCACCTGAACGTAACGAGACGTCACGCTCAGCAGAGCTTCCACCATACAACACCCCAACTTTGCCAAATGTACGCCCTAAATGTGACAAGCAAAACTCCTAAAACAGCAAATCATATAAATGGCAAATATGTTAGTCAGATTTGCCCAGTTTATCTAGCGCAATCTGGCGGCAAATGTCCTTGTGAGTTGAATTAAATACAAATTAAGAAAGTAATAACTGGCTATAACCATATTCCTGACTACTTTGGTTGTGTAAGCGCTGGCTGAGCGTAAGTCGAAGCCTCTATAGAGTGAGAGCACCCACTTTGACTGATGCTCATCGACTTACGCTCAGGGTACGGTGAGCACTTGTGGGTGAATATTTAGTCTTAGTCTAACAACTGGTTAATTCTACTTGACAGATGCATTACACACTTCCTTCACCACCTTACGCAACCATCTATTTTTTGGTTGACGCTTTAAATGAAATGGATAGGACATTAACAACGGCTCTTCATGTGTGTGATATGGCAATGGCAAATAATTTAATTGATAATGCCTTACCATTTTCAATGCCAAAGTCGTGACATACTTATCTGACAATAAGTCAATGGCATCTTGACAGGGTGCCTCGGGGCTCATAATAGATTTTGGGACTTCCAAGTCAGCCAAAATCGAATCGCTTCCCTCGGCGGTTTATTCTTTTGGGCGGCACGGCTCCCTCTCAAGCAGGCTGCGACGAAAACTACGTATTCTTCTTCGCCACCTTGCTCCTGTATGCCTCTACGGCGTGAAAATATAGCTTCAAGCACAGACTTGCTCTGGCGCCTACGGCACGTCGCGCGCTGGGAATGAAGCCACGCCTACCTTGTCTACTCGACCTCGCGTTCCGCTCTCCATGTCTCGCAGCGTATGAATTACACGTAATCTTAACATTCCTTGGATCTGGTCTTGTTAAATAATCCAACATCGGATTACGCGTGTCATCCAAAATATACGTGATATGTGGCAGCTGCAAATAATCATCATATGAAAGGTTTTCACCTTCCAAGGGATAGTCTTTGTATGCTAGCACTAGCTGGTCGGAATATATTTCTTCTTTATCAAATTTCTTTAGGTAATAGTTCATACCGATGACCAAATCGGCATCATCAAAGCTGTCACCAAATTTTTTGTCATATACCACAGGAATAACCTCAGCCTGAACAATATGGTCATCATTGTAAGAACGTATCTTATTAATAATCGATGGCAACATAAACGCACCCATATCAAACATATAGAGCTTAAATATGTCTTTTTTAGCCCTTGGATTATAATTAGCAACTGGCAGCAATGCGTCAAGATCTGCTTGAACTAAGTTAAGCATGGGAATAAGCTCTTTTGCTTTATTGGTCAATTCCATTGATTGTCCTTTACGTACAAGTATCTCATCTTTTAAATGCACTCTCATATTAGACAATTTCATTGATACCGAAGACTGTGATATACCTAAAAAACGTGCCGTTAAGCTGACACTTTTCGTATGAATCAGCGACTGTAGAATCAAAAAGTCATTTAACTCCATTTTAACCTCACATCTTGTTTCATTTAACACCAACACCTAACTCATCCATCACATGACCGAATGCCTCAATACATATTTTTCTTAGCCATATATTACGCTGACTTGTTTGCAAACGTTTAGGATAACTTAAGCGCAATGCGAACTTAGGTAGTTTAAAATCTAACTTAACCGTTTTAAGTTGATTAGAAAGCGCAAAAATTTTAGTCACTGTCGCAACATAATTCGATGTCTTGAGTAAAGTATCTGCTGTTGATAAGCTTGTTGTATATACACAAACACGCCTTTGCTCTTTGGCTTGCTGGATATAGGTTCGGACATAATTTTTCTCGTTGGATTTAGCAAATATAATATGTGGCAACTTACAGTATGTATCGTAATCTATACACTCATAATCATCTAAAGGATAATGGTAATAGCCTAATAGTAACTCATCTTCAAACACCGTATAACTCGTAAACTCCTCAATATTACCTGGCGCGCCAAATATAATCTCGGCATCACTAAAATCATAATTATCAGGTAAATCTTGTATTCCAGGAAAAACATTGATTTTGATACGATGATTTGGATTATAAGCATAAATTAAGTCAATTAACTTTTGGCTACACATATCACTAATATACTCTGATAAATATAAATATATCGTTGACTCATCATTATATGGATCAAAACTTGATGAAGGTATCACATGGTTAATATTTTCACTTAAGCGTAGCACAGGGTTAATGAGGTTTTTTGCTTTTTCTGTTAGAAGAAATGCATTCCCTTGACGCACCAACAGTGGGTCATCAAATTGCTGACGGAGTTTTTTAAGCCTTATTGTCACTGTTGGCTGTGATAGATTCACAAGCTCTGCTGTTTGGCTGACGTTATTGCCCAAAAGTAGAGATTTTAAAATTTTAATATCATCAATATCCATAAGTCACACTTTAAGCTATCCTTTACTGAGTTAAAGTGTAGAGAATATTAATGACATTGCAAATATCTATAAACACTTATAACCTCATTGCCTTATCCTCAACATAGTAAACATCTTTCTCACCTAAAACAGCAAAAAACATGTTATTACTTGAGCGGTCAGTTGTCCATGCAACGGCAAATGGCATTGACTTGCCATGATCATGTAGCAAATCATTTCCATAGGCTTCCATGCCTGAGTAAGCACCTGAGATCACCGAGTAGCGATGACCAGAAGTATTCTTCAGGTCTTTATTCGCCGCTATTGTCTTATCCCAAATACCTTCTTTTTGATCCTTTTTAACGGTCTTATTGATGACACTACTCCAATAAGAAACATAGGCATTATCGGTTCTTGCACTGGTGTTACTCGTTGAATGAAACCATAAAGCTGAAGCGCCTACTTTAGGTACTCTAAATTCAGCACGTGTACTCCATAAATCATATCCTGGTACAACGGTTTTCATCGATAGGGATGCTTCATGCCAGAAACTCGCTGCACAGTATCCTGTTATAGTAGACCCATTAGCTGCAGTGCACTTATCTTGAGCTCGAGTTTTATATGTGCATGTTTTTGTTGTGCCTGATGAATCTTTAATTTTGACCATATCATTAGTGCCCCCATAATGAAGTGCGCAATTATACGGGGAGACTTGCATATCACGACCCGTTTTATTGACAACTTCAATATTATATCCTAAACCCCAGCCAGCAAATGCAAGGTTACTCGCAAGCAATGTAGTTGTTATAGCAATTATTTTATTCATGTTAGTTTCCTCTTAGGTTATTTATACCGCAAAATAACTTACAAGCGGTATATTTGATAAAAATATATTTTTTTATAAAACAGGCAGATAGACACGTTGTGGTGATACATAATCATTAAACGTACCATTACCAATATTGCCGTATTCTCCACTGCCCCAGCAATAAACAAATCCTTTGTTGCTCAGCCCACATGCATGTTGCCAGCCTGTATTGACTTGAATTAAATGTTCATCGTCTTTAAGTTGACCTTTGAGCATCGCAGTAGGCTCAAGATCATTCGCATCAATACCAGTACCTAACTTGCCGGAATCATTACTACCCCAACAATAAAACTGGTTGTCTTCTCCCAGAGCACAACTAGAGTCATCACCTGCATAAACTAACTGTGACTTGTCTAAAAACTCAACTGAAGATAAATGAGACAACAACCCTGGTGCCAACACATCTTCTTGTGATAATTTTCCTGATGCTTGAGCATCACGATTTTCACCCCAGCAAAAGACATTCGTCTCATAAAAATTTACTAACGCACAAGTATGATGATTACCAACTGATAGCCTATCAAAAGTATGACCTCCCACATAAACGTTACCAACTTTCAAACCAGTTTCAGAACCACTTGACAAACGACCTTGACCAAGCTCACCAGAGGAATTCACGCCCCAACAATAAACTTCCCCTTGATCACTTAAGGCACAAGCATGCTGATTACCCACACCAATATCAATCAAACCTTCATTAGCAGCACGTGCCGTTTCAATAAGACTAGGAACACCAGGTCTCGGGTCAGACATGGTATGCCAAGCTTCAGTTTCTCCCCAGCAATAGACTTGATTATTAGCATTACTACCATGATCACCTGCTATGACACATCCATCATGTAAACCAACCGCTAAATGCTTAATTTGTGCGGTCACTGGAATCTCACCTTGAGCAATTTTAGTCGGTCTATAAACATAGCTTTCTTGTCCTGTAGCTCAGCTCTGACGCATAAGCCTATCAAACTCTATAATACAAGGATTTTATACTTT
>JAHDDB010000174.1 GCA_020629575.1 Caedibacter sp. | reverse complement strand
TATGGTAAAAAATAAAGTTTAAGGTTGTGTTTTACGTCAATACGATTATTATGGCGATACCTGAAAGGTTTTAAGAAAAATGCGCTTATGTTGCGAAAAATTATCAAGTCGTTGATTCCGTCACGCGGGGAAGTTTTTTTTGATCTATTTGTTGAGTCAGCACAAAATGTGCATTTCTCAGCATCACTTCTGGTTGATATTGTTAATGAAGAAAATGCTTATAAAGCAACTGAGTTAATGGCTAAATTGCGTCAGCAACGTCAAAATGCCGTAGATATCAATAAAAAAATCATTGTTGAGTTGAATGAGCAATTCATTACGCCAATTGATCGCGGCGATATTTTTCATTTATCGGGAATTATGCTTAAGCTGACTAAACGCATTATTAAGATCAACAAAAAAATGCAAATTTATGCGATCGATAGCAAAGTCGATGACTGCTTGATTCGCAGTGTTGTCACCTTACAAGAAATTACCAAGTCACTATGTGATTTACTCATTGCATTTAAAAACAAAGATGGCGACAAAATTAAACTTGCGTCACAACGCGCAACTGAGCTTGATGAGAATGTGGTTGAAGATTTGGGTGATGCGATTGATCTGATCAAAAAGGCTGACTACGACACATTGACGACGATTAAACTAAAGGAAGTGTTCAAGGCTGTGGAATCAGCGGTTGATACCAGTGCTACTTTATGTGATTCTGTGATGCGTATTTACGTCAAGGAAATCTAATTATGATGATAGTTCTTGTTAGCATTATCATCATTGCACTTTTTTTTGAATTTATTAATGGTTTTCATGATGTTGCTAATGTTGTGGCAACACCGATTGCATCAAAGTCATTATCTCCATATCAAGCGATTATTATTGCGGCGATTTTCAATTTCGTCGGTGCGTTTATCGGTACAGCAGTAGCGACAACGATCAGTAAAGGTTTGGTTGATGCTAATGTTATTACGCATTTAGTATTAATTGCTGCATTGTTCGCTGCGATTAGTTGGAATCTGTTTACTTGGTATTTTGGTATTCCATCGAGCTCATCGCATGCACTGATTGGCTCTTTGGTAGGGGCTGCTATTGCTGCAAGTAATGTCCATACGATTCATTATGGTATTTTGGTTGGTAAAATTATCGTGCCGATGGTGCTATCACCAATCTTGGCATTTTTCTTAGCACTTATCTTAGTGGTTATTCTATTTAGAATCCTAAGCAAGCGTAAAACACCACGCAAATCAAATGCACGTATTCGTGAGATGCAAGTGATCTCTAGTAGTTTATTGGCGTTAAGTCATGGTTCAAACGATGCGCAAAAAACGATGTCGATTATTACCTTGGCATTATTTAGCTTTGGTATGGTGTCAACGGTTGCACATATTCCTGTATGGGTGATTTGCTTGTGTGCTTTAACTATGGCACTTGGCACGTTATCTGGTGGGATGCGCATTATTAAGACATTGACAACACGTGTTGCCAAAATCGGTCCAGCGAACGGTTTTGCCGCTGAGATGAGCTCAGGTTTGCTGATTCTGGGTGCTTCACATCTAGGCTTGCCAGTGAGTACCACGCAAGCTGCTTCAGGCTCAATTATGGGAGCAGGTTATCCTGAAAGTGGTGGTGTTAATTGGCGTGTGGTAAGAACAATGGCGACTGCTTGGCTTTTAACCTTACCATGTTGCATTATTATGAGCTTTATTGCTTATAAATTACTCTTTGCACTTTTTGGAGACTTGGGGATATCCGTTAATATTTAGTCATATTGAGGTTTAACTATGTTGTTAAAATCAGAAAAGAAATCGACATTAAGTATTGCCAGTATT
Organism: Caedibacter sp.; assembly: GCA_020629575.1. GTDB lineage: Bacteria > Pseudomonadota > Gammaproteobacteria > Francisellales > Francisellaceae > Caedibacter. The sequence goes on along the minus strand of JAHDDB010000174.1, from coordinate 2,447 downwards.
TATGCTTTTAGAATGCTGGGGCTTTTTATTATTTTACCTATTTTCAGCCTGTATGCCGATAAGATCATTGACGCAACACCGACATTAATTGGTGTGGCATTGGGTATTTATGGCTTAACGCAAGCATTATTACAGATCGTTTTGGGCGTGTTATCCGATAAGTATGGACGAAAGCCCGTTATATTGTTTGGTTTGATCGTATTTATTATTGGTAGCATTGTTGCTGCGATGTCACATACGATCTATGGCATTATCATTGGTCGCGCTTTGCAAGGAGCAGGTGCCATAGGTAGTACACTTACCGCTTTAGTCGCTGATACAACCAAAGAAGAAAATCGTATGAAAGCAATGTCAGTGATTGGCATGACGATCGGTTTATCGTTTATTGGCGCAATGGTGCTAGGTCCCATTTTAAATACATGGATTGGTTTGTCGGGTATCTTTTGGTTGACGGCCATCTTAGGTGCTATTGGTATTGTTATCTTAATCTATGGTGTGCCAACGCCGACAAAAATTATTTTTCATAAAGGATCTGAAACAACACCTAGTCAAATCAAGAGTGTATTGAAAAAGCCTGAATTATTGCGTTTAAACTATGGTATATTTAGCTTGCATGCAATGCTAACGGCATTGTTTCTCGCTATTCCAGTTATTTTAATTGACTATATTGGCATAAGTGTCGATAAGCAGTGGATTATTTATCTGCCTGTACTGTTTATTTCATTTTTCCTTATGGTGCCATTTATCATTATTGCTGAGACTAAAAATTTGATGAAACCTGTTTTTGTTGGTGCAATCATTATCCTCACGGCAATGCAGTTTTTACTGTATGAATTTGATCATCATGTCATTGTGATGAGTCTTTTATTAGTGCTATATTTTGCAAGCTTTACCTTACTTGAAGCAGCTTTGCCATCACTGATCTCAAAAATGGCCCCAATTAGTAGCAAAGGCACGGCAATGGGGGTTTACTCCAGTGCGCAGTTCTTTGGCATATTTTTTGGTGGTGTATTAGGTGGAGTGATCATGCATCACTTTGGTATACAGGGTATCTTTATTTTCAATGGTCTGTTAGGTGTGTTATGGATTGTCATTGCAGCAACAATGCAAAAACCAAAACAATTAAGCTCTAAACTATATAGTATCAATAAAGCTCAAGATATAGATGTTAAGGCGCTACAACAAAGTATTCTGAATTTGCCAGGAGTTGAAGAGGCAATGGTCTGTTTAGAAGAGGGGGCTGCCTACCTTAAAGTCGATAAAAAAATATTTGATGAATCAGCGTTAAAACCTAAAATTTGTTAATGACTGATTTTGATTTCAATAAAAGTTGAACAAGCACTACTGTCACATCATGCAGTACTTGAATGTGCTGTTGTTGCAAAGCGTGATAATCTTTGGGGTGAAGTGCCGGTGGCAATTATCCGACACAGTCTAAAAAGGGGAACGATATTGGTCAGCTGATATGATTGCTCAATACCTATTTTTAAACTGTGTCGATCTGCCCCTCGCCCCAAGCAGAGTCGTATATTGGAATATGTAAAGATTGTAGTTGATATCAGTTGATAAAAATATCCCTAAAAAGTAGGGGGTTGTTACGAATGATCTGTAGCTAACCGACTTGACTGACTTGATCTAATGATTCCATCTTTTCACTTTTTAATACCCTAAGATATACAAATGTACATATAACTCCGATTCCCCCGATGACGCCATAAAATTGCCATAAGTGAAAGTTATCTATATATTTTATAAACCAACTACCGAAATAATTTCCTAGACTCCCACCTACTGCCCATGAAATATTAGATAGGCCAAAGTATGTTGCACTGGTATTTTCATTGGTAAATGTACTAATGAAAATCTCCGAGCATGGCAGAATAATTGTCTCTCCTATCGTGTAAAGCGCTATGCAAGACAATAACCATATGATCGAATGATTTAATGGCACAGCGATAAACCCTATGGCAATAAAAGCAAAACCTATCATTATAGCAACAAGTGGTGGAATTTTGTTTATAAGTGGCATAAACACAATCATCAAAATAATCCCAACAATTCCATTGACAAGAAATAAATAGCTTGCCCATGTATTATTACCTATATGTTCAGCATATAGAGGAAAAGAGATATATAGCTGTGAAAACAAAAACCACCAAAATAACATTAATACATTAAACAACATGAATCTTTTGTTCATTAATGCTTGAGAAAAGTATTTAATCAATTTATCGGAGTTTTGATTTTTAACTTTGATATCCAACTTTAATAGAAATAACGTTAATAAGAAAAATATTAATCCACTGATTAAAAATACAATTTGAATATTAATTTCTAATAGCACAACACCTAATATTGGTCCAATAATAACACCTAGATTTAATGCTTGATTAGAGACTGTTCACTCAACTGTGTCACCCTAAAGCTCAAGTTTTAACCGTTCAGGA
>JAHDDB010000011.1:24769-25988 GCA_020629575.1 Caedibacter sp. | reverse complement strand
TGCACCAGTTTCAATCACTGTTAATGAATATTACTCCGCATTGAATCAACGCAAATGATTACCAAGAGAAAAGTTATTTTTGCAAATTTTTATAAATCACGGCACAATAGCCGCATTATTTTTTGATCATTTTAGAGCTTATGTCACAGAAAATTATTGTCGGTGTCTCCGGTGGTGTTGATTCATCCGTTGCAGCCTTATTACTCAAAGAACAAGGCTTTGATGTCTCAGGCGTTTTTATGAAAAACTGGGAAGAGGATGACAATGACGAATTTTGCTCAGCCGAGGAAGATATCAAAGATGCCCAAAGCATTTGTCAAAGTATTGACATTGACTTTAACAAAATCAACTTTGCAGCAGAATATTGGGATCACGTCTTTGAGTATTTTCTGGAGGAATACAAGGCTGGGCGCACACCAAACCCTGATATCTTATGCAACAAAGAAATTAAATTTAAAGCCTTCTTAGACTACGCCAAGCATTTGGGTGGTACACATATTGCCACAGGGCACTACGCCAGAAAAAGGACATTGCCAAATGGAGAGCATCAATTATTAAAAGGCTTAGATCACAACAAGGATCAATCCTATTTTCTCTATACTTTGGGGCAGCAACAATTACACTATGCATTATTCCCAATCGGTGAACTTGAGAAACCAAAGGTTCGCGCACTTGCTGAAGCACATAACCTTATCACACATAATAAAAAAGACAGCACTGGCATTTGCTTTATTGGTGAGCGTAAATTCAAAGCTTTTTTAAACCAATACTTACCTGCGCAACCCGGTGAAATTCATGATGAAAACGGTATTGTTATCGGCAGACATGATGGTCTGATGTATTACACCATTGGTCAGCGTCAAGGTTTAGGCATTGGCGGGGTTAAAAATCGCCCTGAAACTCCATGGTTTGCTGCACAAAAAGATCTTGAAAACAATATATTAATTGCCGTTCAAGGTCATAATCACCCACTACTATTAAGACAAAGCTTAACTGCTATTAAGTTGCATTGGGTCAAAGGGCAAGCACCAGCTGATAACTTCAGATGCACTGCCAAGGCACGCTATCGTCAAGCGGATCAAGCTTGCCAAGTCAAGGTGATAAAAGACAGAGTTGAAGTCATATTTGACCAACCACAACGTGCGATCACACCAGGGCAATCAGTCGTATTTTATGATGGTGAAGTTTGCTTAGGTGGTGGCGTTATTGAATAGCTATA
>JAHDDB010000011.1:0-24669 GCA_020629575.1 Caedibacter sp. | reverse complement strand
TCGTATTTTATGATGGTGAAGTTTGCTTAGGTGGTGGCGTTATTGAATAGCTATAAATACTCAATTTAACTTTAATATTGAATATCCCTACTCTTCATCGCTATCAACAATCCAGTTCTCAGGCGGCATCAAATAAATCACGCGCCAACCTGCCTCAGGTATATGCTGACTATCAGGAGAAACCACATGAATTTGCGATTTCTTGTTGATATAAAATAATGGAATTGCCTGTTGATTGAGGGATAAAAATTGCTCCCAACTAAACTCATTACTGATGGTTGTTGTCTTAACTTGCCCACCTTGCTTGATAATACTTCTTAATGTCTGATATGACAGGTCCTTACTAAATAAACGCTTTGCATATTTCTTAGTAAGATAGGTAAGCTTAGAATTTGCTTTGTTTTGCGCTGTTGGTAAGACAAAAACAGAAGCGCGCCCATCAAATTCACGATAATACTTAACCGCTGCCAAAGTATTCATTTGTTCACTTGACGAGCAGCCCAGCATCCGCCCAATACCCACCAGATTCAAATGCCAATCAGCATGCTCTGATACCGAGCTGCCATAATAACAGGTCAAGCCTTGCAAACGACATGCCTGAACACTACGCCAACTGGTATCAGCAAGTACGACATGCACATTGTTATTATGAAGCTCTTTAGCAATGCTTCTTGCCAAGGTATTGCCACCAATAACCAAGAACCCGCGCGGCTCGGGTGCCGATGCATGTAATACTTTTGCCAAAAATGGCGCTGTCAGACTCTGGATAATTACCGTGCCTAAGATAATCATAAAGACGATAAGTACCAATAGTTCACCTTCTTGTGGCAAGCCTAAGTTTTCAATAACTTTTATGGAAAATAACGCAGCCACGGCAGCGGCAACAATCCCGCGAGGTGCTATCCATCCCACCATCACTCGCTCACGCCAATTAAGCTCACTGCCTAAAGTGGAGAAGCCAGCAGCAATTGGTCTGACAATAAATTGCAAAATCAATACCAATACAATGGCTTTCCACCATACAGCTTCTAAATACTCAAAACTAACATTCGCACCTAAAATAATAAATAAACTTGATATCAAGATAAGACTCAAGGATTCTTTAAAATCAAGAATCTCCTCAATATGAGCATTAGGCATGTTACCGACAATAATACCCATAATGGTGACAATCAAAAGCCCACCACCTTCAACAACATGCTCAGCAATCACAAAGCTAGTAATCACAAATGACAATACAAACATATTGTTTAAATAACTTGGCACCCACTGCTTTTTAAGTATCGTACCCAATAAAAAGCCAGCAACAAGTCCGCCAATGCCACCAACAAGAAATACTAATAAAATATGCACGGTGATATGCCAAAAAGCATTGTATTGCGAAGCAGTAATAGCGGTAAAGACAATCACCGCCAATAGCGCACCAATCGGATCGACTAGCATTCCTTCCCAACGAATAATATTCGCAAGCTTCTCTGTTGGGCGTACACTACGCAAAATCGGCACAACAACAGTAGGTCCACTGACTGAAGATATCGCACCAATAAGGGCTGCGACTTTCCATGAAATATCAAATATATAATGCACTAAAAAAGTCGTTAAAATCGCGGTAATCAAAAGGCCAATGGTCACAATATTTCTAACGGTTCCACCCAAACCTTTGATTTCTCTAAACTTCAGACTCATACAGCCCTCAAAGAGAATAATTGCCACACAAATTGAGACAATTGGATAGAGCATGCCGTTAAATACACGTTCCGGATTTAAAAATTGGTAATGATCACCTAAAACCAATTGACTGACAGGTCCTAATAAAATCCCAACAATCAATAAAAATAAAATTGCCGGCAAACGCAGACGCCACGCCAACCATTGACAAGCAAAGCCCAATAATAAGATAACCATTAACACAATAGGGATATAGGTTGTTGAGGCAAAAAAGTTATTAACTTCCACGTAGGTCGTCTTCCTTGTTGGTTTAATTCCAGATAATTGTAGCAAACAACTTGATAAGCGAAAGTGTTTTTTCACTGTCTTTGTTTATAAGATTTTATTGGCGCTAAACGCTATAAAATCTTACCTGACCTCGCTATAATATGTCTACTTTTGATCTATTAACAAGACAAATGCTTATCTATCCAAACATTGATCCGGTTGCTTTATCACTTGGTCCGATAAAAGTACACTGGTATGGCATCATGTATTTAGTTGGCTTCGCTGGCGCTTGGTTTTTATCAACCCTTCGCTGCAAGAAACCTTATAGCCCAATCACCAAAGCTCAAGTCTCTGATATGATTTTTTACGCCGCCCTTGGCGTCATCCTTGGCGGGCGTATTGGGTATATGCTGTTTTATGATTTTAGTAACTTTATCCATGAGCCTTGGATTATCTTCAAAGTATGGGATGGCGGCATGGCTTTTCATGGCGGCTTAATTGGTGTGATTCTTGCGATTTCATTATTTTGTCGCAAATATAAATGCAATGTTTTTGATATTTTAGATTTTATCGCACCAATGGTGCCTATTGGTTTAGGTGCTGGACGCTTGGGTAATTTTATCAATGGTGAGTTATGGGGGCGTGTTACCAACTCATCAATTGGTATGGTGTTTCCTAATGGTGGACCGCTACCGCGATTTCCTTCGCAACTTTTAGAGTTTGCCCTTGAAGGGGTTGTGCTATTCTTAATCTTATGGTTTATCTCCAGAAAACAACGTCCGCGCTTATTTGTTTCTGCCAACTTCTTATTATGGTACGGCTTATTTAGATTTATCGCTGAGTTTTTCCGCCAGCCAGATCCACAGATGGGTTATATGCTCTTTAACTGGATGACCATGGGGCAACTGCTTTCAACTCCGATGATCGTCGTTGGCTTAATTATTTTGCTATATATCACCACTCAAAAAACACAAGAAAAAGAAGAAAATATAAAGGATAATAATGCAGCAATATCTTAATTTCTTGCGCCACATCAAGGAGCATGGCGTCACCAAGACCGACCGCACGGGTACTGGCACGCAAAGCGTTTTTGGCTATCAAATGCGTTTTGATTTAAGCGAAGGTTTCCCATTAGTTACAACCAAGAAAATTCATATTAAAAGTGTCATTCATGAATTACTATGGTTCTTAAAGGGTGATACCAACAATAATTATCTTGCCGAAAATGGTGTGCGCATCTGGAATGACTGGGCACTTGAAGATGGCGATCTTGGTCCTATTTATGGCAAACAGTGGCGCAGTTGGCAAACACCTAATGGTCAAGTGATTGATCAAATCGAAGAAGCCATCAACTTAATTAAAACACGCCCTGACTCAAGACGAATTATCGTTAATAGCTGGAATCCCAGTGTATTACCCGATGAGTCAATCTCGCCACAAGATAATGTCAGAATGGGCAAAGCGGCATTACCTCCTTGTCACACGCTTTTTCAGTTTTATGTTGCTAATGGCAAGTTGTCGTGCATGTTGATGCAACGCTCAGCCGATGCCTTTTTAGGTGTGCCTTTTAATATTGCTTCTTATGCACTGTTAACGCATATAGTCGCCAAAGAGTGTGACCTTGAAGTTGGTGATTTTATCTGGTCAGGCGGTGATTGCCATATTTATAGTAATCATCACGAACAAATCAATGAGCAGCTAACACGCACACCACTGCCATTGCCAACGTTACAGATCAATCGTAAAGCAGCAACAGTTTTTGATTATCAATTTGATGATTTTGAAATCGTTAATTATCAATGTCACCCAGCCATTAAAGCACAGGTAGCCGTCTAATGAATGAACAAACCACTTCTCTTGATCGCAGTGCAATTAAAGTTTTATTGCTTGAGGGTGTGCATGCCCAAGCGCATAACGCCTTTGTCCAAGCCGGTTATAGCAATATTACCTCACTGACGCATGCTTTAGATGATAATGCCCTTATTGATGCCTTACAAAGTGTTAAAATCGTTGGTGTGCGTTCACGTACTCAACTTACTGAAGCTGTCCTTAAAGCTTGTCCACATTTGATTGCTATTGGTTGCTTTTGCATTGGCACCAATCAGGTGAATTTAACAACGGCGCAAAGTCTTGGTATCCCAGTTTTTAATGCACCTTTTTCCAACACACGTAGTGTCGCTGAACTTGTCATTGGTCAGATGATTTTGCTCTATCGCAATGTCATTGACAAAAACATGCAGATGCATCGCCAAGATTGGATCAAATCAGCCAGTGGTGCACATGAGGTACGCGGTAAAACACTGGGTATTATTGGTTATGGTCATATTGGCTCACAAGTCAGTGTGTTAGCAGAAAGCCTAGGTCTTAAGGTATTTTTTCACGATATTGAAAATAAACTCCCCCTTGGCAATGCCACCTCGAGTGTTAATTTAGAGGTATTATTAAATAAGTCAGACATTATTACTTTGCATGTGCCTGATACACCTGCAACTAAAAACATGATTACTGCCAAAGAGCTTAAGCTTATGAAAAAAGGTAGCGTATTGATCAACGCCTCACGAGGGAGCGTTGTTGATATCCAAGCCTTAGCGCAAGCGATCAAAACCAAACATCTAAAAGGTGCGGCAATTGATGTGTTCCCAAAAGAGCCATCCAGTAATAATGAAATTTTTGAAAGTGAGCTCATTGGACTTGATAATGTATTTTTAACACCGCATATTGGTGGCAGCACATTAGAAGCACAACAAAATATTGCCGTTGAAGTTGCAGATAAGCTCATAAAATACAGTGATAATGGCTCAACCATTTCAGCGGTAAACTTCCCTGAATTATCACTACCGACGCAAGATAATGTTCATCGTATTTTACATATCCATGAGAATAAACCGGGGATGATGCGCGCGATTAACCGTGTTTTCTTTGATCATAACATCAACGTCGAGGGTCAATTTTTGCGAACCCTTGCCAATATTGGTTATGTTGTCATTGATATCAATAGTAGCGAAGAAACCTCACGCGCCTTACTACAAAAGCTTAAAGCCATCGATGGCACGATTCGTTCGCGCGTTTTATTCTAAAGTCGATGCACCAAGCACTTGCCCTCATTGATGATGTTGTAAAAGAACATCATATTCAACATATTTATGTTGCTTATAGTGGTGGTGTTGACTCAACTGCCTTGTTGCACTTAACGATACAACTAAAGAGCAATATCAATATCCACGCCATTCATATCCACCATGGCTTAAGCAAAAACGCTGATCATTGGCTTAATGTTTGTCAAATAGAAGCAGCTCAATTAAATATCCAATTTACTGCCCACCGACTCACACCACCCACTAAACGCAATAACATTGAACACTGGGCACGTACTGAACGCTATGCTTTCTTTGAATCTGTGATGCAACAAACACCGAATAGTTTATTGCTAACTGCCCATCATATCGAAGATCAAGCAGAGACTTTCTTACTACAAGCATTGCGCGGTAATGGCGTAAAAGGGCTTGCTGCCATTGCTAAAGAAAAAACGTTTGCTAACGGTTTTCTCCTTCGCCCTTTTTTAGATCTCAACAAAACTGAACTTATCACATATTGTCAAAACCATAACCTGACATGGATTGAAGATGAAAGCAATCAATCCACTGACTTCAGGCGCAATGCACTTCGTCACAATATCATGCCAAAATTACGTGAGATTCTGCCGCAAGCCGATACCACACTAGCGCGCAGTGCTGAATTATGCGCTGAGGCAGATATCTTAATACATGAGCTATTGTCCCCATATTTAGCAAAGATTACGACGGATAATCGCCTTGACTTAATGCAATTTAAAACATACTCATCACTACAGCAAAAGCAACTACTGAAGATGTGGTTAACTAAACACAGCCTTTACCCATCGCAAGCGCAGTTATTACAAATTCACATTGGCGCACAGAATATGCAAAGCAATTGGCACTATACGTTAGCTGAAAGTCATTTATCTATTGTTAAAGGTTATTTGCTTATTGAAATAAATACAGCACCAACATTAGTAACTGCTACTGACGTCGATATAGTGCAATGGCTCAACGCACAACAGCAAACAACCTTTACAGTGAATGATTTAATTATTCGCCCTCGTCAAGCCGGAGACCGTTGCCGCCCTCTTTATCGCCATAAAAGTCAAAGCTTAAAGGTCATCTTCCAAGAGCAAGGTATTTCTGCCCAAGATCGTTCTCACGCACAAATTATTACCTTAACTATAGCACCCAATCATATTATTGCGGTATATCCTTTTTTTATTTGTCATTGACATGCTCACATCAACTCACAAAACTTCTTTTACTTAAATCCTGTTACCTTTTTTCACCCCCAATAAAAGCCTTTATCTTGCCTGTCTAAAGTTTTAAAATGCTCACAAAATGCAAAATGAGTTTAGGAGCGTTTTGATGCAATCGATGCAACAAAAGGGAGATATTGCCGTTATTGGTCTTGCGGTAATGGGGCAGAATCTAATTTTAAATATGAATGATCATGGCTTTCATGTCGTTGCTTACAACCGTACCACGAGCAAAGTCGATGAGTTTTTAAATAGCAATGCAAAAGGCACAAACATCATTGGTGCCTACTCAATTGAAGATATGCTGTCTAAGCTAAAAAGCCCACGCAAAATCATGTTAATGGTCAAAGCCGGTGATGTTGTTGATCAGTTTATTGATGCTTTAGTGCCGCATTTAGATAAAGGCGACATCATTATCGATGGAGGTAACTCCAATTTTACCGATAGCGAACGTCGCACGCATGCGCTTAAAGCGAAGGGCATATACTTTATTGGCACTGGTGTTTCAGGTGGTGAGGAAGGTGCACGCTTCGGACCATCAATGATGCCTGGAGGCATGCCCGAGGCATGGGGTGCGGTCAAGCCTATTTTCCAAGCGATTGCTGCTAAAACACCCGTAGGGGAAGCATGCTGCGAGTGGGTTGGCAATGGTGGCGCTGGGCACTTTGTCAAGATGGTTCACAATGGTATCGAATATGGTGATATGCAGCTCATTTGTGAAGCATATCAGTTTATGAAAGATCTATTAGGTCTAGACAATGAACAATTAAGTGAAATCTTTGAGAAATGGAATAAAACTGAGTTAGATAGTTATTTAATTGAAATTACTGCCAATATTCTAAAATTCAAAGATACTGAAGGCTATGTTATCGATCGCATATTAGATACCGCCGGTCAAAAAGGCACGGGCAAATGGACAGGAATTAACGCACTTGATTTAGGCATTCCGTTAACATTGATTGCTGAGAGCGTTTTCGCGCGCTGCATCTCAGCTCAAAAAGACATTCGTGTTGAAGCTGAAGCCATCTATGGCAAGAAATCATATGAAAAACTTAGTGTTTCTCATGCGTTATTGCATGACTTACAACAGTCACTTTTATTTGCCAAAATCATCTCTTATGCCCAAGGCTATATGCTCATGCAAGAAGCCTCCAAGCATTATCAATGGAATTTGAATTATGGCGATATTGCACTAATGTGGCGCGAAGGTTGTATTATCCGCAGCGTATTTTTAGATAAAATCAAAGCCGCATTTGACAATAATGCTCAATTACAAAACTTACTGTTTGATGATTATTTTAAAGAGATTATTAGCAAAGCACTACCAAGTGTTCGACGCATTGTTGCCAAGGGCATTGAAGCTGGTGTTGCTATGCCTGCTTTGACTTCAAGCTTAAGCTTCTTTGACGGTTTCACCACTGGACGCTTACCGGCAAATCTATTGCAAGCACAGCGCGACTACTTCGGTGCGCACACCTATGAGCGTTTGGATAAAGCGCGCGGTGAGTTTTTCCACACCGATTGGATTGGTTCAAATAGTAACGTATCCTCCACAGGTTACAGTATCTAATAACAAGGATTAAACTTATGAAAAAAATATTATCATCTCTCACACTAGCTAGCATGATTGCTGCAAGCTCAGCTTATGCTGGACTTTATGTCGGCGCTCAGGGTGGCGTTAGTCACTCATCAAATGAGTTAAATGCCGACAACAATGTCACCACAGGTTTTCTTGTTGGTTATCAGTTTTCTGTTTTTCCGCTATTAAAACTTGGTGTTGAAACCGAGCTAAACTACCTCAACAGCACGGTTAAGCTTAATAATCAAACCGGTGATTTAATGACGATTCCGTTTTATGCGACTGCGAATCTTAGCCTACCACTGGGTTTAAACCTTACCGCCAAAGCAGGTTATGCTTATAACCACATCTCAGGCGTTGATGAAAATGTATTTCCTAATACACTATGGCGTCCAGCTGTTGCCATTGGCATGGGTTATCAGATCTTAGGCTTTAATATTTTCTTCCAAAGTAGTCGTTATTTTTTATATAACCGCGGTGAGCAACCTTTTGCTGATGCGTATACATTTGGTGTTAGTTACGAATTCTAATCTGCTGATAGCAACTTGCAAATCGCTTTGTATCTATGCGACACTGCAACCTCTGAATTTATAATCTAAAATCACGAGGGATATTATGCAAATTAATGCACTGACACAAAGCCCATTACAAACTGAAATCGTATTTGTTTTTGATAATGACAACAGCACAATCACCACCATTCAAAATGCACTGACGCAAGGACTTTTTAAAACCAAAGTTGCAAGCACCTATTTTGGCGTAGATAATGACAAAAACTATCTTGCCGTTGGCTTGGGTGAGAAAGGTAAACTAAACACCAACTCGCTAAGAAAAGCCGTTGTCGCTTTATATACGCAATTAAAATCATTAAACATCGATCGTTTTACAGTAGATACTAAATCTATTGGTGATAATCATATCCGCACATTTGTTGAAGCACTCATCAATGCTGCTTATGTCTTTAATCAATTAAAATCTGAGAAGGAAACCTTCAAACTAGCACAGATTGATATTGTTACCCAATCAGCTAGTGAAGTAGCCAATGAGATCCATGTTGCACAAGCAGTAGCGCACGGGCAAAACTATGCCAAGGATCTAAAAAACTTCCCAGCAAATATCTGCACCACTGATTATTTATTAAATGAAGCCAAAAAGTTAATGGATAGCAGCACGCACGGATCATTACATTACATTGGCGAAGATGAAATGCATAAACTTGGCATGGGTTGCATCACAGCTGTAGGACGTGGTTCTAGCATGCCAAGCTATATTGCTTGTATGGAATACCGTGGTGGCAACAAAGATGACAAACCAATCGTGTTAGTTGGTAAAGGCTTAGTCTATGACACAGGTGGTTTATGCTTAAAACCATGGCAAAGTATGGGTAGCATGAAGATGGATATGGGTGGCGCTGCCGCTGTCTTTGGCACAATGAAGGCCATCGTTGAGCTTAAGCTACCAATTAATATCATTGGTACTGTAGCTTTAGTTGAAAACTCACTTGATGGCGATTCTTATCGTCCAGGCGATGTCTTAACAAGTATGAAAGGTATTACCGTTGAAATCGGCAACACTGATGCCGAGGGTCGTTTGGCACTTTGTGATACGCTAACTTATATCGAGCGCTATGATCCTAAGGTGGTTATTGATATTGCGACTTTAACAGGTGCCATGGTCATCTCACTTGGCGGAGATATTACTGGATTATTCGGCAATAACGACGCCTTAGTCAATGATATCAAGCTTGCCGCTGAAGAAAGTCATGATCACGCATGGCATATGCCTTTACATCAAGCCTATCATGAGCAGTTAAAAAGTGAGATTGCAGATGTATATAATATCGGGGGCCCTGCCGCAGGTAGCATTACTGCTGCGTTATTCCTATCAAAGTTCACTGAAAAATATACATGGGCACATCTAGATGTCGCAGGTTCTGCAATGAAAGGCTTTGAGAAGGCCACTGCCACTGGACGCCCTGTGCCGATGTTAACTCAATACATAATCAATCAAGTCAAATAAAAGTTAAATGAAGCATTCGCATATTTGCGAATGTTTCATTTAACTATAAGTCAGTGACACAACCTTCAGAGGCAGAGGCAACTGTTTTAATATACTTCTTCAAAGTACCCTGTTTGGCTTTAAGCTCAGGTGCACGCCAATTAGCGCGACGTGCGTTAAGCTCATCATTCGATAGATCAACATCAATGCGATTATTCACAGCATCAATCGTAATCTTATCGCCATTTTGAATCAAAGCAAGATTGCCACCTACTTGTGCTTCAGGGGCAATATGACCAACGATAAAGCCATGTGATCCACCTGAGAAACGACCATCGGTAATAAGCGCCACATCTTGCCCAAGCCCCGCACCCATAATTAATGAGGTTGGCTTTAGCATCTCTGGCATACCAGGACCTCCCTTTGGACCCTCATAGCGAATAACAATGACATCACCCTTTTTCACACGACCTTCTTCAACGGCTGTTACTAGCTCTTCTTCAGCATCAAATACATTGGCAACACCTGTAAAGATCTCGCCTTCTTTGCCGGTAATCTTAGCAACTGAGCCTTCAGTTGCGATATTACCAAAGAGCATTTGCAAATGCCCTGTTGCCTTTAAAGGATTGGTTAATGGGCGAATAATGTCATTATCTTTTGGTAGCTCTTTAACTTCCGCTAGATTCTGTGCTACTGTTTTACCCGTTACGGTCATGCAGTCGCCATGCAATAACCCTTCTTTTAATAACATTTTCATAACAGCTGGTGTACCACCAATCGCATGTAAATCTGCCATAACGTATTTCCCACTTGGTTTAAAATCCGCTAACAATGGTACTTTGTTACTAATGCGCTGAAAGTCTGCCAAGGTTAATTTAACACCTACCGAATGTGCAATAGCAATTAAATGAAGCACTGCATTGGTTGAGCCACCCATGGCGGTAATCACTACCATCGCATTTTCAAAGGCGTGTTTGGTCATGATATCGCGTGGTTTAATATCCAATGCCAATAAATTTTCAATAACACTACCGGCTTTATCACATTCTTGAATCTTCTTCACATCAGTTGCAGGGGTTGATGAGCTAAATGGCAAACTCATCCCCATTGCTTCAATCGCACATGCCATTGTATTTGCGGTATACATTCCCCCACAAGCACCAGCTCCAGGACATGCTTTTTTAATCGTCTCAACGCGCTCTTCTTCACTAATACTGCCGGCTAGGCACGCACCATAGCTTTGGAAAGCCGTGACGATATCGACAGGTTTTCCACGCACAACACCGGCTTGAATCGTACCACCATAGATCACAAAACCAGGGCGATTGAGCCTTCCTAATGCCATCATGCATCCAGGCATATTCTTATCGCAACCTGGAATAGCAACTAAACCATCATACCAATGTGCAGACATCACGGTTTCAATAGAGTCAGCGATTAAATCACGCGATTGTAATGAATAACTCATACCATCAGTACCCATTGAAATGCCGTCACTAACACCAATGGTATTAAAGCGCATACCGACAAGATCCGCTTTGGTGACACTATGTTTTACATATTGCGCTAGTTGATTTAAATGCATATTACAGGTATTACCTTCATACCAAACACTGGCAATACCCACTTGTGCTTTTTCCATATCTGCTTCATGCATTCCGGTACCATAAAGCATTGCTTGAGAAGCACCTTGGGTCTTATCTTGAGTTAGCACTTGACTATAACGATTTAGTTTTTGATTGGTCATTATGATTATATTCCTTTGTTTTTATGCCGGATGCGCAATATTATACGCATCAATAAATGCTTCGACAGATGCCTGAATAATATCAGGTGAAACTGCTTTGCCAACCGAGTTTTGACTACCTTTAATTAATTTCATTTCAACATACACTACCGCATCGGCACCTTGCCCACGAATCTGCACCTTATAATCAGTCAATTGATATTGAATCTCACTAGGACACGCCTTGCATAAGGCCTGAATAATAGCATCAACAGGCCCCACACCTCTATTTGATGCATAGTAAAGTTGACCATTAAGCTCGACGGTGACTTCCGCGTCAGCAATTTTATCTTGCCCTGTAGTCACTTTAAATGACACAACTTTTAAAATATCACTATGAGTGACATCAATCATCTCCATCGCATCTTGCACGATGTCTTGTAAATCTGAAATATGAATTGCACGTCCTTTTGCTAAAAAGCGCTCAATGCAACTTTGCACCTTGGCAATTAAATCATCATTGTAATTGGCGCCAAATAAATCCTCTAATGCCTCTTTGGTTTGGCTAGGATTTGGCATTTCTCTAAACAGCACTTGATCCTTTTCAACGAACACCATCGTTTTATTATCGAAGAAATTGCTATCATAAAGTTTGTCAAAATCTTTTTCATTTGGATAAATAATTGGCGGTTGAATCGCTGATTTCAACACCACTGACGGATCTTTTAAGCCTTCCCCTGATAACACACAAACAATGCGTTGCCCAGGTTTAATCAAGCCTTGTTCTTTTTTCTTAAATAAATGCGCAACCGTTGCTGCTGAGGCACTTTCGACAAATAAACCTTCTTGTGTGGATAGATAATATTGTGCTTTAAGCATATCAGTATCACTAACCGCTGACGCTTCACCGCCTGTTTGATAAATCGCATCAATCGCTTTGTCACCATCAATCGGGAAAGGTACCGCAATCGCCGTAGCAATCGTATCGGCACGCTCTAGTGGTTCAAGATGTTTCGCCTTTTTATCAAATGCATTCACCAATGAGCAAGCACCGGTTGATTGCACACCAACTAAGCGCGGTATCTTATGAATAAGTCCCAAGCCTTGATACTCAGCAAATCCCTTGGCGTAAGCCGTAATATTCGTACCACAACCCACGGGAATAATCACCTCATCCGGCACTTGAAACAATAACTGATCGATAACTTCAAAGGCACCGGTTTTTTGTCCTTCAACCCGAAAAGCATAGTCTCCGGCTAAGAAAAATTTGCGTGATTTGGCAATTTTATAGGCCAAGTTTGCTGCATCGTTATAGCTGCCCTTAACCTGAATAATTTTGCCACCAAATGAGATAACTTGTGCAAGCTTCGACATTGACACCCCTTCAGGTACGACGATAAAGCATGGCATTTTAGCTGCTGCTGCATAGCATGAACATGATGCTGCCATATTACCCGTTGAGGCTAAGATTACCCCTTTGGCACCTAGCTCTTTGGCAATGCTAATATCAACCGCAGAGCCACGATCTTTAAACGAACCTGTTGGATTTTTACCCTCAACTTTGAAGTATAAATCAATCCCTAGTTCTTTACCCAATACTTTGCTTTTGACAAGTGGTGTTGCACTTTCACGTAATGACACAAAGCTAGCGGGTTCTTGAATCGGCATCAAGGGTAAATATTTGGAAAGACAAGGGGCGGCAGAAACAAAATAATCTAAATTAATTTTACGTCGAATGTGCTCAAGATCCATTTGCACTTCCCATGGTGAGGTCTCTCCAGCAAAAACAAAATCATCAGTTGTCACCACATCTTTGGTGTTAAAATCTAGCAGTTGATACATGGACTTTTCCTTTAGGCGACTTTCAGTGATTCTTTGTTTGTAGCTTCTTCGGTAGTAATTGGCATACTATTTGAGATCTGAATATCGATCACCTCAATCACTTTGGCAAGTTGTCTTACGACTTTTTGGATTTTTTCATCATTAGAATGCAGCACCAAACTAAAATGTGAAACCCCTTTATTGGCAGTTTCAAAAACATTCATCTGCTCAATATTGATTCTATGACGTGAAAAAATCGATGAAATACGCTGTAAAACAGATAAAGCATTTTCTGTTGTCATTGAGATAAAGTAAATTTTCTGTTGCATGATCTTACCCTCCTACGGATAGTTGTGTATCACTGATTGAAGCACCTGCTGGCACCATTGGGAAAACATTTTCTTGCTGCTCAACCACCACCTCTAAAAAGAATGATTTTGGTGAATCTAACATCTCTTGAATACTAGCCTCTAAATCTGCGCGTTCAGCGACGCGCTTACCGCGGATGCCATAGGCTTCAGCGACTTTGACAAAATCAGGAGATGAGATATTAGTATAAGCATAACGCTCTTCAAAAAAGAGCTCTTGCCACTGTCTTACCATGCCAAGATAACCATTATTAAGAACGATCATCTTAAGATTAATCCCCTCTTGATTAAGTACAGCAAGCTCTTGGATATTCATCTGAAAACCACCGTCTCCGGCAATGGCAATGACTTGTTTTTGGTCTTTAATACCAAGTTTAGCACCTATGGCTGCAGGCAGCGCAAACCCCATTGTCCCTAAGCCACCTGACGTAATATGGCTATTACTATTTTTAAATTGATAATAGCGTGCCGCAATCATCTGATGTTGACCAACATCACTAACGATAATGGCTTCACCTTTCGTCTTTTCAGATAAAAGGGCAACGACTTCCGCCATTTTTAGCTCACCACTAGTTGGTTTTGTCTCATTTTTGATAACAGCATCATACTCTTTGGTATGGTGCTCAACAAAGCGCTTATGCCAATTATCATGTTTGTTCTGACAAACGAAAGGTAAAAGCGCGGTTAATGCCTCTTTAGCATCGGCATGAATCGCAACATCAGCTTTAACGTTTTTATCAATTTCTGCCATATCGATTTCAATATGAATCACTTTAGCATGTGGTAAATAACGTTTGAGATCTCCCGTAACCCGATCATCAAAGCGCATGCCCACAGCGACAACGACATCAGCATCATTGCATAAGACATTGGCCGCATAATTGCCATGCATACCCAGCATGCCTTTATATAATGGATGCTCTACAGGGAAAGAGGATAAACCTAATAAGGTACTAACTACCGGCATATCTGCTTTTTCTGCCACCTTGATAAATACCTCTTCAGCGCCAGAGATCATCACACCATGTCCTGCAATCATAATCGGTTTTTTTGCCAAATTAATCAGCTGTGATGCCTTGTGTACACTATCCATATTAATCATTGGCTTTTTAAGCCATTTTGGCTTAGCTGTATCTTGATTTGCTGTTTGATAAGCACTGATATATTCCATCATACCCACTTGTGCATCTTTGGTAATATCGATGAGTACGGGTCCTGGACGACCATTTTGAGCAATTTCAAAGGCTTTCTTGAATACACTTGGAATTTCATTTGGGTCGGTGATTTGATAATTCCATTTGGTAGCAGTAATGGTCATGCCAATAATGTCCGCTTCTTGAAATGCATCAGACCCTAACAGACTGCTAAATACCTGACCAGTAATACAAACCACTGGAATAGAGTCAATAAGGGCATCTGCTATACCGGTGATTAGATTTGTCGCGCCAGGTCCCGAGGTGGCAATAGCAACACCAACACCACCAGTTGCACGCGCAAAGCCAACCGCACCATGAATTGCAGCCTGCTCATGACGCACCAATACGTGGTGTAGTGTGTCTTTGGCGTCATACAAAGCATCATAGGTTGGCATAATCGCCCCCCCTGGATAGCCAAAAACAGTACGAGCTCCTTCCTCTATTAGTGCTTTAACAATTGCTTGTGCGCCGGTTATTTGCATACCTACTCCCTACCTCTTTATTTCAATTTATTTACATATACCCATCACAAAACTTATAATAAAAAGCCAAAAAAAAACCCGCATCCTCCTTTTGGTTGGAAGATGCGGGTTTCCTAATCTTGGCTTTTCTTAGCTATAGCCGCACACCTTCCGGTCGTCCAATGACGACCAGAATAATAATCAGGATCAGGCTGATTACCGGTGAACGTAGCATAAATTAATCTCCAAAATTATTGCGTTTTTATGTATCTTTGGGTATTTACTAACAAATGCTTTGCATCTGTTTTAAACAACATAATTGTTAAATTAGCAATAGATTTTGCGAAATACAACCTTTTATTTATAAATTTTTAAAATTTATAAGCACAAATGTCTATTGTTTATTAGCTTTAAATGAGGAATCACATAATAAACAACATCCAGAATCATCAGAAATCAAACATTACTTAAAATCGGAAACCCAAGTTCCTCACGGGTTTTGTAATACACTTCAGCCACACCTCGCGACAATGTGCGCACACGTAGAATATAGCGCTGACGCTCAGTTACAGAGATTGCATGACGCGCATCTAGCAAGTTAAAAGTATGTGACGCCTTAAGCATCATCTCATAGGCAGGTAACGCTAGACCTTTTTCTAAAAGGCGTGCACTTTCTTTCTCAAGAAAATCAAATTCACTAAATAGATGCTCAACATTAGCTTCTTCAAAGTTATATTGTGACATCTCGCGTTCATTTTGTTGAAATACATCGCGATAATACACCGGCCCCATTGCTGTATTTGTCCACAGTAAATCATACATACTATCAACATTTTGCAGATACATTGCCAAACGCTCAAGTCCATAAGTAATTTCACCGGTAACAGGTTTACATTCTAAGCCACCAACTTGTTGGAAATAGGTAAACTGGGTCACTTCCATGCCATTTGCCCAGACTTCCCAACCTAAGCCCCAAGCTCCTAAGGTAGGTGATTCCCAATTATCCTCAACGAAGCGAATATCATGCTCTAATGGGTCAATACCTAAAACGCGCAATGACCCCAAGTATAGCTCTTGCAATTCTTTCGGTGATGGCTTCATCACCACTTGAAATTGATAATAATGCTGCCCACGATTAGGGTTCTCACCATAGCGGCCATCGGTTGGACGACGCGATGGTTGTACATATGCTGCATTCCAACTCTCCGGACCAATTGCTCTTAAAAAAGTTGCCGGATGAAAGGTGCCTGCACCTACTTCCATATCCAATGGCTGCACGATCATACAACCTTTTTCTGCCCAATATTGCTGAAGTTTAAAAATAATATCCTGAAAACTAAGCATTAACGATTATCCACATTCATCACATCAAAATTGCGCTAAAGTATATACTTATTAGTTGTTATTTTATAGTGTTTATCTTAGTCTTCACAGGGCAATCGCATTTAAAAATTGTTGATTTTATGGATTTTGTGAAAGATTCTAAAAATAAAGCCTGACAATGACAGAAAACACAGTGACTTCATCAAAAATAAAATCTACTTGCTACATTTAGCCAAAGAGCTAGTCAATATTTCCAAAATATGTAAGATAATCGGTTTCTCACAAGAGACCTTTCATCATTATTAAGAAGCCGTAAAAGAAGGGGATATGGTGGTCGCTACTGGACTCGAACCAGTGACCCCTACCATGTCAAGGTAGTACTCTAACCAGACTGAGCTAAGCGACCAATGAGCGGAGATTATAATTCCTTTATAGAAAATCACAAGCCCATTTCGTGATTTTCTGCCAACTTTAATAATTAAGCGTTAACAGGCTCTTTTGCCAAGTTATTGATAACTTGATTAAGCGTGGCACTTGGGCGCATTATTTTTTCAATTTTCTGCGCATTCGGATGATAATAACCACCGATATCAACGGCCACACCTTGTGCATTATTAAGTTCAGCGACAATCTGAGCTTCATTAGCTTTAAGCGCTTGTGCTACTGGCTTAAATACATGAGCTAATTGCGCATCTTTTGTTTGCTTAGCTAAACTCTCAGACCAGTACATCGCCAGATAAAAATGGCTACCACGATTATCAAGCTCACCTACTTTACGTGATGGTGATTTATTTTCATCCAAGAACTTAGCATTTGCCTGATCTAGCGCGTCGGCTAATACACGCACTTTGCCATCATTTGTTTTATTGGCTAAATCATCTAAAGAGGCAGCTAATGCAAGGAACTCACCTAATGAATCCCAACGCAAATGATTCTCTGCTACTAATTGCTGTACATGCTTAGGTGCTGAGCCACCCGCACCTGTTTCATACAGTCCACCACCGGCTAGTAATGGCACAATCGATAACATCTTAGCACTAGTACCTAATTCCAATATCGGGAATAAATCGGTTAGATAGTCACGCAATACATTACCTGTTGCTGAGATCACATCTTTACCGGCTTTGATTGCTTTAAGTGAAAAGCGCGTCGCATCAACAGGTGACATGATATGTATTTCAAGACCATTAGTATCATGATTTTTAAGATATGTTTTTACCTTAGCAATCAAATTAGCATCATGCGCACGCTTATCATCTAGCCAGAACACAACAGGTGTGTTGGTGATACGCGCACGTGATACTGCAAGTTTCACCCAGTCTTCAATCGCAACATCTTTGGTTTGACACATACGCCAAATATCACCCTTTTCAACATCATGTGATAATAGTGTATTGCCATTAGCATCGATAACACTGACTTTGCCGTCAGCCGTGATTTCAAACGTCTTATCATGTGAGCCGTATTCTTCTGCTTTTTTTGCCATTAAGCCGACATTGGCAACACTACCCATCGCCGTTGGATCAAAAGCGCCATGTTCTTTACAAAAATCAATTGTTTCTTGGTAAACACCAGCATATGAACGATCAGGAATCATAGCCTTTGTATCATGCAATTTGCCATCACGCCCCCACATCTTGCCAGAAGAGCGGATCATCGCCGGCATAGACGCATCAATAATGACATCATTTGGCACGTGCAAGTTGGTAATTCCTTTATCAGAATCAACCATTGCAAGCTCTACGCGCGTCTTATAGACATTCTCAAGATCTTGTTTAATCGCAGCTTGCTCAGACTCTGGTAAGCTCTTAATCTTGGCATAAACATCGCCAATACCATTATTGGGTTTAACACCAAGCTTGGCAAAAACATCTGCATATTTGTTAAAGACATCTTGGTAATAAATACTCACTGCATGTCCAAAAATAATAGGATCAGATACTTTCATCATTGTTGCTTTCATGTGTAGTGATAGCAATACGTCATCTTTTTGCGCTAGATCAATTTGCTCAGCGAAGAATGCTCTTAGGGCTTTAACCGACATTTTAGAGGCATCAATTACCTCTCCCTTTAACAATGGAAAATCTGACTTAAGTGTTTCACTTAAGCCTGCTTTATCGGTAAATACAATTCTCACCTTGATATCATCAGTGACAACAGTTGATACTTCGCTACCATAAAAATCATCGCCTGACATATGTGCCACATGTGATTTAGAGCCTTTATCCCATGCACCCATTGAGTGCGGATGTTTTTTGGCATATTCTTTTACCGCCTTAGCAACACGGCGATCTGAATTGCCTTCACGCAATACCGGATTAACAGCACTGCCTAGCACTTTAGCATAACGCGCTTTTGTTTCTTTTTCTTCAGCTGTTTTGGCATCAACTGGGTAGTCAGGGATCGGATATCCCTGTGCTTGCAACTCAGCAATTGCCGCTTGCAATTGCGGGATTGATGCACTGATATTTGGCAGTTTGATGATATTGGCATTTGGTGTTTTAGCTAACTCACCTAAAATAGCTAACTCATCTTCATGACGTTGTTCTTTTGTTAATGACTCTGGGAAATGCGCCAGTACTCTTGCTGCAAGTGAGATGTCTTTTGTTTCAACCTCTATACCGCAAGGCTTAGTAAACGCTTCAATAATCGGTAACAATGAATAAGTTGCCAGCATTGGCGCTTCATCTGTATGGGTATAAATTAGCTTTGTTGAGCTCATGCTTATGTCCTCTTATATTGTGGATATCAATCAGTGATTGCTACATTAAATTCGCGCCTTATCATAACAAAATATATGCTTGACGCCTATCTTATGTTTGACGCAATTGAATATCTTGCTATAATCGCCATGGATTGTAGATATAAACTCTCTTTAAACTTTCGTTAAATCAATTACTCGATTAAGGATATAACAAACCATGGCTCGTCCAGGCATTTCTTACGAAGATATACTCGAAGCAATTACCAAGCTAGAAGCACAAGGCATTACTCCTAGCATAAATAATGTTCGTGATACCGTTGGTCGCGGCAGTCCGACGACTATCAGTAAATTTTTAAAACAATGGCGTGAAGAACGTGCAACTGGTCAAACAGCCGCACAACCAGCAACCACTCATAAGAGCCCAGAAGATACTATGCAACCTGCTCCAGAAAACACTGCTACCGCAAAAATACAAGCGGCAAAAATTCCTGAAGAAAAGCCTCAAGCAAAAATGGCAGTTAGCGATAAACCGTCAGCAACAACTAGCACGATGAAGGCACAAGACCCTATAATTCAAGCACTTCTTACAAGCTCTCATGCATTAAGTAGTGACATCCTTAGCAGTATGTCTGATGAATGGAGCATGATTTTAAACGAAAGCAACCCTGAGCTTAAAGTGCGTAAGCTATATGCCGCTTTAGTCAAGGAGCAAACACGTCGCGAATCAGCCGAGCAAGTCGCTAAAGAAGCACGTATTTATGCTGAAACACTCAAAGAGCAAACAACGCAGCGTATTTCAGACTTGCGTGATGCTTTAGAAGGGCAAATTGCTTTTTTAAATGGACAAATTCGCCAATTGAAGCGTGAATCCGAGCAAACACTTGAGTACTATCGCAAACAGCTTGAAAAATCAAATAATGCATTAGCTGAGAAAAAGCGTTCATAAACTAACTTACGATCTCAATAAGCGTTTATCAAATCTAAAATCTGTTAACTTAATTTCTTTAATATTCGCAAAGTCCTGATGCAAGGGGTTAATAAGATAACTATACTCGTCAAATGGCGTAATAATTGAAGGGACTTTCAGTACGCAACTTGTTTTTTGTCTAAGCCACTTATCACCAAGAGCGCGTAGATCATGCGCGTGCATGCCACAAATACCGTTATTATCTAAACCAATATCTGTTACTGTTAACAAAGACACTGCAGCAATATCAGCTGAGATAATCACCTGCTCGATCGGCGCATTAGCTGGGTCATAACGCACTACCGACTCTAAAAAATCCAGTCAATTATTCAAGGACATTGGGGGGATATCATAGTAGAATGCCAACTTCAACAAAATCAATCTTTAATATCTATGTTATTACAACGCGTTAATCGCTTTTTGATGCCCAATCAAGATGGCAAACACATGACGGACTTTTTATCCGGTGTAACGGTCGCTTTAGCCCTAATACCTGAGGCTGTCGCCTTTGCTCTAGTGGCGGGCGTTAATCCCACTGTTGGCTTATATGCAGCCTTTATTATGTGCTTTATGACGGCTGTTTTTGGCGGCAGGCCCGGCATGATATCAGGCGCTACCGGCTCAATGGCAGTCGTTATGGTTTCGATTATGCTGCTTTTTCCTAATGACCCTATTACAGGCATGAATTACCTATTTGCCACAGTAATTCTCACGGGAATTATTCAGATTGTTATTGGAATTTTGGGCTTTGGTAAGTTTATTCGTATGCTACCTAAGTCGGTCATGGTTGGCTTTGTTAATGGTCTAGCTATTGTCATTTTTTTATCGCAATTACAACAATTCAAATACATGCCAACTGGACTAGATCATAAAGTTTGGTTACAAGGCATTGACTTATATGTGATGATTGGACTTGTTGTACTCGCTATGCTCATTACACATTTCTTACCCAAATTCACCAAAGCAATTCCTTCCGCATTAACGGCCATTATCGTTGTTACCATAATTGCCCTGTTTATCCCACTACCAGGCAATCATATTTTAAATGTTGGTGATATGATCGGTTCTGGCACAGACATTGTGAGTCATGCCTTTAGTATTCCACATATTCCATTTACTTGGCATGCACTGACGATTATTGTGCCTTATGCACTTATTTTGGCTATTATTGGACTATCTGAATCATTGATGACATTAACCCTGATTGATGAAATCACCAAAACACGTGGTCGTGGTAACAAAGAGTGTATTGCCCAAGGCGCTGGCAATATTATCTCTGGTTTTTTCAAAGCCATGGGCGGGTGCGCGATGATTGGTCAAAGCATGATCAATATCAGCTCTGGCGGGCGCGGACGCTTATCTGGCATTACTGCCGCTGTGTTTTTATTGTTTTTTATCGTTGTCGCCATGCCACTGATTAAAATCATTCCACTAGCCGCCCTTGTCGGGGTAATGTTTATGGTTGTGATTGAGACCTTTGAATGGGCAAGTTTCAAATTCATTCGCAAGATTCCTTTACACGATGCATTCATCATTATTGTCGTAACCGTTGTCACTGTAATGACAGACCTTGCAATTGCTGTTATTGTTGGTGTGATCTTAGCGTCCCTTGTCTTTGCCTGGCAAACTGCAAAAAACATCTATGCCGAAACCAAAATCAATACGGATGGCAGCAAAGAGTATATTCTGCATGGCCCTTTGTTCTTCAGCTCAAGCACGCGCTTTAAAAGCCTCTTCGCCCCCGCGGATGATCCCAGTGAAGTTATTATTGATTTCAAATACTCACGTGTTAGTGACCACTCCGCCATTGATGCCATTGCTTACGTTGCCAAATGTTATAGTAACCTTGGCAAAAACTTACATTTAAGACATTTAAGCCTAGAATGTAAGGAGCTATTAGGCAAAGCAGGAAACCTTGTTGAAGTCAATGTACTTGAAGACCCTGATTATCATGTCGCCACTGATAAACTCAGTTAGTTTCAGTTAATCATTATTCACCGTCATATTCTTTATTTTATTCTGCTATAATTATCGGCAATTATTGTACTGAAGTACCAAGCCCATGCAAGATACTGAAAAAAAACGTATTATCATTGTCGATGATGATCTAATCATTCGCCAAGAATTAAAACATATTCTTGAGCGTGAACAATACGACGTACAACACGCAGCAAACCCGCCTGAAGCCGATGAAATTCTCAGATCTTTTGCTGCTGATTTGATGATTCTTGATTTAAATATGCCTGGGTTTGAAAATGGCAAATACTATTGCCGCAGAATCTGTGAATCGCTCAATATTCCGATTATTATCATTACCGCATCTGATGATGAGATCGATGAAATCCTATCTTATGAACTTGGCGCCTTGCACTTCATGCATAAACCGTTTAATACCCGACTATTGATTGCCAAGGTTCGCAATATTCTCTCGATTGCTTACAAGCCTAAGACACACACTGAGAAAAGTATCTGGCGCATTGACAGTAAAAGCTTCACACTCTCACGCCATGATACTGAGCAAAGTATTAGTATTAACAAAAATGAATATCTCTTGTTAAGTTATCTCAATGACAATCATAGTGAAGCAAAGTCGCAACATGATATCGCGCAAGTGATTTATAATCGCCCGATTGCTGCCGATGACCGGATTATTTCAACCTTAATTTCTCGCTTACGTCAAAAGCTTGAAAGCATTGACAGTGATAATCTAATCGTTTCGATTCGTGGTATTGGTTATAGTTTAAAAAGCAACATCATGATTATTTAACCGATGATGAAGCTTAGAAGAAAATCACCAAACTTGAAGTCTAGATTACGTTTTAATTTGCTTTTATTCATTGCCTTTATTATCAATATCGTACTGATTAGTTATTTCTACACCAACACGTATATTGATCACAATGAAGATCAGCGCGTTGAAGCGACTAACTTAATTAATTTGATTACTGAAATCGATCACTTGAAACTGTCCATCAAAGAAGAAAAATATCTAAAAAGCATTATCCCGCGCTTTAGTAATAATCGTGTAATGATTAGGATTGCAGATAAGCCACAAATCAGCTCTGATTATATTTATAGCCATGATCTACAAATTAACTCACAACAAGTGAACCACGCGCTTAGTAATATTCGTTTCTGGCGCAATAACATTATCTCGATTTACTCAAATCAATTGAAAGAATGGATTATTGTCTATTTGCCTGCGATTAGCTTTCCGTGGTTTGCCACAGCATTCGTATTGTTACAACTATTGGTTATGCTTTATTTACTTATTTATCTGATTAATGGGCGAAAGTTACTTCTTGCGATGAATAGGCTGTTTGAACTTGAGCAAAGACATCAACTAAACTTACCTGCCATTCGTGGTAATTTTTTCACACAATCAAGCTTACATCTCTTGCATAAATCTGCACAATATATCGACAGCTTAATCGCTAAGATCCAGACATTGAATGAAGTCAAAATGAAAACCATGGCAACCTTGGCACATGATATCAGGACACCGCTCACACGCATTGATCTTATGCTATATCAAATCGAAGATGCAGGATTGAGAGAGCGCATTTTTGAGCAAATTGATGATATCGATCTTATATTAAAAAATACGATTGATTACGCAAAGCAAAAACATTTATCACACCCTAAAAGCACCATTGATTTATGCCAAATTGTCACTGAAATTGTTCAGGACTATCAATCACACAATCCTAAACGTATTCAAATCTCTGCCATTTATGACCGTTACTTTATTCACGGCTCACAAGTGGAAATTGAGCGAGCGCTAACAAACATCATTAATGATGCCCTAAAATATGGCAGCAAAGTGCGCGTGCGACTCACACAATACAAAGATACGCTCACCATTGAAATCAGTGATGATGGACCAGGCGTGCCACCTGAGCAATTAGTCAATATTTTTCTGCCCTTTCAACAAGGGGATAACTCCTCCTCTAAAGGCAACGGTCTTGGGCTGTCTATCGCCAAAGACATCATTGAAAGCCATGGTGGCCGTATTGAAGCTAAAAATAATCAGCCTTGTGGGTTATCAATTACGATTACCATTTAACGTCAGCAGAGCGTCAGTCGAAGCCATATTTACTTAAGCCGTTGACTGAGCGTCAGTCGAAGCCATACACTCCCTTCGACGCAGCTCAGGGAACGGGTGGGATATTGCTTAATCATAATACGTTGGCTGAGCGCCAGTCGAAGCCATACATTTGAGAGTAATCAACTTATTCGAGGTTGTTTATCAGGATTTTAATCAAGCTGA